>JACQZS010000081.1 GCA_016213725.1 Acidobacteriota bacterium | reverse complement strand
CCAACCGTTCTGCACCGGTACGGTGATGCGGATCTTCACAGCGCCGCGCGCGTCACGCACCTGGCGGATGACGCCGGGAATGATGGAACGGATCTCTTCGCGCTCCAGAATGCGTTCCAACACCGGACGCAGGCCGTCGATGATGCTGTGCTCCACCTTCAGGCGATTCTGGTTGGCCCGCAGCCGCATCTTCACTTGAAGCGCCTCCGGAAGAGGAAATCCACGGCGAACGCTCCGTTTTCGTCCTTGATGGCGATGATGGACCACTGCCGGCTCATGTCCCATTCCAGCCGCACCACCTGCTGTTTGGAGCTGTTGAGGCTGGTGATGTAGGTGAGCGTGATGTCGCGCGAGATGGACTGTTCGATGGAGAGACGCGCCTGGGGCAGGTTGTCCACGCCGACGGCGTTAGGATCAATGCGAATGCGGCTGGCGCCAAAGAAGCGTTCCGTGCGGCTGTTGAGGCCGGCGCTCAGCGCCGTGCCCAGGAGAGTGTTTGAGGCGGCAGAGTTCTCCATGACGGTCTGGCTTCGGATGCTGTCGGAAGTGGTGGCCGTTCTGCTGGTGGAGGTAGGCGCGCGTCCGACGGTGAGCAGTGCCAGGATTTCGGAGGATTGCAGAGGAGGCTCAGAGCGGTAGGTGACGTTCAGACGGCTGAGCGGTCCGTTGACGTTCAGGTAGACGGTAATGCCGCGCACGCGGGTTTCGAGGTCGAGATCCAGTTGGGGTTGGACGACGGCGGTGTTGTAGAAGAGAACTTCGCCGCGGGAGATGATGAAGTTGTTGCCGAAGAAGTTCACCTGGCCCTGGTTGGCCTTGACGCTGCCGAGGAGAACAGGCTTGGCGGGGCTGCCGCGCAAGCGCAAGTCGGCCTGCGTCTGAAGGTCGGAGGTGTAGTTGCTGATGAGCACGGCATCGGGAGCCGAGCGAACCCGCACATCGAACTGGAGATTGCGCAGAAATTCATTCTGCAGCGCGGTGGAGGAGATGGGGTTGCCGGTGTTGCCGACTGTGCTGGCCAGGTCTCCGGAGACGATGAAGCCGCTGCGCTTGATGGTGATGGTGCCGGAGAGAAGACTGCGGGCCGCCGAACCGGTGAGCGCGAGTTCGCTATCGAGAGTGGTGCTGACCCCTTCCGGATACCGAACGCGGACGTTGGTGGTGTTCATCTGCAAACGGTAGGCGAGTTCGCCGCGCGTGAAGCCGGCAAAGCCGGTGAAGCTGAACTGGCCGCCGCCCATGACGCCATCGAGCTTCTCGATATTGGCGCGGTTCTTTTCGAAGAAGATGGAGCCGTTCACCTTCTCAATGCCGTACGCCACATCTTGCAGATAGAACGCGGCGTTGTTGATGGTCATTTTGCCGCTCATCTGAGGATCGGCAGAGGCGCCGCGAAGGGACGCGGTGACCTGAGCCGAGCCGGCGGCCGTCAACTGCCTGTAGAACGAGCCGAGCACCGCCAGGTTCGCCTTGCCCAAAACATCGAGGTTCCAAGGAAGGCGGGTGCCTGAGAGATAAGCGCCGGTCAACTGGAGATCCGTTTCCAGAGCGGTGAAGCGGGCCGAGCGAACGCGGACGGCCGTGGCATCCAAGGTAAGAACCAGGGGGCCGCTATTCCGAAGAACGAGTTCGCTGGTGTCCACCTGCGCCTCGGGAAGATCAATCTGACGAGGCCGCACCTGGAACTGCCTGATTGTGGCCTCGGCGGTCAGTTTCTTGGGCTCGCGCAGCGGCCCGCGCCACCGGAGTTCGCCATCCAGGAAGCCTCGCACCGGCCACTGGTCGCGAGGCACGCTCATCAACGCCTTGATCTGGCTGAAGGTGAGCCGTGGAATCCTGACGACCCCTTCGGAATCGTAGTTCCCTTTCAAATGCAGACTGCCGTTCAACTCCGCCACCCCTTGTGGCATGGCCATGGTGGCGGAAACCATCGCTACGCCGCCCTTGGTTTCCACCATGGCTTTGACCGCACCCATCTGGCCTTCACCCGCCCGCAGTGCCGGAGCCTGAAGAGAGCCTTGGACGGACTTTATGTCCAGCTCACCTTCGGTAACCGTAGCCTGGCCTGAAAACTCGCCTGACAAGGTGGAGTCGAGAGGCAAGCTCGGGACCTTGGCCCAATCCCAGTCCTTCAGCGCGAGTCCGGCAAGCGCGGCCTTCCATGCGATGGAGCCATTCTTGAAATCCCCCGAAGGGTGATTCCAATCTCCATGAACCTCCAATCGCGTCTGCTCGCGGTCCAGTTTGAGCTGCCAGGCGCCAGTCTTCGACATGGACGCATCGCCGGTTAACTTCTGAATCGGCTCCGTTCCGAGGCGCGCGCTGCGCAATTCGGTGTGAGCCGTGCCGTGTGGCTCTCCCAGGGTTCCGGAGAGGTTCACAGAAAGATCCAACTGTCCGCTGGTCTCCATTGGAACCTTGAGTAACCGGCAGAGGTTCCCGAAGTCGCCATTTTGCAGTTCGAGCCTGGCCGAAAGAGGACTATCCAACTCCGCACCCCAATCCCGCAGGCCCAGCGACAGTTCACCGAGAACCCGTACAGACTCGCGACGAGCCTTTACGTCTTTCAGCTCCAACTGGCTGCCGGAGAGACGAAACGCGGAGTCCACCTGGTTGAAGATGCTGTTGTCCATGGCGAGATTAGAGACCGAGATATGACCGTCGATCTGCGGCGCGTCCAGGGGGCCGGTGACAATCACATTGGCACGCGCTACGCCGTTGGAGAGTGCCACCGGCAGCCGGTAGTCCGCGCGGCGCATCAACAGTCCGATGGCCGGCTCAATGCCTTCCAGACCGGTGGCGAGGAGCGCGGCTTCCATTCGTTGGCCCAGCACTCCCTGGAAGTTCAGCCGCGCCGAAGCGGCGGCCAGGGAGGATGAGGCGAATTCGATGCAGGCGCAATCCTGCCGCCAAACTGCATCCAGGCTCCCCTGCAGAGGCATCTGACCCTCCGCGTGAGCCACATCCTGCCGGGCCGTCACCACGGCGTGGCGCAGGCCACCCGCCGCCAGTTCGCCCGAGAACTGCAACTCTCCGGAGAAGATTCCGTTCCACTCATAGGGCTCGTCGGTCCACAGGGCCTGTAACGCAGAGAGCGGCACCTCGGAGGTTTCCCCTTCCAGACGGAACACACTCCAGTCCTGGATTGCGCCCTTTCCATTCCAATTGCCATAAGGACTCGTGATCGACAGGCCGTCGAGATCCAGTTCACTGGGAGTCAAGCGGTAGCGCGATGAGAGCGCGACGCGACGCATCTGGAAGTCGCGCGACTGGTAGCCCAACTGTTCACCGCGGAGATCCCCTGTCAACACCAGCCCCTTCTTCCCGTCGTAGGTGACCTCGCCGCCCGCATGCAGGAAGCCCTCGCGCACTGGGCTGATTTCGACATCCCGCATTTGAATCGCACTGCTGAATCCTGCGTGGATCCTCGGCTGGCGGAAATCCTCCAACGCGCCGGAGAGTTCCACGCGGCTCTCCCCCATTTTCAATTCGGCCTTCGACACTGCAATCCGATTGCCCTCCAGCCAGGCTTCGAGCCCGACGGAAGTCCGGATGCCGCCGGGCAATGAGAGCTGCCGGGCGGAAAGCAGCGTTCGATAGCGCGGGCGCGGAGCGTCGTAGGCCAGGCGCAGGTCCAGGCCTTCCGCCTTGAGCTCGAACTTCCGCTCATGGCGGTCGAACTCAAAGAGGCCGTCGCCGATTTCCAGTTGCCCGATCTGCAAGCGGATCAAGTCCTCCATCACCGTGCCGCTCATGCGTGGCTTGCCGTTGTCCGGAATGTTCGTGCTTCCGTCCGCATACACATAGATGCGAACCTGCGGCTTCTGGAACGCCAGCCGGTTCAACCGGAAAGAGCGGCCCCACCAGGAGAGGACTTTCAGCGTGGCATCGGCGCGCTGCACGGCGATGAATGGCTGCTGTCCCGCGCGCTCCCTGCCCTTCAGGACGAATCCATCCACCTGTGCCCGCAGCCGGAGCAGGTCCACTCGCAGAGATTGGATAGAACACTTGCCGCCGGTGCCGGCTTCGACGGCCGCTACGACTTTGCGGCGCAGTATCTCGCGGACCCAATCCGACTGGGCGAACTCCGAGAGGCCAATGCCGAGCACCGCCAATGCGCCCAGGGCAATCAACCCGGCTGTGACCCAGCGTCTCATCGTTCCGGCACCCCCACCCGGAAGGCCTTATCGAAGTAGCGCACCCCGAGTTGTTCGCGCATCCGCGCCAACCATTGCTCCATGGAGGAGTTTGTCTTGGTGAGGGTGACGATCCGCAGGACTCTCTCGCGCACCTCCTCGAGCGGAGGAAGCGGCGCGGCGGGAGAGATAGCCTTCTGCCTGGCGGCGAACTCTTTCTGGTAATAGGACTGCACTTCCTCTTCCGTCACCTGGACCCCGGCGGAGAAGCGGTAGTCCACAAAGCGCGAGACGCTGAGGCGCCATTGGAGGTCCCGCAGGAACTCGTCTTCGGTAAACCCGGCGATCGCCACCTGCTCGATGAATTTCCCCTTCTCCTGGCGCGTATCCTTGAGGTACAACTCCAGCGCGGCTTCGGCTTCGGCCAGGGTCGGCTGGACGTAACGGCTCAGCTCAATCTCCCGCAGAACGATGCCCTGATCCACCAGACGGGAAGCTGCTTTGCGGCGGTTCTCCTCCGTGTCCCGAAACGGCGTGCCGGAGGCGAGCGATTCCAGCCGCATCTGGCGCAGTACGGCGCTCATCGTCACAATCTGCTGACCGGCAGTGGCAGCGACGCGATCTATGATCTCGCCCGCGTATCCCAACTGGGCGAGAAAGAGCGCAGCGATGATGCCGTAGTGTTTCATCAGAACGTCTGCCCGATCGAGAAGTGCCACTGGAAAGGGCTCACGCGTTGCGGCACGTTATACCGGCCGCCGCCGCTGATCAGTTCGTCGCGTGTCCCTTCAAATCCCACAAACCGAGGCGAGTTGGGCGCATAGCCCAGATCCAGGCGGATGGGTCCGACGGGCGTTTTGATGCGAAAGCCGATGCCAAACGCCTGCACCATGTAGTCGAAGTCCTGGTCGTCGCGTTGTTTATACCGGAAACTCATTCGATCCAACTTCGAGTAGACGTTTCCCATGTCGTGAAAGAGCACGGCGCCCACACTCTTCCCGATGAGCGGGAAACGTAGCTCGTGCTGCATGAACAGGAATGCCTGGCCGCCGATGGGGAAGCCGGTGACCAGGTCTCTAGGGCCGGCCTGGTTGTCGGGAAAGCCGCGATGAGTGGAAGCGCCTCCGGCGTAGAAGTTCTCCGGCAAGGGCACTGGCTCGTTGGAGAGATTGTACAGCCAACCGAAATTGGTGGAGCGGGCGAAGGTGACTTCGCGGGTGATGGGGTGGTACGTGGAGTTGCGCATCACCAGCCGCGTGTAGTTGGTGCTGGATGCGGCGAAGCGCGGGGCGAATCCAAAGTCCACGGTGTTGTAGTAGCCGCTATGGGAGTCGATGGGATCGTCCCGGTGATCCTGCGCCAGCGAGGCTGAAACCGCAATCGTCTTCACCGGTTGCGAATACACGGGAATGAGACTGGGGTCGATCGCCAGACTGGCCTCGTCGATGAAGACGAAGCGGGCCGTAGCGCGGTATTGGAAGTTGAGCGTCCTGGAGATCTTGTGGCCCACCTGTACGGAACTCTCGGTGCGAGCCGAGGTATATGTGCGGACGTCCCGCGAGCGGTCCAGCAGAGAGCTGAACGAGAGGTTCGTGTTCTCGTTTCCTCGGAATTGAGGAGCGATATAGCTGGCGAGGAGGCGTTGTTGGATGTTGGAGACGCGGAGCGTGGCGTTGGCGGTGTGGGCCAGGCCGAAAATGTTCGAGCGGGTCAGTCCGATCAGCGCGCGGGGAGAGAAGCCCGTGCTCCCGGCGGGCGCCTGCAGATTGTTGCCTCCTCCGATATGGCCGATTTCAGCGCCAAATCCGAGGTTGAGCGAGTACTTCTTCGCTTCTTCCAGCTGCATGACCACGTATTTGTTTCTCTCACGGCCTTCCGGGTTTTGCACCGCCACGTCGACCTTGGCGAAGATGCCCAGGTCATATAGTCGGCGCTGGGTCTCCACCATCTCGCTCTGCGAAAGTGGTGCGCCGGGCTTAGGGATGACGCGCTGCATCACGAGATCCGGCCGCGTGGACGCCAATCCGCTCACCAGCACTTCACGCACGAAGTTGCGCCGGCCTTCGCGCACGAGGTAGCGAAGTTTCACCTGGCGGGTTTTCTCGTTGGGAGTCGTGGTGGCGTCGAAGGTGGCCTCCGGGTAGCCGTTATTGAAGTACCAGTTGAGAATATTGTCGCGATCCACGGCCACTGCTTCCAGTGAATACGGCTGGCCCACCGAGGAGCCGATGAGGTCCTTGATCTGATCGAGCAGCTTGAGATCGACGCCCGTCAGTTCAACTTCCTCCACCGTCCACTGTTGCCCTTCCTCGATCTCCAACCGCGCCGCAATGTCTGTCGGCTTGCCCTTCCAGTTGCGCTCCACAGAGGTTTTCACCACGGCGTTGCGGAAACCGTTCGAGCGATAGAGCGCTTCGATGCCCGCACGGTCCTGATCGAGGAGGTCAGGGCTGAAGTTGCCGCGGCGATAGCGCGGGAAGCTGGCAGGCGCAATGGTCAACCTCTCCCGGATGGTCTGGTCGGTGAAGTACTTGTTCCCCTGCACCTGGACTTGAACCAGGCGGTAGCGCGCGCCACGATTCACCTGGTAGCGAATCAACTGATCTCCGCCAGGAGTCTCTTCGGGTTGAGAGAAGGTCACCTTGACGTCGAAATAGCCCATATTGCGGAACTTGTCCACCAGGTTTTTCTGTCCTTCCACCAGCAGGTCCCGCTCCACGGTTCGCTCCTGGAAGATGGGGATCAACCTGCGCAGATCGGCGTCGCTGACCTTCGTGCCTTCGGCCTTGACGCGAACCATGGGGCCGGCTTCGATCTTCAGGTGTGGAGAGGTGGTGAGGGACGCAGGATCGAAGGCCAGTTCAGTGAGGCGGATGCTGGCCCGCAGGTAACCGCCTTTGCGGTAGAGATCGTGAATCTTGTTCACGCCGCGTTGAACGCGCGAGTCGGTGAGTTCATGCCAACCGCGCAGGCCGTACCAGCGCTGCCAGCCGGATTGTTTGATGAGCTTCTTCTGCGGGATCGCCAGGTTGCCTTCAAACTGGGGAGCTGTGAGGCGGGCGCGCGGTCCGGGCTCCACTACGAAGCGGATGTTCATCTCCTCGGTCTCCGGCTTCTCCATGGTGGTGTAGGAGACCTTCGCGGAATAAAAGCCGTTGGCGCGCAACACGGAAAGCAGGCTGTCTGCCGCCGTGGGCAGTTGGCGCTCGTCAAAAGGATCGCCGAGGTTGAGCTTGGTGCTGTTCGTAAGCTGCGCCGGGTTGGGCGGTTCCTGCACTCCCTCAACCGTCACAGCGGCGTTGAAGAAGGCCGGCTTGGTGTGGAACGTCAGGCTGACTCCATCGTTTGTGGAGGCGGCCTCAACCACGATGTCGCTGTAACGTCCGGTGGCCCAAACCCTCTCAAGTGCTTTACTGAGACTCACTTCGGTGAGAATGTCGCCGGGGCGGATCTGCAAACTCAAGCCGATCTGGTCCCGCGTGAGCGGCTGATTCTTGGGTTCAAACGTGATCTCGGCGATCTTCTGCCCGTAGTAGGAAGCGAGCCGCGACTGACCGGCCGCCGCCGCTCCTATCAGCAGACACACGAACACTGCTCCGGGTGTTTTGAGCCCGATCACTGATTGTCATCTTAACAACCCCCATTGATACGATTAAGATAGATGCCTGACCCACAGAGGGAACGCTACAGCCGCCAGATCCGTTTTTCGGGCCTTGGAGAGCAGGGCCAGGAACGATTCGCCCGCTCTACCGTGGCCGTGATCGGCTGCGGAGCGCTGGGGGCATTCCAGGCCGGGGCGCTGGCCCGGGCCGGCGTCGGCCGCCTCCTCCTGATCGATCGCGACTATGTGGAGATGAGCAATCTCCAGCGCCAGTGGTTGTTTGAGGAATCCGACGCGCTTGAGGCGATGCCCAAGGCCGTGGCTGCCGCCAAGGCCATCGCAAGGATCAACTCTTCCATCGAGGTCCGCCCGCTGGTGGCCGATTTCTCCCCGGACAACGCGGCCGAGCTGACCGAGGGGGCTGACCTGTTTCTGGATGCCACGGACAACTTCGAAACCCGCTACTTGCTGAACGACCTGGCTGTGGACCGCGCCATCCCATGGATCTACGGCGGCGCCGTCGGATCTTATGGCTTGTCCATGCCCATCATTCCTGGCCTCACAGCCTGCTTTGAGTGCATCTACCCGGAGGCGCCCTCGGGCCCGCAGCCGACTTGCGAGACCGCCGGCGTGCTGAATACCATCACCTCACTGGTTGCGTCCTGGCAGGTTTCTCTGGCGTTCCGTCTCCTTGCCGGCAACTCCGTCGAGCCGCGCATCACGACTTTCGACGCCTGGACGGGCACCACCCGGCAGATAACGATGCCGGCGCGAGATCCGGAGTGCCCGGCCTGCGCGCAGCGCTCCTGCCGGCATCTGAACGGCGAATCGCGGCCCCCCATCAGCCTCTGCGGCCGCAATGCCGTTCAGATTCACGATCGCAAGCGCCCCATCGACCTCGAGGCCCTCGCCGCGCGCCTCGCCCCGCTGGGCGAAGCGCGCCAGAATGGCTTCGCATTGCGCTTTGTCTCCCCTCCCTACGAGTTGACTGTCTTCCCCGATGGCCGGGCCATTATCAAGGGCACGCAGGATCCTGGCCTGGCGCGGAGCCTCTATTCGCGCTACATCGGGAATTGAAACCAGCCGTCCTCGGGTTACACTCAAAGAAGCGGGGCGGTTAGCTCAGTTGGTTAGAGCGCCTGCCTTACAAGCAGGAGGTCGGGGGATCGTGACCCTCACCGCCCACCATCCCGCTGGCGTTTCCCCCCTCAGGACCGCTGCGCCGGCCTGCCGTGTTACCGTACGGAAAGTTTCACACCGGCATGCGTCGCTCGCTCATCGCACTGATATTCCTTGCTCTGCTCACCGCCGGCTTCTACTGGAAGCTCACACGGCCGCTGGAGGAATACGTCTGGTTCGACCACCCGGACATGGTTGGGCTGGAGATTCCTCGCCTGGATTTCCAGGCTCGCGAGTTTCATCTGGGACGCTTTCCGCTGTGGGACCCGCATCTCTGGATGGGACAGCCGCTTATCGGGCAAACGCAGCCCGGACCCATCTACCCCCTCAATCTCCTGATGCTGGCCGCGCCGCTGGACGAGAACAAGCACATCCGCTTCACCACGTTGAACTGGTACTTCATCGCGCTTCACTTCATTGCCGCGGTGGGAGCCTACCTGTTATGCCGTGGCCTGAAGCGTTCGAGAACCGCCTCCCTGCTGGGAGCCGCGGCGTTCTCCTTCGCCGGATTCACCGGTAGCGTTGCCTGGCTGGACGTGCTGAATGGCGCCATTTGGATTCCCTTTATCGCCCATCACACCATTCGAGCAATGCGCGAGAACAGCCCGCGGCAGGCCGGAATCGCAGGTCTTTTCATGGGCGTTGCCTGGCTCAGCGGCCACCACGAGATTCCCCTGCTCACCTCACTTGCGGTGGCGGCAGCTTGGCTGCTCTGCCGGCGTCTTCTGCTGGGCGCGATGTGGATGGCCGTCACGGGCTTGATCGCGGCCGGCCAGATGCTGCCGACCATCGAATTCGGCAGGTTGGCCCAGCGGTGGGGCCCAGCCAACGGCCCGGTGCGTTGGGAAGATCCAATTGCGTACCTCTCGGCCACGGTCTACAGCCTCACCCCTAGAAACCTGGCCGGTATCGTCATTCCCGGCCATGGGACCAATGCGGACTCTTCCGCCTTTCTCGGCATTGTCACCGTAGCCTTGGCAGCGCTGGCCATCGCCACCATGTGGCGTCTGCGCACGGTGAGGGGCCTCGCCCTGCTGGCCGGCGGAGCGGCCATCTTTGCGCTGGGCGCCTTCACGCCCATACACGGGTGGTTGTCGTCCATCATCCCGATGCTCAGTAAGGCGCGCGTGCCTTCCCGCGCCGTGGTGTTGTTGGACTTCGCGCTGGTGGTGCTGGCGGTGTACGGCGCGGACCAGTTTCTGCGGGGGCGCGGGGCGCAGGCCGCGCGGCGCATCGGCGCGGTGGCCGGAGCCGTGGGAGCCCTCACCCTGGTGGCCGCGCTCATCTTCCGGGCCGACGTCTCCGATGCCGCGCTGCTCTCCGGCTTCGTGGGGCTCGGCTTCTTTGCCGTGGAGCGCGCTCGAGGCAGGCTCAGTGCCCATGCCACGGCCGCCTTGCTCTTCTTGATGATGCTCACGGAATGGCACCTCGCTTTCACCAAACCATGGAAGAGCCGCTACGAGGAGAGCGGCCGAACTTCCGTGAGCATGCTGAGGTCGAGCGAGGATGTCGCCGCCTATCTCAGGAAGCAACCGGGCGCAACGCGCGTCCGCGTGAACGACCGCCTTCTGCCTTTCAACTTCGGCGACTACACGGGCATTGATCAGCACGAAGGATACGCCGCGGGGGTTACCAGCAATTTGCTGGAGTGGGGCCGCCATACGGAAAAGGCGCAGCGCATGCTCGCCATCACGCACTATGTCGGCAGGGAACCTGATCTGCCCACACTCGAGCCGGCGTGGCAGGGGCAGACGATGAGCGTTTTCCGTGTGACGGATCCGCTGCCGCGCGCGCGGGCGGTGCACCTGGTTGAATCCGTTCCGAGCACGGGACACTTGAGTTTGCGCATCGGTGAGCCGTCGTTCGATCCGGCCACCACCGCCGTGCTGGTGAATGAGGGAGCCTCGTTGGAGTCCTGCGGCGGCGATGCAGTGGCCATCCTCTCGTACGCGCCCAACCGGGTCCGCCTCCAAGCGGACATGAAATGCCGCGGGCTGGTGATCCTGGCCGATACCGATTTCCCGGGCTGGCAGGCCGCGGTGGATGGCCAGCCAGCGAAGATTGTCCCGGTTTATGGCGCGCTGCGCGGCGTGGTAGCCAGTGCCGGACGGCATGAGATCGATTTCCGCTACCGGCCTCAATCCGTCTATGTAGGCGGAGCGTTGCTGGCCTCCGGTCTGGGCTTGGCGCTGCTGCTCTCTTTCTTCCCGGGGCGGAGCCGGACAAGAAGAAGGGGCGCCGCTGCCGGCACCCCTGATTTGTCCGATTGAGATGGTCTCTACGGCTTCGGTTTGTTCCCGAAGCTGAACATGCCCGGCCGCACAACCACCATCACGCCGGCTACCAGCAGGGTCTGGTGCTTCGACGCTGACGGAACCTGGCCCACCATGAAGTAAGGCTGATCCGACCAGTCTCGCCGGTACTCCAACCGTGTGATCATGCTGTCGTTGAGCTTGAACTCGCCAGTGGTCGTGAATTCTTTGAAGGACTGCGGAGTTCCGGTCCAGAAGCCGTCCTTGTCGCTGTAGTATTCCAGCCTCGGTGCGATGGCAAACCACTTGTTCAGCTGGAAACGCGCCGCGCCGGCAAGGCCCCAGAAGGTGCCTGAACCGCCGGTGGCGTACTTATTGTTCCCGATGTCCAGGTTGACGTAGGCCGAGATGCGGTCGGTCGGCGTCATCGTCAGGGCCGTGTCGTAGAAGTTTCTCCAGCCTGCCGTTGTCCCCGTGTTCTCGGGGCCCGCATAGTACGTATTGGCCCAGGCGGCCTTCTTGAAGGTGTTCACGCTGGTGAAGCCCATGGTCTTCGCCGAGTTGTTATCCTTCACCACGTTCCAGCCGTTCACAATCTGGCCGCCGACTGTCCAACTCGAAGTCACCGGCATCGTCACGCGAAGCCCTGTGTGGTAGTAGGGACCAAAAGCGAACAGCAGCGACCGGGAGTAGTTCCAATTCAAGTGCGATTCCGTGACTTCCGCTCCGGCGCTGGTGACGAACTTGCCGAAATCGAACTGCAGTCCCTTCCAGGATTTCGGCTTCAGTGTGACGTAGGCGTTCAACAGGTAGCGCGACCAATCGGTATGAACCGGCTCACTCAGGAAGAAGCTGTCGTAAGTCCTGCCGTATCCGACATCCACGCGGAATCCAACCGGCGCAGGATCATAGGCGAACGAACCGGTCACGCTGCTCAAGCTCAGCTTGTTTGCCGTGATGTTCAAGGCCTGCAGTTGGGAGTAGCGCGATGCCGGGTCGTTGAAGTTCTGGTTGTAGAAGCTGTCGACATAACCACTGGCACTAAACCCCTTATATGTGAACGAAGTAGCAGGGGGGGCTGGCGCGGGATCCGGCGGGGGCGTAGCCGGGGTCTGAGCCATCACCATTGCCGTGAACATTGCGCTGGTCAGGAAACACGTGGATTTCATGTCGAATTGCCTTGTCTGTCGGATTCTCGGATTGAAACACCGGCATCTGAGACGGGGAGGAGGCGGTGAGTTGCGTTCGAATGCTGCGAACACCGCTATCGCAGAGGCTCGCCGACATGGTTGAACATTCGAATTAGATGTGAGTATGAAGCCAGGCCCTTCACTCTGACAAATCGAGAGTTTTTATGGCCTCGATCAGCTTGGCCTCCGGAGCAGCGTCACTTCGCGTATCTTCGCCAACGGAGAAGGTTGCTAACGTGTTGATAATGCTAGTCGAGCGGATGATATATCATGAAGGCCAAACAAGCCGCCGCGCAGAGCATCGCCCCGGCCACAATCGCCTTCGTCCTTACATCCATCACAGAGTCCGGCGGGCGTGCGCCGGAACGATCCCTGAGTCTTTCAATAGCCCGCCGCTCCCGGGAGTTGAACGCCAGATCCCTCAAGAACGGAATCGCGCGGAACCTCTCCTCGCATCCTTTGCAGCGGAAGGGACGGATGCCGATCAGACTCAGAAGCCAGTCCTGGTAGGTGCGGCGATGCGCGCGCCAGGCTTCGTCGCAGCCGCATACGGGGCAAGCCCGCCGGAACAGTGCGGCCAGTCGGGCTCCCGGATCGTCTCTCTTGTCCAATTCCACGTCTCCTGAATCTCTAGTGCCCGAGGCCTCACGATTCTCTCCGGTTGATTCGTCCGCCTCGGGTAGGTAGAGAATGGGAGTTCATGGAGAAAGTCCTCCTCGTCTTCACTGGCGGCACCATCGGAATGCGGTTCGATCCCTTGACGGGCGCCTCCGTACCAGCCCTCAGCGGGGCGGATCTGCTCCAGCACGATCCGCAACTGCAACGACTGGCCAATCTCGAAGTCCTCGAATTCGGCAGCTACCCCGGCCCCCACATGCACCTGGACCGGATGTGGGCCGTCTCCGAAATCCTCCGCCGCGAGTTGTCGCGCCCAGATCTTGCCGGAGCCGTCGTCACCCACGGCACCGACACCCTGGAAGAGACTGCCTATCTTCTCGACCTCCGCCACCAAAGCTCCAAGCCTGTCGCCGTGGTCGGCGCCATGCGCACCATCTCCGAACCCGGCTTCGATGGTCCGGCCAACCTCTCGGCCGCTATTCGTGCCGTCCTCAGCCCGGAAGCCCGCGGCCAGGGCGTCTTTGTAGTTTTGAACCAGACCGTTCACGCCGCCTCTGAAGCCACCAAGACCGACACTCAACAGTTGGAGACCTTCCAAAGCCCCGTTTTCGGGCCACTTGGCATGGTGGATGTGGATCGCGTCATCTTCGGCCGACGCCTGCTGCACCGGTATCCCATCGAGACTGGCCGTTTCGAGCCCCGCGTCGACCTAATCGTCATGTACTCCGGCGCCGGCCCACGTTTCATCGACTTTGCGCGCGAAAGCGGCGCCCGAGGCATCGTCATCGAGGGCACCGGCCGCGGCAACGTCACCCCGGAGGCCGTGCCCGCCATCCAGCGAGCCCTCGACGCAGGTTTGCCGGTGGTCATCGCCACTCGCTGCGCCCACGGCCGCGTACTGGATACATATGGATATGAAGGCAGCGGCCACGACCTGCGCACCCGAGGTGTCATCCTCGCCGGCAGCCTGAACGCCGCCAAAGCGCGCATCCGCCTCATGCTCGCCCTGGGCCTGACGCAAGACCCGGCGGAACTCCGCGAGCTCATGGAATGCGGCGCCTACTAGAGCAGATGGCCGCCGCCGCTGCCGTTCCAGCCGCTGCCCCACAACTCCCCGCCGCGAACGGCGGTCCGGTAGTTCGTTGCATACTGGGAAGTTAGGGCTCAACTGCCAGAGGAGACGCCGGATTCCATGAACCTGCAGGATGCGCTGTCGCAGATCGCTGCGGCCACTACCATCGAGAAGAAGAAAATCACCAATCTGTCCGTTCTCAACGAGGCCTATAGCTACAACAAGCCCAGTTCCTTCTCGCGCGGCATCCGGCTGGAATTCGGCAACATCGCCGTACTTCTGATTTCCGGCACGGCCTCCATCGATGAACACGGCCACACTGTTCACGTCGGCGACTTTCGCGCCCAACTCCGGCGCACTTTTCACAACATCTCCGGCCTGCTTGCAGCAGAAGGCGCCTCCTGGAAAGACGTCGTCAGAACCACCTGCTACCTCCGCGACATCGACCGCGACTACGCGGCTTTCAACGAAGAACGCACCCTGTTCTACTCGGCGCAGGGCCTCGATCCCCTGCCTGCATCCGTCGGCATTCAGGCCATCCTCTGCCGGCCCGACCTCCTGGTAGAAATCGAAGCCATCGCCGTCTTCCAGAAATAGCACCCCTGAATCGAGCCGGCCTGAGATACAATCCGGCCAATGCTCAACCGCCGCTCATTCCTTACTTCCGGCTTGGCGTCTGCCGCAGCGCCGCTCTTCTCTGCTCCGCGCAAGCCCCGCAATGTGCTCTTCATTGGAACCGACGATCTCAACCACTGTCTGAGCGCCTACGGCCACCCAGTGGTCCGCACTCCGAACATCGATCGGATTGCCGCCGCCGGCGTCCGCTTCGACCGCGCCTACTGCCAGTTTCCCCTCTGCAGCCCCTCGCGCACCTCGCTGTTCACCGGCCTTGCACCCGACACCACCAAGGTCTACGACCTAAAGACCCACTTTCGTGAAAACCTGCCCAACGTCGTCACCTTGCCTCAACTCTTCCAGAAGAACGGCTACTTCGCCGCCAGGGTCGGAAAAATGTATCACTACGGCAACCCAGGCCAGATCGGCACGGACGGCCTGGACGATCCGCCCAGCTGGAACCAGCGCTTCAACCCCCGCGGCATCGACAAGGACGAGGAGCCCAAACTCACCAACCACACCCCGAAACGTGGCGTCGGCAGTTCGCTCTCCTTCTACTCATCCCCGGCCCGCGATGAAGAACACACCGACGGCAAAGTGGCCGCCGAGATCATACGTCTGATGGAAGAAAACAAGGGCCGGCCGTGGTTCCTCGGCGCCGGCTTCTACAAGCCCCACTGCCCCTACATTGCGCCCTCCAAGTACTTCGACATGGTGCCCATGGATCGCGTGAAACTCATTCCCTTCGAAGAGTGGGAGATGAAGATCGCGCCCAAGTGGGCCTACTTCACCGTGCCCGGAAACTGGGGCCTAACCGAAAAGCAGCGCCTCGAAGCGATGCGCGCCTACTACGCCACCATTCTTTTTCTCGACGCGAATGTGGGGCGCGTGCTGGACGCCTTGAAGCGCCTCAAGCAGGAGCAGGACACCACCATCTACTTCTGGAGCGACCACGGATATCAGTTGGGTGAGCACGGCCAGTGGATGAAGCAGACCGTCTTTGAGCCCGCCGCGCGCACTCCGTTGCTCATCGCGGGCGCAGGCGTCAAAGCCCACGGGCAGGGCTGCCCCCGCACCGTCGAGTTCCTCGATCTCTATCCCACCGCCGCGGCGCTTGCCGGGCTGAAGGACATCCCCGGCAATCTCCACGGCGCCAGCCTCCTGCCCCTGCTCGACAAACCCACCGCCGCCTGGGACCACCCCGCCGTCACTCAAGTGCAGCGCCAAAAAGTCATGGGCTACTCACTGCGTACGGAACGCTACCGCTACAGCATGTGGGACAACGGCTCGGAAGGCGAAGAACTCTACGACTACTCCGCCGATCCGCGCGAGATGAAGAATCTCGCCACAGATCCAGCGAGTGCTCCAATCAAAGCCCAACTCCGCGCGAGACTGGATTCCATCCTCGCCCGGCGCAGGCCCAACTGACCCTGGAGACTTGCATGCAACGCCGCACTTTTCTCACACTGGCTGCTTCGCTGGCCGCTCCCTCATTCGCCGCCTTGCCGAAAGCGAAGATCACACGGGTCCGCTGCTACAAATCCCCCGGCGACGCCGCGCGCCGGCCCAGCAAGGTGCCGCCGCTGTTCAACCAGAGCACCAACGTCGTCATCATTGAAACCGATGCCGGCCTCTCCGGCATAGGCGAAGGCGGCTCCAAGGACACTCTCGAACAGTGCGCCGCAGCTCTTATCGGGCGCGATCCCTTCCGCATCGAGGACAACTGGCAGATCGTCTTCCGCGGCTACTTCTATCCCGCCGGCCGCGAGAAGCTACACGCCCTGGGCGCGCTCGACATGGCCCTGTGGGACCTCAAGGCCAAGGCCCTCGGCGTGCCGCTCTATCAACTCTTCGGCGGCGCCGCGCGCGAACATGTAGAATGCTACGCCACCGGCTATCCCAACAAGGGTTCTCTGCGCGAAACCGCCCGCGCCTGCGTCGAGGACGGCTACCGCGCCTTCCGCATTGGCCCGGCAGACTCGAATCCCTGGGATCGCTTCGAAACTACGCAACGCACCGCGCAGATGTGCCGCGAAGTCCGCGAGGGTGTGGGCAAGGACGGCGCCTGGGCTGTGGACTTGCACACTCGCTTCGACTTCGCTGACGGCGTCCGCCTGGCGAAACAGATCGAGCCCCTCGCTCCCTACTTCGTCGAAGATCTCGTCCGCTCCGAAAACCCGGATCTCTACAAAGTCCTGCGCCCGCAGACCTCCGTCCCCATCGCCGTCGGCGAGCAGTTTGGCTCCAAGTGGGATCTCAACATGCTCGTGGAGAACCACCTCATCGACTACGCCCGCGTCACCGTCCCCAACGTCGGCGGCATCACCGAGTTCCTCAAGATCATGGCCATGTGCGAGACGCACTCCGTCGGTCTCATCCCGCACTTCACCGGACCCATCTCCGAGGCCGCACTCGTCCACCTCTGCGGCGCCTTCTCCGGACCAGCTCTGATGGAGATGCTGCCGCGCGCCACATCCGGCTTCTCTTATCTCCCGCAGTGCTTCGATTTCAAGAACGGCAAGCTCTGGCTGAACGACCGTCCCGGCCTCGGCGTCACCTTCGACGAAAAGCAACTCCCGCTGCTGGCCGAGATCACGGAAGCTGCGCAGCCCACGCCCATCTACCGCCGCCCGGACGGATCCGTCACCAACTGGTAGCTACTCCGCCAGTCGCTCCGCCAACCGCTCCGCCGTGTGCTTCACCCGCGGCGCTGCGCCTTCTGTCTCCAGCCCGCCGCGAATCTGCAGCAGGCACCCCGGGCAGTCCATCGCCACATCCGGAGCGCCCGTGGCGCGGATGTGCGTGAGTTTGCGCTCCAGCATCTGCGCCGACACCTCCGGCATCTTCACCGAATACGATCCACCCATGCCGCAGCACACGTCGGACTCGAACATCTCCACAATCTCGTAGCCCGCTTCGCGCAGCATCTCGCGAGGCGGCTCGGTGGCATGTAGAGCGCGCTTCTGGTGGCAGGAGTCGTGATAGGTGACCGTGCCCGGCGCCGCCTTCAGCTTCAGCCGCCCGGCTTCGAAGAGTTCGCGCGCCAGCACTGAAAAGTCCACTGTCTGCCGCGGCAGCTCCTGCTGCAAACTCACCGTGCAGGTGGGGCACGCTGAGACGATCCACTTTACGTCTGCATGCGCAAACGCTCTGCGGTTGGCCTCCGCGCCGGCTTTGGCCGCTTCCACCGCGCCGCTGTATTTCGCGGGCGCGCCGCAGCAGCTCTGCTCTTCGGGGAACACGGCCTCGATGCCCGCCGCGTTCAGCACTTTCACCATCGCCTCGCCGATTTCGGGGTATGCAAAGTCGATCAGACACCCGGCGTAGATCGCCGCCTTCTCGACGCACTTCGGTTGCTGGATCTTCGCAAAGCGGTCTCGGAACGGCTCGGCCGCGATCGCCGGCAGAGCTTTCGTCTCCGTCATTCCGGACAGGAACAATGGCAGGTGCCGGATCATGCCGTCGTCGGCAAACGGTTTCTGCGCGATGGATGCCGCTCGCAGCAGGCCGTGAAACACCTTGCGGTGATTCACAATCGCGAAGATCGCCTTCTCCGCCGGCTTCAGCCCCTCTTCGTTCTTGATCCGGTTGCGCAGTTCCAGAATCAGCTCCGGAATGTCGATCTGCCCCGGGCAATAGTCCCTACAAGCTCCGCACTGAATGCACAGGCTCTGGATCTCTTCAGACTGCTTCAGGTGATCGAACCACGCCGTCAGAATTGTGCCAATGCCGCCTGTGTATACCTTGCCGAACACGTGTCCGCCCACCAGCCGGTACACCGGGCACACGTTCAGGCAAGACGCGCAGCGGATGCACTGCAGCGCCTCTTTGAACACCGGATCCGCCGCCATCTCCGTGCGGCGGTTGTCCATCAGGATGATGTGCAGCTCCTTCTCGCTACCGTCCAGGTTCTCCACCGGACCCGTAATAATGCTCACGTAGCTGGTGAGCAATTGCGCCGTGGCGCTGCGTGGCAGCGCCTGCAGAATCGGTAGCATGTCATCGAACTTCTCCACCAGCTTCTCGATGCCCACAACGGCGATGTGCGTCTTCGGCAGCGTGGTCACCAGCCGCGCATTGCCCTCGTTGGTGCACAGCACCAGGCTGCCGGTCTCGGCTACGGCGATGTTCGCACCGCTGATGCCGATGTCTGCCCGCAGGAACTTCTCACGCAACTCTTCGCGCGCCACCTTCACCAGGCGGGGGATGTCCGCCGCCAGCCGCTCTTCCACTTCTTTGCTGAAGAGTTCCGCCACCTGCTCCTTCGTCATGTGAATGGCCGGCATCACCATGTGCGAGGGCCGCTGCCCGGCTAACTGGATGATCCACTCGCCCAGGTCGGTTTCAAACACCTCCATGCCGCCCGCCTGCAGGTGCGCGTTCAGGTGGATCTCTTCCGACGCCATCGACTTCGACTTCACGATGCAGCGGGCGCCCTGCTCGCGCGCCACGTTCAGAATGTAGTCGCGCACCGCCGCCGGATCGGACGTTCGGAAGACCTTCGCGCCCAGTGCTTCCGCGTTGCGCTGGAACTCCTCCGCCAGTTCATTCAGGTGCCCGGCCGCCGCGCCCTTCCGGTCAGCGATCTTCGCGCGGAGCGCCTCGAAATCGATCCCCTCATACGCCCGTGCCCGGCTCACGCGGTAGGCTTCCGAGAACCGCGCTAGCGCGCCCGTCAGGTTCGCATTCGATATCGCATCTTCAATCGACTGCCGGAACTCCGTATTCATGCCGCTTTCTCCTCGTAGAAAGCAACGATGAGCCGCACTGGCCCATGCACGCCGATAGTGAGCACGCGTTCGATATCGGCCGTCCTGCTAGGGCCGGTCACCGCCGCCAGATAGCGCGCGCGGCGCGGGTCAATGCCTGCCAGTGCCTCGCCCAGCGTCTCACGCAGCCCGCTGAACGGAGTCAGCGCGATGTGAACCTCCGGCAAGGTGGAAGCCAGGCGCCGCTCGGCCAGAGAGGCGTCCATCAGCAGCGATCCCGTGTCCGCGATCGCCAAATCAGCCTCCGTTACTCCTACCTTGGCCGCCGCCGCGCGCTCCTTGGTTACTAGCAACGCCGGTTCGGCCGATCCGGCCCACACCGCCGTACCGCCCTCCTGCCGCATCATCTCCCGCGCGAAGCTCTCAGCCTTGGCCCGGCTGCCCAGGCGGTAGACTTCAGTGCTCACCGCTTCCGCGCGCAATCGAAACTGCTGATAGAGGCTTTCCAGATCTCTTGATCCGCTGGTGTCCACAGAACCATCGTCGCCAGCCGGATCCGCCCCAGTCAATCATGGAGAAGTCCGCCGGGCCGGAGGCAGCGGGCTTTCATTCTTCCTTACTTCTTGCGCGGCGTGGCTTCTTTCCGTCCGCGTTGTTCGATCTTCTCCACCTCGTCGTCATCGTCCATCGGCGCCGAGTACGCCTTGCGAGCCTGGCCGTAATCGGGGTCCTTGGGGTCTTTCGCCTTTTCCGGATCGAAGATCCGCGCATCCACCTTGCGCACCGTGTAAGGCCGGAAGTCCGGTTTATCCGTGAAGCAATCCGAGAGGTCGTTCACCAGCGCGTCGAACATGTTCAACGCCGGCAGGCCCAGAATCTGGTACATCGTGCGGTGCATGCTCAGAATCGTCGAATGCCGGTGCGAGACATAGCCTTTCTTGGCCCACGGGCTGATCACCAGCAGAACGCTGCGCTGCGCATCCACGTGGTCCGGTTCGCCGCCCGCGTCGTCCTCGGTCACAAAGATCGCCATGTTCTTCCAATAGGGTGTATGCGAGAGATACTCGACAATCCGTCCCAGCGCCAGGTCGTTGTCCGCCATGAAAGACGCCAGGTAAGGATAGCCCTTGTCCGCGCGGCGCGACGATCCGTGGTCGTTGCAGATGGCGATGTTCACAAACGACGGGAACTTCATCTTTCCGCTGAGGAAGCGCTCGTCCACATCCTTCATGAACCACTGCGCCCGGTACTGGTCCGGAATGTTCGTGTTGAAGATGGGAAAACCAAAACTGGTGTTGTCGAACAGCACCTTGGGCATCGGCACGTTCACCACTTCCCGCGCTCCGGTCGGGTGCTCATCCACTTCTTCGATCACTCCCGGCAATTCGAACCCTTCGCCGTAGTTCCGGAAGGTCACGCCGTGCCGCGCCAGGTGGTCCCACATCGAACCCGCTTCGGGATAGTCCTCTGGGATCAGGGACCCGTTCGATCCCATCGAGTACCGGCGGCCCGGCGCCGGGCTGTCTTTCTTGAAGGCCCAGCCCACTGAATACGTCATCTGCATCAGGTTGTTCGGCTGCACGCCGATCAGCCAGCGGTGGCCCACGCCCGACGCCTCAGGCTCAACGTAGAAGTTGTCGCTCACCGTGAACTGGCGCGCCAGCGCATTATGGTTGGTCATCACGGCCACGTTTTCCAGGGTCGGCTGGCCCTTCTCTTCCACCCTTTGGTTCAGGCCCCAGCGCAGCAGCGCGGGGTCATCGTTCGCGCCCGGTATCCGGTCGAAGATCGTGTCGTAGGTGTGGTTCTCTTTCGTGATGAACACCACGTACTTGATCTCCTTCGACGCATTTCCGGCCACCGTCGGAATCACGGCGGAGGCCATGGCGGCCCGCTCGGCCTCGCGGTTCACAATGCCGTTGTTCTCGAGAGTCCGCACCGTGAGTCCGGCTAGCTCGGAATCCGCCGGCGTGTCCAGCACTGTCAGCGCCCCGCGCAGTTTCAGAAACTCGCTCTTGGGTATCTGCGAGCCCGCGCTGGGTCCGTTGCCAAAGCCCTTGAAGCACGTCACCGCCAGGCGTTTGCCGTCCGGCGACACGGCGATCCGGTACGGATACCAGGCCGTAGGGATGTGCCCCAACACCTCGAGCGTGGAGGCGTTCAACACGCCGATGGCATTGATCCCGCTTTCGGCCACGTAGATCCGCTTGCCATCTGGCGAGACGGCGATGCCGCTCGGCCCCACGCCCCTCAGCCTCTCCACCAGCGGCGAAGGCACAATCCGCCGCCGCGCCACGCTCTTGCCCTGCCGCAGGTCAATACTCTCGATCATGTCGTTGTTCCCGTTCGAGACGTACAACGCATCGCCGCTGGCCGCCAGGAAGTTCGGCGCACTGCCGCCTACCGTCTTGCCCTGGTCTGACGGCGAATGGATCATCAGTCCGGTCTTCCAGCGCCCGTTGATCTGCGGCGCTGCCGGCTTGGAAACGTCCACGCTCCACACGGAGAACGATTCGGGCAGGGTGTCGTCACCCAGCCCCGGAATCTTCCGTCCCTCAAACACCACACCATCGCGGGCCTCTTTGCTGGGGTAGCCGAAGGCCGGCCGCGTGATGCCGCGGCGGTCGTACTCGCCGCCTTCGGGCAGCGGAATCGGGCTGTACTCGAACAGGCCGATGTTGGCCACCAGCACGTGGTTGCCGGCCAGTGCCAGCGCATACGGATAGCGCCCCACGCGGATGGTTCCCACCACGCGTTGTGCCGCCGCATCCACCACCACCAGGCGGAAGTTCGCCACATCCGCGCAGTAGAGCAGGCGCCCGTCCGCTGACGCCTTCACATCCACCACCCAACTGTCTTTGTATACGGTGCCGCCCGCTTCCACATCCACCGGAATCTCGTTCTTCAGGGTGCCGGACTTCGTATCGAACACATACAGTCCGCCGCGGTCGCCGCTGCTCCAGTAAAGCAGCGAGCCATCGGCTGAAAAGTCCGCGCCGCCTGTGTTCCAGCGGGCCTTGCGCCGGCCTTCGGGCTTGAGCCGCTTGAACTCCTTCACCACCGGCGATCCGCTCTGCCAGCCGGACACTAGGTGCCCGATGCCGTCACCTGGAATGAAGAGCTGTGCCCCGTCGCGGCTCATCGCCATCCCATGCGGGTCATCGCCAAGAGGAATCTGATTGCCCACCGGCCGCAGGTATCGCCCGTTCGGCAGAATCGTCAGGCCCCCCGGATTGTGCACGGCGTACTCGTTCACCGCCGGCGCGTGCATGTACACCTGCTTGGGCACAGGTTGCGCAGTCGTCTGCACCAGTAGCGCCGCCACGCCGCATACGCCCGCAACCGCAATCCATAGACTCCGCTTCGTCATGTTCGTCATCGTATCTTCTCAGTCTTGCACCCGGATGAACGCCAGTGCGATTCCCCTGGCCGGGCGATACACTGTGAATGCCCCTCGACGGTACTGCAATGAGTTCCCCCACTGAAACCCGCGTCCGTAACATAGCCGTGGACGTTTACCGCGGCTTCGTCATGCTCCTCATGATGGCCGAGGTTTTGCGCCTCTCTGCCGTTGCCAGGGCCTATCCCGACAGCGCCTTCTGGTCGTTCCTCTCCTACCACCAGAGCCACGTGCAGTGGGCCGGCTGTTCTCTGCATGACCTCATCCAGCCTTCGTTCTCTTTCCTTGTTGGAGTAGCGCTGCCATATTCCATCGCCAGCCGCCTCGCCAAAGGCGCCACGTTCCCCAAGATGCTTCTCCACGCCCTCTGGCGTGCCTTCCTGCTGGCCGCCATGGGGATCTTCCTGCGCTCTACAGGTTCCGCGCAGACAAACTTCACATTCGAAGACACCCTTACGCAGATCGGCCTTGGCTACCCCTTCCTGTTCTGCCTCGGATTCGTCAAGCCGCGCTGGCAATGGACCGCGCTGGGTGCAATCCTTTTTGGCTACTGGCTAGCCTGGGCGCTGTGGCCCGTGCCTAACGGCGGCTGCGTCCCGCCCGACGGTACCTCCGCCAACGTCTTCGTGCAGAACTACACAGGCTTCATGGCCCACTGGAACAAGAACTGTAATCTCGGCGCCAGCTTCGACCTGTGGTTCCTCAATCTCTTCCCGCGCGCCAAGGTCTTCGTCGCCAATGGCGGCGGCTACCTCACCCTCAGCTTCATCCCAACTCTGGGAACCATGCTGCTTGGCGCCATCGCCGGCCGCTGGCTGAAGAACTCGGCTCCGCAGATTCCCCTCAAGCGCTTCTGCATCGCCGGCGCAGCCGGCATCGCCGCCGGGTTGGCGCTGCACTTCCTCGGCATTTGTCCTGTGGTCAAGCGGATCTGGACTCCGTCCTGGACCCTTTTCAGCGGTGGCATGTGCTTCCTCCTCCTGGCCGGCTTCGAGTGGCTCGTCGAGTTGAGGGGCTTCCGCAAACCCTTCTTCCCCCTGGTTGTCGTCGGCATGAACTCCATCGCCGCCTACCTCATCGCGCATCTCTTTGAAGGCTTCATCGCCTCCTCGTTCCGCATCCACCTCGGCGTCAACGCCTTCGCCGTCTTCGGCACGGGGCTGCAGCCCTTGCTCGGCGGCGCAATGGTGCTTCTAGTGATGTGGTGGATGCTGTACTGGATGTATCAGCGCAAAGTCTTCCTGCGGGTTTGAAGCGCAGAGCAGTGCATCCAGGCGAGGACGATGAGGCTTGAAACCTCGTCACAAATCTACGCCAGGCCTACCGCTTTTCCACTTTCTGCTCCTCACGAAGATCTATCTTCACCGTCACTGTCTCGTCGTCGACGGTCCAGGTCTTCGTATCGACGAACGTCCCGTCTTCCAGGAGCACCCGCCCTGAATAGCCCGGTGGATTCCAGACAACTTCCACATCCTGTGGGGGCAGACTCTCCGGTGCTGACGCACATCCACTCCCCTCGCTGATAAAGGATAGCTTCCCATTCTTCGACCTCAGTGCACGGAATTCTATCCTCAGCCGATCGCTGTCCTGGGTCACATTGACCTCGATGGGTCCTTGCCCCTGTCCGGTCCTGCGCATCCCACTCTCTGTGTGCCCTGAACAGGTGGGGTTACGGAAATCACAGACCCTTCTGGTCTCGTAGAGTAAGTCGAAGTGCGCCGTCGGCTGCCCCTCCAAAGGCAAGGTCACCGTGCCCTGCAACTTGCTATTGGTGATCTGATGGCAGGTCGTCGAAGAACTTCCGGTCTTCACCTGCTCCGACGGCTTGTCCGTGTTGACCACCTGACTCGTCGTGATCGTGCCCACCCACACTTTGCGGCATACCGGCAGATCGATCTCCTCGACAAATGACTTGGCGAACTGCACAATCCCATCAGTGATTTTATTGTCATTGTCCAAGTCTTCGGAGTACATGGCCACCACTGACGCTTTCTTCACGTCCAGTACCCGGCCGTGGAACCACACCTTTTTCCCCACTCCCGACACGCTCACGATGACCAGGTAGTCGCGCTTTACAGCTATACCCAGCTGTTCCAGATCCCGTTCACTCCCCTCTGTAGCTAGCAGTTGTCTCTGTTTGGCGAAACCCAGCATTGCAGCGAGGTCGTACCGCGACAGAATGTCATAGCAGGTGAGTTTCTTATGTAGTTCTGTCTCCAGGTTTCCCACTGCGATCATCTGCATGGCATCCAGCTGACTTTGCTTGAGCTGCCCGCCCGCTCTTCCGTCAGAAGTCACCATGATGGTCGGATTCCTAGCCGCCTGCGCCGAGGGCGCCGTCGCCAGCACGACGCACGCAGCCAGGGAAATCCTGAGACCGAGGCTCCCTCTTGCCGACCTCATTTCTTCACCAACTCGACCCGGCGGTTCTTGGCGCGCCCTTCCTCTGTCCGGTTGTCCGCTACCGGCACTGTTTGTCCGTAGCCTTTCGCCATGAGGCGGTCCGCCGAGACTCCCATCTTCACGAGCGCCGCTGACACGGATTTCGCCCGCGCATCTGACAGCTTCAGGTTGCTTTCCGGTGAGCCTACATTGTCGGTATGCCCGGCTACCTCCAGGCGAATACCGGCAGCTGACTTCATCATCTGTGCCACCTGCTCCAATTGCGGCATGGAATCCGGACGGATCGCCGCCGATGCGGTCTCAAAGTTGATGTAGAGCGTGATGAAGCCGTCCTTCTCCAGCTTTTCTTGCAGTTGATTCACCGTGATGTCCTGCTTCATCGCTTCGCGCTCTACCACCCAGACTTCATAGGCCTCCCCTTGCCCATCCGATTCGACAAATGCCCACGTTTCCTTTCCGCCACTGCTGAACTTCATCGTCACGCCGTAGAGTGTGCAGCCGTTGCCGTGATGCAACGTGTCGTCTAACTCCGCTGTGCACCACCCCGGGTACTCCGCCACAACTGTCCCTCCCGCCTTTCGCGTCGCGTTCTGGAAGTTTCGCATCGTCTGCAACGGACTTGGCTTCTTGCTCTCGTCTTCCATCTCGTAGCGGTAGAAGAAGAATGCTCCTTCCACCTCCATCACTTTGGGCTTCGAGCCTTCTTTGTTTGGGTCGACCGGGCTGATGGGGAAGCGCTTTAGCTCGAATTGCGCCTTCTCGCATTTTGCGATGTGAAAACCCGGAAGACGGTTGAAGAGCGGATGGTCCTTGCACCCTTCCGCATCGGTCTGTGCAGATAGCGCCGGCCCAAGTATCCCAATCGGCATAAGGAGGAGGGCTGTAGGGTATCGAAGAAAATGCATACGGCAGTCTACTCCGCGACGATAAAGCGGTCAATGGGATTGGAAAGTCGGATTGTAGAGACTTTCGGACAGGGCAGGCGGCGCATATGCTTAACTCCGCCAATCCGGCGCAGGACTGCGAGTTGCGCGCACCGCCTGAGTCCTTGTCAATGGCCGCTGGCCGTAGGGGGACCTTTGCGTCCCTATCCCGCATCAGATCCCGAGTCCGCACACTGGCCATTTTCGGCACTGGACTGCAACCGTTCCTCGGCGGTGCAATGGTGCTTCTGGGGATCTGGTGGATGTTCAGGCGCAAGGGCCTCCTGCGGGTTTGAAGGAATCGGCAGGGTGGGAAGGGAGATGGTGCCGGCGGTAGGATTTGAACCTACGACCTACGGATTATGAGACCGTCGCTCTAACCACTGAGCTACACCGGCATCTTCTTTCAGGGTAGGAGTTCCAGGCGTATGCTGTCAATTTTGCACCCAGAACTCCGCTATTGACAGTCTCCTGTTCCGGGTTCATAGTGTAGCCAGAGATCGGATGACGGGTGTCCGGTCTTCCTCAGCGGCCAGTCCGCAGGGGCTGCAGTCGCTGGGATCTGCCTGGTCCTTCGACTGGGCTAACCGAGGAGGCTGACCCATCGAAATAGACCACGATACAGGGCGGCTACCGGCTAGCTGATCCGCCTGTGCGGGCGCCTCCTGCGTCCATCCGGTCGAACGTGACCCAGACGCGCGGCCTTACGCACCGCTTGAATAGAGGCTCAACACGCACAGTGGGTACGACCTTCCTCCT
>JACQZS010000007.1 GCA_016213725.1 Acidobacteriota bacterium | reverse complement strand
ACGCGGCCGGTGGTGAGTTGAGTGGCTTTCTGGGGCGCGCCGCGGGGGGCGGGCACGGGGACGGTCCAGATGTGGGCGGGGCGGTCGAAGTCCGTGTAGCCGGCGCCGTTGAAGCGGTAGACGGCGCGGTTGATGATGCGGACGTCGGACTTCTCGTCGTCTTTCTTCGCGGCATCCGGTTTGCCGGGGTCGTCGGGGAGAGTGGTGGAGGTGAAGGCGATGAGCTTGCCGTCGGGGGACCAGGCGGGGGCGGCGGCGCCTTTGGCGAGGCTGGTGAGTTGTGCGGCTTCGCCGCCATCCATGGGGAGGATGAAGATTTGCGCGGGCTGGGGCGGAGTGCCGGCGGAGGCCCGGAGGAAGGCGATGCGTTTACCGTCGGGGGACCAGCGGGGCGTGGAGTCCTGGGGGCCTTTGGTGAGAAGACGCGGGGTTCCGCCGGCGGTGGAGACGAGGAAGAGAGAGGTGTCGTAGCCGTCCTTCCTGGCGTTGACGCGCACCTGGGTGAATGCGACCTGGGAGCCGTCGGGGGAGATCTGGGGATCGGCGACCCAAGTGAAGGAGTAGAGGTCTTCGGCGGTGATGAGGCGCTTTTCAGCGGCGGGCGCGCAGAGGGAGACCAGGAGGAAGAGGGACGCCAATCGAGACATTGAGGCATTGTCGCAGGTTTTGGGAGGCGGCCGGATGGGGCGCCCCCTGGATCCGCACGCGTGCGCGTGTATGATCGATTGGATGCTACCTTCGCCGGTGCGGGTGGAAGAGCGGATTGAAGCGCTGGACGCGCTTCGCGGCTTCGCGCTGTTCGGAATCCTTGTGGCCAACTGGCGCGGCTTCGCGTGGCCCGCCGAGTTCTACGGTGCGCCCTCGGCGGTGCTGCACGCCGCGGCCGACCTGCGGATGCAGATAGCAGTGGATCTGCTGTTCGGCAACAAGTTCATCACGCTGCTCTCGCTTCTGTTTGGTGTGGGCTTCGCGATTCAGATGGACCGCTGGAGCGGCCGGCCGTTCGCGGGCTTCTTCGCGCGCCGGTTGCTGGGCCTGACTGTCATTGGCGCGTTCCACGCCTTTCTCATCTGGTGGGGAGACATCCTGCTGACCTACGCCGCGGCGGGGGCGCTGCTGCTGCTATTCCGCAACTGCCGGCAGCGCACATTGCTGGCCTGGGCGGGCACTTTGTTCCTGCTGCCGCTGTGGTTATCGTTGTACCGCATCGCCACCTTTGCGCCCGCCGCTGCCGCTGCGCCGGCCAGGGCCGGCGCGCGCCCCGCGGTGGAGCCGATCCTGAGCCGCGCCACAGAGGCCTACCTGCACGGATCCTGGCCGGACCGCCTCAGGCAGATGCTGCACGACTGGATGGTGAACAACGCCGACGCCTACTTCGTCGTGCTGCTTGTGCTGGCCTGGTTCCTGGCGGGCGTCTTTCTGTGGCGGAGCGGCTTTCTGCTTCGCCTGCGGGAACACAGTGGGCTGTTGAAGCGGATGTGCGTGCTTGGGCTGGTGTGCGGAGTCTGCGGCGGCCTGCTGGCGCTCTATGTAAGGCAGACTTGGCAGCCGCGGCCGAGCCGCTTGCCTGGACTGCTGGTGGCGAACCTGCTGTTGCGGCTGGGGTCCGGCGCGGCCCTCAGCCTCGGTTATGCCGGCGGCATCGCACTGCTGTCGCTCTCCTCCGCGGCGCCCCGCCTGCAGCGCGGGTTGAAGGCCATCGGGCGGACGGCGCTGTCCAACTATGTGCTGCAGAGCATCATCGGCACTACGATTCATTACGGCTACGGATTGGGGTTGTACGGCAAGGTGGGAGCCGCGCAGGGGTTCGTGTTGAGCGTGGCGGTGTTCGCCATCCAGATGCCAGTGAGCGCGTGGTATCTGGCGCGCCTGCCCATGGGTCCATTGGAGTGGCTGTGGCGCCGGATTTCGTATGGGCGGGCGGCAGCTTCCGGTTAGCTTGAGTGCCGTTTTGCACGGCACGGCCGATGCCAATCTACTGGGCTGTTTTCCGCTGACGGCGTCAGGTGCCGGCCTTAATCATCTGGATGACGCTCTTCATAGTGAGGGGATCATTGTCGAAGTCGCCGTGCGTGGTACTGCCGGTGTGCGGGCCCGGTGCCGTATAGGCCTCGGTATTGGGGAGCGCGAGGCTGTCGAAGTACTTCTGCATGCCGAGGATTGGAGTACGCACTCCGTTCTCGAAAGACTCCGAGACGAGATAAAGGAGCGAGCGCCCATAGCCGAGGATGGGCTTGCAGGTGGGGTCCTTTTGCTCCGCGGAATCCGTCAGGTGGAAGGAACGGAACTTCATCACCTTGCTCTGTGCGAGATGCGGGACCACCTTTTCCTGGAAGGTCTTCACGCGGACGGCGGCGGCCAGGAAATTGATGCTCTCGAAGCTCCATCCGCGCGTAGCGAGTTGATCGACCAAGTGACTGTGCAGGATTGTGCCCGCCGAGTGACCGATCAGATGGATCCGAAGCGGGTGTTTCTGCACCACGGGAGACTTCCGGGCGCTCTCATACAGCAGGACGCCTCCCCCATTCGGGTTCGTGCTGACTGCCTGGCCATTCTGTTTCATTTCGCCCCAGATGACAGAGCCAACGGGCGCAAGTGCCCGCTCGAGCCGTTCGTCCCACCACTTCTTGAGTTGATCGGTCCAGCCTCCCGTAGCGCGCGGTTCCTGGAGCACGAGATCGGCCAAGCGGTTTTTCAGCGTAGACCAGATGTCCGTCTCCCACATCAGAAAGATGGGAAAAATGTGGGCTTCAAACAGCGCCGGCACCCATCGCGCAGCTGTATCGGCGGCGGAGTCTTCGCCGGTCAAACCACCGTGGGCATAGATTGCGACATCCACGGGTTCGCCGCTCTTGATCTTCCAGCGCTCGATCGCATCGCGCATCTGGATGGCGAAGAGAGCGTCGAGATCCGCGGGCTGAGTCCGGAACCGTCCGCTGCCAGAGAGGCACCCGTTATTCTCCATGTCAATGACAAATGGTGAGATCTCGAAATCTCTCAGCGTGGCATCGACGGATAGCTGCACTTTGCTGCCGACGGTACGCAAGGAGACAGAGGATGAGATATCCAGGCGTTGCTGGGTGACGACGCCAAGTTGGGCCACCCATGCGTCCATGCCGTTCTCACTCCAATCCTCGTAACGGAGCCGGCCGAGACCGCGTGTGCCCCATTGAGGCCCCCAGGAGTTCTGCACAATGAAACCCGCCTGATCATAGCCGACGATGAGAAAAGCATGGCCGCCAGCGGCGGGCGTGGCCTTTTCTGGAGGGATCTCCCAGATCCTACCCTTAGAGCGCTTACCGCCGTTTTGGGTTTTCGCGGCTTCAAAGCCCTTCAACCAACCGTCGTGACACATGGCACTGGCGTACACAACGCCGAGTTCGTTCAGCGCAACGTGCATGTCGGTGATGGACTTCGCATCTACACGGTAATAAGCGCCGAGCGGGCGATTGATCGCGTCCCGCCACCAATCGGCTTTCGGATCCCGAGAGGCAGCCGGCATCTTTGTGGTGTTCCACAAATCAAGGCGGCAGGCACCATGTCGGAACCAGCCCTTCATGGCGCCGCGGATGCTGGAACCAGTGGCTCCGGAACCTGGGAACTCATCGTAGCGCCGAGCCATGTCATAGAGCATGTAAGGCGAAGCCTGAGGGCCTTTCCCTGCCGGGACTTGATCGCGAGTCCAGGTCAGATAGTTCACGAGGTTGGCGAGCGCAAAGCCGGTGCACGCATTTGTATCGCCTTGGTCCAGGACGGGCAAGACGGTTGGACAGAGCAGTTCGGACTTCGGAACCCTGGTGATGTCCGGCTGATAGAGGCGGTCGCGCAGGTCAATCTTGTCGGGAACAACAGGCCGCCGGATGGGCAGTCTGCTTAGTCTCAAAGCGGCAGAGCTCATCAGTCTTACCTCCTGATTGTGTGATCTGTTCGCACAGTGGATTCAAAACTCAGTGGAGACCAGCAGCGTGCCGGACTATCGCTCACCCAACGACGTGATTTCCAACCAGGCGTCGTGCGGCGGCACATATCAGAGTCCGCGCTCCCAGGCATCCGGAAGGGCTACCGAGTTTTTGAGCCCTGGTCTTCTAAAACACGGGCGATGCGATCCAGCATTCGCGCAAACATCTCCGGGTTAAAGCCGAGCATGAAACTCAGCAAAGAGATGCTGCCCGATAGACGGATGTAGACATCCGGTGACTTAGCGATTGTCGTGAATACACTCTCCGCGAGGAACATAAGACCTGATAGCGCGATCAGGTATACGAAAAAGCCGCGGAGCATGGCAGAGGCATACAGGGCACGCACATTGGTAATCCGCTCGTTGCCGCCAAGCTGCGCCTCCACATGCCTCGCTCCAGCACCTGCCAGGGCAGACAGAATGCTGAGGATGGCCACGTTGGTGAAGGTGTAGCTGGCGAAAGCCATGACCCATGAGAAAACGTATTCGGAAAGCGGCCGCTGCCCCTGCACCAAAACGTCGCGGTACGGCTGGCTGGCCACAAACATGCCGACGGCCAACAGGCTGGTCCACAGCAACAGTACTGCAAGCAAGAATCCAATCTCGCTTGCGTGCAGTTTTTCAAGCGCTTTACGCTGGCCGCTGTCGCTGATAGCCCGTTCCTCACCGAGCCTCGATATATCTGAAACCGGACTCTCGGGCATTATTCCTCCTCTAACGATGACCTCCTCTCACGCTGGCTCAAGTATATGACCCGCCCCCCCCGTTTCCAACAGAAGTTATCCCCTATTTCTGTCCAATTCAGCATGAAGGACGCTGGTGCATACCGCAAGAACACCCCCTTCCCGACACGTGCATTCCACTGATCCGTGCAGATGAACGGGGCGACCGCGGATGCCCCCTGCGGATGGGAAGTACTGGACGGCGGCTAGTAGTCAGACCAGCGACTCGCGAGCCGAGTGACGGGTGAGCGGGAGTTCTGGCGCTCAACGACGCGGAGCATGGAAGGTGGCGGGGGCGGGCCTTCGCGCGGGCGGTCGCGGTTGGCACCGAGGGTTTGCCATTCGAGGGTATAGCTACGGCCTTTGGGGGGGTGGCCGGAGTCCTGGGCGGTGTTCATGCGGAGGCCTTCGGGGGTGGGCTCGGCTGGGGATGGCTTCTGGTTTAGAGACTGGCGTGAGACTCTTCGTCGAGCGGATTGAAGCGCTGGGTGCGCTGCGCGCATTTGCGCACTACGGAATCCTTGGGGCCAACTGGCGCGGCTTCGGCTGGCCCGCCGAGTTCTACGGCACGCCCTCTGCGGTGCTGCGCGCCATAGCCGTCCTGCGGATGCAGATGGGAGGGGATCTGCTTTTCGACAACAAGTTCATCACGCTGCTCTCGCTCCATTTGGTGTGGCTTCGCGATTCTGATGGACCGCCGGCGCGGCCGGCTCTTCGCGGCTTCTTCGCGCACCGGTTGCCGAGCCTGACTGTCATTGGCGCGTTCCACGCCTTTCTCATCTGGTGGGGGACATCCTGTTGACCTACGCCGGGGCGGTGGCGCTGCTGCTGCGCCGGCCAGGGCCGGCGCGCTCACCGCACTGCCGCCGGTCGTGGGCCGCGCCACAGAGGCCTACCTGCAAAGATTCTAGCCGGACCGCCTCAGGCTCATGCTGCACGACTGACTGGTGAACACCGCCGTCTTGTACTTCGTCGAGCTGCTTGTGCTGGCGCCGTCCAACTATGTGCTGCAGATCGTCATCGGCACGACGATTCATTACGGCTACGGACTGGGCCTGTACGGCAAGGTGGGAGCCGTGCAGGGGTTCGTGTTGAGCGTGGCGGTGTTCGCCATGCAGATGCCACTGAGCGCGTTGTATCTGGCGCGCCTCCCGACGGGTCCGCTGGAGTGGCTGTGGCGGCGGATTTCGCACGGGCGGCCGGCGGTTTCCAGTTAGAGTGAAGGGCAAGGCCGGAGAAGGCGGTCTGGTGCGCAGACGCGGACGTTACGGCGATTTGCCGTGGCGAGGCTGGACTGAGGATGTGGGCAACAGGACGCGGCTTTGCTGCATTGCGGTCCTCTGCATGAGTTTTCTCGACGCCACCGAGCGCCGAGGCGCCATCGGGCAGGACTCTGCCCGCCAGCTGGTGAAAGAGGCGCTTGCCGCACTAGGTGCGGGCGGGCAGCCGAAAGCGCGCCGTGGGAGTTTTCCTGGGCTTCCGAATTCCATGCAATCCATGCCGAGTGGCCCGGCCCGCTGGACAGTGAGGGGAGTGGTGTTCTTCAAAGCTATTACTTCGCAGTCAATCCATGGACCGGAGACGTGAGGGATGCCATGGCTTCGCGGCAGATCAGTTCGCCCGCCATCGCGAAGGAGCAGCATCCGATCCGCAGACGCACCGAGTCGTCACCGCAGGCCCGGGAGAGACACGAGCAGTGGTCGCCGCCGGAATGTGCCGCCCATTTGCAGAGCCCGGCGGAGGGCAACTCAGCGGGGGCTGCCGCACCATGAGCGACGCCGTCTCCCGATTCTGGTGCAGCGTGATTGGCATAAGATAGTGGGATGCCGTTTGACGTGAGGCCGGGATGGACTGTCTGACGGCGCTTTTTGTCCCTATCAGATACGTAGCCCATGGGTGGATGGGGGCCACTTTCTGCGAACTCCCCTTCGCATGGGGCAGATCCCAAGGTCATGCGCGCCGGGTTGCAGGATACACCGGGCTGGTGATCGGAACGGGCTGCGCGGCAGCCATCCGATCCTCCTGGCTCACGAGCGCCTGCGGGGCCGCGAGTGTCGTGGAACCAGAGCCGGCGTTACGGCTGCTGTGCTCGGCGGCCGGGCGCAGTTGGAGTCTCACCGCCGTGCTGGCCTTCGTGGCCGGAGTACTGCTGTTGTTGCTGGTGCGCATTGGGGCGATCTACACTCAGCGGCGCCAGGAACGTCACCGGTCAGTAGTATGATGAGTCCGCGGTGCTGTTCCGCTGCTATGCGTTGATTGGCGAAGCGCCACGGCGTGTCCCGGCCGCTTGCGTTTGCGAACATGGCCGGCACGTGGAGCGCCAGGAAACCGTGATGACGAACGACGAATCCTCCGCAGCGCAGGGCAGCCGCCTGGAGCGATGGCGGCGCGACGTCGCGACCCGGCCGCTGACGGCGAAGGAGAAGTACGGATCGCTGCTCGCATTCACGGGGATCACTCTGGTTGCTCTCTTCGCCGGAATGAACGTGAGTGTGTGGCCGCCCACCCTGGAAACGTGGCTCGTGCTGTACCTCGGCGTTACGAGTTCGGTCACCCTTTGGGCGGTGATGGTACTGCTGCAGCACGCCGTATACCGCCGGCTGTACGCGCGACGCCATCCAGAACTCGGTGCAGTTCCGGTTCTGCCGGCGCCCACGCTGCGACCCGCCGTCCTGTGGCTCTTCCCGGGCATTTTCCTCCTCCATGAAAGCGAGGAGGTGTTGACCGTGCCTGCCTGGGTGCGCGGCCACGGCGAGTTGCTTCACATGCTGTCCGACCCCATTTCACCCGGGCTGCGCATCATTGCGAACCTGCCGGATTCCATGGCGGTGATGGCCGGCACGATGTTCTTTGAACTGCCAATCTATCTTGCCGCGACAATCTTTCTGTGGCGCTGGCTGAACCGCCCGTCCTCAAACCGAGCGCCGCTCTACATCTATTCGGGACTGCTCGCCGCCTACATTGCGCACGTGCTCGTCCATATCGGGATGGCCGCCGTCGCCCGCGCGTACAGCCCTGGCATCATCACTGGCGCGCTGATCGTCCTGCCGGCCGGCGTCTGGCTCTACCACCGTCTGCTGAAGGCGACGCCGCTCAGCCACATGGCGGCGAGCCTCTCCGCGGCCGCCGGAATCTGGGCCAGTATTCGCATCGTCCTGGCGGCCCAAGCGTTCGGGCGCCGGCTGTTCGGCTGACGCGGGGTGGAGATTCAAGCGGCTGGACGAGTAAGGACACCGCAGACGATCTCCGCGCCTCGGCGCGACGCAATGAGACGAAGATCGTGGTTCAATTGGAGTCCCAGCCAAGTCTCCGGGCTCACGCGAAAAGAAGTACCCAGCCGAAGGGCCGTGTCAGCGGTGAAGGACCGGGTGCCGTTGACAATGCCGCTGATCCGGTGAGGGGGCACATCCAAGTCACGCGCCAATTGGTTGAGGCAAAGGACCAGAAGACAGGTCACCTCGATTCGACGACGCGGAACATGGAAGGTGGCGGGGGCGGGCCTTCGCGCGGGCGGTCGCGGTTGGCACCGAGGGTTTGCCATTCGAGGGTATAGCTACGGCCTTTGGGGGGGTGGCCGGAGTCCTGGGCGGTGTTCATGCGGAGCCCTTCGGGGGTGGGCTCGGCTGGGGAAGGCTTCTGGTTTAGAGACTGGCGTGAGACTCTTCGTCGAGCGGATTGAAGCGCTGGGTGCGCTGCGCGCATTT
>JACQZS010000079.1 GCA_016213725.1 Acidobacteriota bacterium | reverse complement strand
TTTTCCATGTCCTCGCCCAGCAGGTTGCACAGCGTCCGCCGGAAGTACTCATGCCGCGGGTACGACATGAAGCTCCGCGAATCCGTCAGCATGCCCACAAAGCGCGAAAGCAGGCCGCAGTTGGACAACGCGTTCATCTGCCACTCCATCGCTTCCTTCTGGTCCAGGAACCACCAGCCGCTGCCGAACTGGATCTTGCCCGCCGTCACGCCGTCCTGGAAGTTGCCCGCCATCGTCGCCAGCGGATAATTCCACGCCGGGTTCAGGTTGTACAGAATCGTCTTCGGCAACGCGCCTTCCTGCTCCAGCGTGTCCATGTACTTCGACAGTGCTTCGATCTGCGGCAGGTCGCCGATCGAATCGAACCCGGTGTCCGGCCCCAGCTCCCTCAGCCGCCGCGTGTTGTTGCTGCGCTGCGCCATCAGGTGGAGCTGCTTCGTCCAGCCCTTCTCCGCGTCCAGCCGCCCGAACAGCAGCATCAGGTACGACGCGAATTCGGCATACTCCTCTTCCGTCGACGCGAACATCGCCCGCGACCGCTCGAAGATCTCGGCCGCCCGCGCCTCCGTGCACGGCGTCGCGAAGCAGGCATTCAGACCGTGGTCGCTTAGCCTGCCGCCCATCGAATGGAAGAAGTCATGGCGCTGCTTCAAGGCGTCCTGAAACGCCGCAAAGCTCGTGATGTCGATGCCTGATGCCTCCGCCAGCCGCCCCAGCCAGGCATTGAAAATCTCCGGCTGGTTCACCAGGAACGCCCGGTCCGGCCGGAATGTCGGATAGACTTTCGTCTTCACCGCGGACTTCGCAATCTGCGCGTGATAAGCCAGGTCGTCCGCCGGATCGTCCGTCGTGCACACCGCCTTCACCTGAAACTCGTCCAGAATCCCCCACGCCCGCTTGCTCTCGCCCGCGAGCTGTTCATTGGCCGCCGTCCACACTCTCTCCGCGTTCGCTTCGCTCAGCAGTTCATCGATGCCGAAGTAGCGCTTCAGCTCCAGGTGCGTCCAGTGATACAGCGGATTGCGCAGCGTCGCCGGTACCGTCTTGGCCCACGCCAGGAACTTCGCCTTGGCATCTCCGCCGCCCGTCACAAACTCCTCCGGCACTCCGTTGGCGCGCATCGCCCGCCACTTGTAATGGTCGCCTTCCAGCCAGATCTCGAACAGGTTGGCAAACTGCCGGTTTTCCGCCACGTCCTTCGGCGGCAGATGGCAGTGATAGTCGAGGATCGGCTCCGCCTCGCAATACTCGTGGTAAAGCTTCCGCGCCGCGGCGGTGCTCAACAGAAAATCGTCGTGGATGAATGGCATGGCTGTTTCCTCCTATCCGGTCTGAAATGCCAGTATAGCGCGCTCGAAAGCACCCTATCACCACTGCGATAATGAAGTTGTCATGTCTTCCCCCCTAGCCATCAGGCCGCGTTTTACGCCTGAACTCGACCCCGCATTCATCCCCGCTTCTCTCTGGAACAAAGCCTTCCGCGATCTGGCCCGAGCCGAAGGCGCTGTGCCCATGGCCCTGGCTTTGGAGCGCGCCGACGGCTCCGTCTCCCGCTTCGACACCATCGTCCTGCCGGAGTCTTCCGCGCACTTCCACCTCAACCTGCCATACATTGAGCGCATCGTGAAGTTCCTCCTCTGGCAGCGCGGCGGCTGGAAGGTCTACGCCGGCGGCCCGGCCGCCATCGGCGATCACCTCCGCAAGGTCTATGCGCCCGGCGGCGAGCGTGAATTCGACTACCACTTCATGAGCGGCGTCTACGAAAACCCGTTCACCGTCGTCACCACCACACCGGATCGCGTGCCCGCGGAAAAGGAGACTACCGTGGCGCTCGGCCGCCACCTCGACGGCTGCCGCGTCGGCTTCGATCTTGGCGCCAGTGACCGCAAAGCCTCGGCCGTCATCGACGGCGAAGTCATCTACAGCGAAGAGGTCCCCTGGGATCCCAAGAACCAGCTCGACCCCCAGTACCACTACGAAGGCGTGATGGACTCCATCCGCCGCGCCGCCTCCAAGCTGCCGCGCCTCGACGCCGTCGGCGGCTCGTCGGCCGGCGTCTACATCAACAACCGCGTCCGCGTCGCCTCCCTCTTCCGCGGCATTCCCAAGGACATCTTCGACAACCACATCGCCGGCATGTTCCTTCGCATCCGCGATGAGCTGGGCGTGCCCATGGACGTCGTCAACGACGGCGAGGTCACCGCGCTGGCCGGCTCGATGTCGCTCAACGACAACCCCGTCCTCGGCATCGCCATGGGCTCCTCTCTCGCTGCCGGCTACGCCGACCGCCACGGCAACATCACCGGCTGGCTCAACGAACTCGCCTTCGTCCCCGTCGATTACCGCCCCAACGCTCCCGCCGACGAATGGTCCGGCGACGGCGGCTGCGGCGTCCAGTTCTTCTCCCAGCAGGGCGCCATCCGCATCGCCGAATCCGCCGGCATGACCTTCGACGCCGGGCTCGGCCTGCCTGAAAAACTCGTCGTTCTCCAGGAACGCATGCAGGCCGGCGATGCGCTCGCCCCGAAGATCTACGAAACCATCGGCACCTGCCTCGGCTACGCCGTCGCCCACTACTCTGACTTCTATGAGCTGAAGCACCTGCTCATCCTCGGCCGCGTCACCACCGGCGCCGGTGGCGACATCATGATCGAACGCGCCAAGACCGTTCTGGCCGCTGAGTTCCCCGCGCTTGCCGCCACCGTCAATCTCGCCCTGCCCGACGAAAAGAGCCGCCGCGTCGGCCAGTCCATCGCCGCCGCCAGCCTGCCCGCCATTGAAAGGAATTAGCGATGAATCTCACGAAATCCACCTCTGAACTCTACGTCCCAGACTCCACTCCGCTCGATCAGGCCCTGGCCCGCACCACCCACCTCGGCATCGCCGCCCACCAGGACGACATCGAGATCATGGCCATGGAGGGCATCCTCGCCGCCTTCGGACTGCCCGACAAATGGTTCTCCTGCGTCATCGTCACCGACGGCGCCGGCAGCCCCCGCGACGGCGTCTACTCCCGCTTCACCGACGCCGAGATGATGAGCGTCCGCCGCGTCGAGCAGAAGAAGGCCGCCTTCATCGGCGAGTACTCCTTCTGCGGCTTCCTCGATTACCCCAGCAAGGAAGTGAAGTCCGCCGCCGAAACCGGCCCCAAGGACGACATCGAGGCCATCCTCCTCGCTGCCCGCCCCGAGTTCGTCTACGTCCACAACCTCTGCGACAAGCACGATACCCACGTCGCCACCAGCCTCCGCACCATCGCCGCCATCCGCGCCCTGCCCGCGGATGCCCGGCCCAAACACCTCTACGGCTGCGAAGTCTGGCGCGACCTCGATTGGCTCCCCGATTCCGCCAAAGTCATCTTCAATTGCGGCGGCCATGAAAACCTCGCCGCCGCCCTGCTCGGCGTCTTCGATTCCCAGATCGCCGGCGGCAAGCGCTACGATCTCGCCACCCTCGGCCGCCGCCGCGCCCACGCCACCTACCACCAGTCCCACTCCGTCGACGCCGCTCAGCTCATCAACTTCGGCATGGACCTCACCCCGCTCATCAACAACACCGAACTCGATCCCCTCGAATTCGCCACCTCTCACATCCGCGCCTTTGAGCAGGATGTCCGCGCCCGCTTCGCCAAGTTGAGCTAACCATGAAGGCGCTTCTGCTCGTCCTCGCCCTGGCTTTGCCCGTGCTCGCGCAGAAGCGCCTGGTTCTCATCGACGAGGATGCCTCCGGTCCCGGCGGCACCAACCAGATGGCCATCCTCGCCCTGCTCCAATCCCCTGATGTCGAAGTCCTCGGCATCACCACGGTCACCGGCGACGCCTGGCGCGACGAAGCCGTCCGCCACACCCTGCGAATGCTCGAACTCACCGGCCATACGCGCGTTCCGGTCTTCGCCGGCGCCAACGCCCCGCTGGTCCGCACCCAGGAAGAATCGCGCCTCGCCGCTCAACTCTACGGCCAGGTCACCTGGCTCGGCGCCTGGCGCCGTCCCCTCTCCACGGCCATGCCCGAAGGCGAGCCGGACCTCCGGCCGGCCGCCGAAGACGCCGTCCACTTCCTTGTCCGCCAGGTCCGCGCCCATCCCGGCCAGATCACCATCTTCGCCGGCGGCCCCCTCACCAACATCGCGCTCGCCCTCGCCATCGAGCCCCGTTTCGCCGAACTCACCCGCGGCATCGTTCTCATGGGCGGCTCGCTCCATCCGCGCACCGATGATCCCGAATTCGCCACCAGCCCGCGCCACGAATTCAACTTCTGGTTCGACCCCGAGGCCGCTCACAACGTCCTGCGCGCCGCCTGGCCCCGCATCGACGTCACCACCGTCGATGTCTCTCTCCAGGTCCCCTTCACGCCCCAGCTTCTCGAGACCATCCGCCGCTCTTCTTCGCCCGCCGCCAGGTACGTCGCCGCCTGGTCCAAGCCCGAATCGTATCTCTGGGACGAACTCTCCGCCTGCTCGCTGCTCCAGCCATCCCTCATCACCAGGGAGCAGGCGCTCTACATGGACGTCGATCTCAGCCACGGCCCCAGCTACGGCCACACCCTCACCTGGTCGGACGAGCTCAAACCCGCCACCGGCGTCCGCAAAGTCCACGCCCAGCTCGAAGTCGACACCGCCCGCTTCCTGCGTCTGCTCACCAGTGTGCTGACGCGCTGAGTACCGTCAAGAAGTCTGACGGTGCTCAACTGGGGCGAGACGCTACCAAGGTGCCGTACCCGCCACAGTCCTCGCGGATCTCTATTTGATATCCCAGCCCGGACAACCGTTCTACGCAGGCTAGTTTGGCGTTCTTTACTTCCGGCGTGTCATGCCACTCCATCGCGATCTCGGCGATTCCCAGGGATTCGAATCTCGGGTCGGCCAGCAGTGCATGCTCTCCCCCTTCGATGTCCATCTTCAGGTAGTCGAGGGGCGCCAGCGGGCCGGCGAGTTCAAACAGGTCGAGCATGCATGCTCCGAAGGAGTTCTCAGTGCTCGAGCCGCCGATGGTCGAGTTCCGGCCCTCATCGGAGATCCGGCAATACATGTTCCTTGTGCCCGCGGCCGCGTTCAGCAAGGTCACACGCTTGGAAATCTCATTGCGCCTCACCTGATGAGCGAGTTGCGAAAAGTAGACGGGGTGCGGCTCGAAGCTCCAGATGTGCGCACTCGGAAACACTGTCGCGAAATAGAGCGATGCAAACCCTACATTAGCGCCCAGGTCGACAACGGTTCGCACCTTTGATCGGTCCAGCAGGCGGTTGGGTCGGTAATATTCGTGACAGAAGATCTCGTAGGCCGTCGCGTAGTCTTTCGAATCCATCGGCCGCAAGTGCAGCCGCGTGCCGGACTGCAGTTGAAACTCGCTCTCAAACGGAGTGCCAAGCACTCTCCAGGCAAGGTACTTGAATCGATCCGCCGTTCTCAGAAGGCTCCGAAACGAAGGAACAGCTGGTGTGGAATCGCACGCCGTCATATTGACCGATTGTACCCGGACTATCCCGGTTGAGGAGCGAGGCCGTTCTTCGCTGCGCGCTGCCTCCACTCGGCTAAACTGACAATAATGGTGGCCGTATTTCTCTTCCTCCTCGCCGCACCCTGGACTCCGCTCTTCAACGGAACTACACCCGACGGCTGGCTCGAAGTCACCGGCAGACCGTTCCCCGCCAGGTCCTGGACCATCGAAGACGGCAGCCTTCGCGCCCTCGTCGTCGATGGCGGATACCAGGACATCCGCACCCGCGAGACCTTCCGTGAGTTTGAGTTCGAATTCGAGTGGAAGATCGAGCCCGGCGGCAACTCCGGCGTCAAGTACTTCATCGAGAGAGTGGATGAGTGGAAACCCAAGGCGGGGGAAGGGAACCACGCCCGCGGCCGCGGCGCCGAATATCAGCTCGTCGACGATGAGCGCAACGCCGATGCCCTCTCCGGCCCCACCAAGGTCACCGCCGCCCTCTACGGCAAGCTCGCCCCCACCAAACACCCCGTCCATCACGCCGGCGAATGGAACAGCTCCCGCATCGTCGTCTCCGGCGGCAAAGCGCAGCACTGGCTCAACGGCGAACTCGTCCTCGAATACCCGCACGAGGCTCAGGACTCTTTCCTCGTCCTCCAGAACCACCACTCCGCCACCTGGTTCCGCAATCTCAGACTCCGCCGCTTGCCATAGCCGCCAGCAGCTTCTTCACCGCGTCGCCGCACAGCGCCGCCGCATGCCGCGATGCCTCCGGCAATCCGTCCACCCCCCGCTCCACTTCCTCTTCCACCTGCGCCCCGCGAATCTCCGCCAGGCTCCTCCCCACCAGCCATTCGGCCATGGCGGACCCGCATGCGATCGACGCCGTGCAACCCCTCACCTGGAACGCCGCATCTTCCACCACCCCGTCCTTCACCCGGACTCCCAGCCGCAGCTCATCTCCGCACGCCGGGTTCATCACCACCACCTCCGCCGTCGCCACCGGCAGCCGGCCCGCGCGCTGCGGATTTTGAAAGTGCTGCAGTAGCCGCTCACTGTACAATGGACTCAGTCACCTCCTCGTCATCGTCCTATACCCTGCATGGCGCGCACAATGATCGTAGTCGCCGGCGTGCTTCAACGCGACGGCAAAGTCCTCATCGGCCAACGCATGGCCCAGGACCGCCACGGCCTCAAGTGGGAGTTTCCGGGCGGCAAGGTGGAGGCCGGCGAAACCCCCAAACAGGCCCTCAAGCGCGAACTCCAGGAAGAACTCGGCGTGGACGCCGAAGTCGGCCCCGAGATCGCCCGCTATGAGCACACCGCCGCCGGCCGCTCTCCCCTCATCCTGCTCTTCCACCGCGTCGAAGCCTTCTGCGGTGAGCCCGGCCCAGTCACCTTCGAGCAGATCCGCTGGGAAGATCCCCAGGCCTTGCCGCAGTACGATTTCCTCGACGGCGACCTCGATTTCATCCGCCGCATCGCCCGCGGCCAGGTGCATCTCTTTTGCTAACGTAGCGTCGCCCGCAGCCACTCCACCATCTTCGTCTTGTAGGCCGTCCACTCCGGATGACCCTCCCACCCCCCGATCCCATGCGGCGCCCCCTCCACCGGAAACACCTCGCACCGGTCGCCCGCCGCCTTCAACTTCGCGCACATCATCGGCGACTGCTCAAATGGCACCGACGCGTCCTTCGTCCCGTGGATGAAAAGGAAGGGCGGCAGTCCCTTGCGCACAAAATTGATCGGCGACGCCTCCTTCAGCTTCGCCTGGCCCGCCTCGTCCAACTTCTCGATCCCCAGCAGCGCATTCAGGTTCTCCGTCACCTTCCCGCGCTCCATCTCCCGCTTGTACAAATCATGCGGCCCATAGAAATCCACCACCGCCGCCACCTGCGTCTCTTTTGTCTCCCGCACCGCCGCCATTGCCACCAGGTGCCCGCCTGCCGATTCGCCCATCAGCGCCATCCGCTTCACGTCCACCTTGTACTCTTTCGCATGCGCCTTCACCCACTTCACGGCAGCCTGCACGTCCTCCACGGCCGCCGGAAACCTGTGCTGCGGCGCCAGCCTGTAATTGATCGTGAACCACGCGAACCCCGCCTCCGTCAGCACCGGCAGCAGCGGCTTGTCGTAGCTCCTCTTCGTGCCCTTTTGCCAGCCTCCGCCGTGCACCACGATCACCGCCGCAAACGGTCCCGCGCCCGCCGGAATCGACGCATCCAGCGTCAGCGCCACGCCTCCCGGCCGGGCATACTCGATGTCGTTCCTCTCTTCGGCGCCCAGCGCCGCCACACAGCCCGCCAGCAACAGCACGCAAAATCGCATCCCGGGAGTCTATCACAGCCCTGTTAAAGTGCATTTCCCGCCGCACTCTGCGAAAATAGAAAAGAAGGGTTGGTTGTCTGAAACCCCCATCTCCTGCATGAGTCGTTCCCTCTTCCTTTGTCTCCTGGCCGCCCTCCCCCTCTGCGCGCAGCAAGCCGCACCGCCGCCCGTCAGGGAATCCATCGTCGTTACCGGCACCTGGGAACCGCTCCCCCTCGAAGAGGCCGATCGCACCGTCCTCTCCCTTCCCGCCGCCCCGCAGCGCCTCCTCCTGAACAATCTCCCGGACCTCCTTCAACTCGACCCCTCCCTCGACCTCCGCCAGCGCGCCCCCAACGGCCTCCAGGGCGATCTCTCCATTCGCGGCGCCACTTTCGGTCAAACCCTCGTTCTCCTCAACGGCCGCCGCATGAACGATCCCCAGTCCGGCCACCACTCGCTCGATATCCCCGTGCCGCTCGAGACCGTCCAGTCCGTCGAGGTCCTCCGCGGGGCCGGTTCCACCCTCTACGGCTCGGATGCCCTCGGCGGCGTCGTCAACGTCATCACCTCCACTCCCGAATCCTGGCAGGCCCGCCTGCGCCTCGCCGCCGGCAGCTTCGGCGCGCAGCAGCAGTCCGCCTTCCTCTCCGGCTCCCACAAAGGCGTCACCCAACTGCTCAGCTTCTCGCGCGACTACTCCACCGGCTTCATCCCCAATCGCGACTACCGCAATCTCTCTCTCTCTTCCGCCACCCATTTCCGCCATACTTCCGTCGATCTCGCCTACGCCGACAAACCCTTCGGCGCCCAAAACTTCTACGGCGCATATCCCAGTTGGGAACGCACCAAAACATGGTTCGCCGGCCTCCGCCAGGGCCTCGGCCAGCGCACTGACTTCGCCCTCTCCTACCGCCGCCACACCGATCTCTTCTACCTCTACCGCGACAACCCCCAGCGCTATCAGAACCACCACTCCGCCGACGGCTTCCACGCCTCTCTCCGCCGCCGCGATCCTCTCCGCCAGAACTTCACCCTCTTCACCGGCGCCGAACTCTTCACCGATCGCATCGAGTCTTCCAATCTCGGCGTCCACTCCCGCGCCCGCGGCGCAGCCTATACCGCCCTCGACGTTCGCGCCCTCAACCGCTTCTCTTTCAACGCCGGCCTTCGCACGGAGTCCTACCGCGGCGCCTTCGACCAGATCAGCCCCTCCCTCTCCGCCGCCTACTGGGCCGCCTCGAAACTCAAGATCCGCGCCGCCGCCAGCCGCGCCTACCGCCTGCCCACCTTCACCGAACTCTACTACAAGGACCCCGCCAACCAGGGCAACTCCGCGCTCCAGTCCGAATCCGCCTGGAGCTACGAAACCGGCGCCGACTACCGTCCCCACCACGCCTGGCGCCTCCAGGCCACCCTCTTCCACCGCCAGGACCGCAACGGCATCGACTACATGAGCCGCTCCCCGCAAGGTCCCTGGCAGGCCGCCAACATCACCCGCCTCAACTTCACCGGCCTCGAATCTTCCGCCTCGCTGCGCTACCGCGCCCAGGTTCTCGATTGGTCCTACACCGCTCTCCACGCCGCATCCACCCTCCCCTCCGGCATCTACACCAAGTACGCCTTCAACTACCCCATCCACTCCGGCGTCTTCTCCTGGACCGGCAATCTCCCCCGGCACTTCACCGCCCGCACCCGCATCGGCGCGCTCGAGCGCCGCGGACGCTCCCCCTATGCCATCTGGGACGTCTACGCCGCCTGGCGCGGCTCGCGCCTCCGTCCCTTCGTTCAATTCACGAATCTGGCGAACACGCGCTATGAAGAGATCCTCTCCGTGCCCATGCCCGGACGCGCTGTCCTCGGCGGCATCGAGTGGAGCCTGCGCTGATCTTTCGATCTGCCCCACCCACCCACCCCGGGCGTCGTGCAAAATAGTGGCATGCTCGCACGCCGCTCCGTTCTCGCCCTCCCGCTCGCCGCTTTCGCCCAAACCTCCGAATCCGGCTTCACCCCGTTGCTGAACTGGCAGTCTGTCGAAGCCCCTGAATCCGCCTTCACCGTCGCTGGCTCCGAAATCGCCGTCCACTCCCACGCCTCTCTCCCCGCCTGGCTCCGCTCCGAAAAGTGCTACGAAAACTTCGATCTCCAGGGCGAGTTCTTCATCGCCGGCTGGACGGACTCCGGCATCTACATCCACGCCCCCGAACACGGCCGCCCCTCCCAGGCCGGCCTCCAGATCAAGGTCTTCCACCAGCCTGAAACCGAGCCCCACTCCAACTCCGCCGGCGCCATCTTCCCCGACATCGCCCCCCGCCTCGTCAACGTCGCCAAAGGCTGGAACTCCTTCCGCGTCCTCGCCGATTACCCCCGCCTCCAGGTCTGGTTCAACAACGCTCTCATCCACGACCTCAACTGCGCCACTCACCCCGCCCTCAAAGACCGCCTCCGCTCCGGCTACATCGGCATCGTCGGCGCTTCCTCCGAGTGCCGCTTCCGCAACCTCCGCATCCGCGAACTGCCGGGCAAGGACAAGTGGCAGGTGCTCTACGAAAAACCCGAAGACCTGGCCGCCAACTGGCACGTCACCCAGGGCAAGCCCAATGTCATCGCCCTCGGCAATGTCCTCCGCGGCGACGGCGGCGGCCTGCTCGCCACCAACGACAAGTTCCAGGACTTCCACTTCCAGTGCTATGTCCGCGGCTCCGCCCAGCACAACAGCGGCATCATCTTCCGCTCCGCCGGCAAGGGCACGGATCCCCGCTTCGGCTACGAAATCCAGCTCCACCCCGTCGAGGAGGCCCACTACCCCACCGGCTCCCTCTACCACTTCAAGCGCGCGCGCTATCCCCGCATCCAGGACGAGAAGTGGTTCCTCTTTGACCTCATCGTCCAGGGCCGCGATGTCACCGTCCGCGTCGATGGCGACACCATCATGGAATACTCCGGCCTGCCCCGCACCGAGGCCGGTTTCATCGAACTCCAAACCCACCGCGAAGGCTTCTGGATCGAGTTCAAGCACCTCCGCGTGCAGAAGCTCTAGGCTTCACCGCCAGGGCGGTCACTTGATGCGCCGCAGCCTCTCCAGCTCTCCATACATCGCTTCCTCGCTCACCCGGGCGCGCAGCATCGCGCGAACCTCCGCCGTCGTGCCCGTGAACACCACAAACTCCCCGCGCACCATCTGCGCCTTCTCCAGCTTGCCGGAGCGGATCAACGCCTCAAAGTACTCCGGCTTCAGCGGCAGCACCTCCAGCCGGTCTCCCTCCCGTTTGATCCGCCAGAATGAATAGCCCGGCACCGCCTGGCTGTCGTCCGGGTTCTTCTCTCCCCGCATCTCCAGGAACGTCACTTCTCCCACCCGGCCCACTCGCGCCACCAGGTGCTCCGTCTCGTCGCCCACCACGTGGCGCATCCTGTACTCGCCGTTCTTGGGCGCTTCCAGCTCCCACCGGTCCGTCTCGCCCTGTTTCTGCCAGACGCCCGCCAGGCCCTCATCCGCCGCCACGTCCGAGGCCGTGAACAGCGGCTGCAGCGAGAGCGGATAGCACCCTGTCAGGCCCACCATCAGCAGCGCCACGCACAGCGGCTTCATCGTCACACCCCCATCTCCGCCCACGTCACCACGCGCTTCTCGTAGATCGCCTTGGTGCCCATCAGCGCCACCACCGTTGCTTCCAGCGCGCTCCGTGCGTCGTTCAGCGGCTTCTTGCCCGTCCGCACATTTTCGACGAACGCCGCCAGCGACATGTACGTCGAATCCTTCCCCTCGTTCGGAACCTCCAGCTTCGTGCGCTGCCGCGACGTCCGCGGCTGAAACTCCGCCTTCGCCAAATCCACCGCTCCCTCTGAGCCGAACACCCGCTCCTGAATGCCCGTCCATCCCGGCGGGTCGAAATAGTGGTGGCTGAAGTTGATCTGCGCGCCGCCCTCGAATTCATAGATCAGGCTGTAGTGGTCCATCACCGTCCTGCCCGGCGGGTCGTTCACGAACAGCGTCGTCCCGCCGTCCCCATAGCACCGCACCGGCGGCTTGCCCACCGCCCAGCGGAACAGGTCCAGAATGTGGATGCCCTGGTCCGTCACGATGTCGCCGCACTTCGTCTTGTCGAAATACCAGGCGATGTCGCGCGGCAGGTCGCCCCCATGCCGCATCCCGTGGCACTGCAGAACCTTTCCCGCCTTGCCCGCCAGAATCCACTGCATCGCGGCGTTGCGCGCCGGGTCGTGCCGCAGTTGAAAGCCCACCTGGAACACGCCCTTGGCCGCCTCCGCCGCCTTAACCACCGCCTTGCAGTCCTCCACCGTCAGCGCCAGCGGCTTCTCCGCATACAGGTTCTTGCCGCGCTTCAGAATCTCGATGTCGAACTCGCGGTGCGTGTAATCCGGCGTGGCCAGCACCACCGCCTCGATCTCCTTCACCTCGTCCAGCATCTTCCGCAGATCCGTGAACGTCTTGGCAGATCCGCCCTTCGCGCCCACCGCCGAAGCCGCCCGGTCCACCCGGTCCGGCAGCAGATCGCACACCGCCACCACCTGCGCGTCCTGCACCTCCAGCAGATGCTTCAGCAGATACGACCCGCGGTTGCCCACACCCACCGACGCCACCCGCAGCTTCTCCGTCCTGCTCTGCGCCCGCAGCACCGCCGGCGCTGCCAGCATCGCTCGCCTCGTCATCGTCATGGTCTGGCCTCCTTCAAAAGCTTCACCGCCGTATCCACCAGCTGCTCCCCGCTGCCCTCCACGCACCTTGCCGTCACCACTTCGTAGTTGCCCTCGCCCCACGCCTTGCTGTCCGGCACATACCCCAAGTGGCCGTTCGCCAGCGACACCACCACCGTGTGCCGGAACGGCGAGCGCGCCTTGATCGCCATCCCCAGCTCCGTGAAAATCTCTCCCGGCAGGCCGACAATCGCCAGCTCGCGCCCCACCGTCACCACCTGCACCTCGGCCCGCAGCGGGCCGCCCTTCCGCGCCTCCACATCCAACACCCGCATCGCCTTCACCATCTCCAGAAACGGACCCGCGTTCGGCTGCCCATACTTCGCCGCCACGCCCTTCGCCCACACCACCTCCTCCGCCGTGTGCGCCGCCCAACCCAGCTCCAGCACTTCACTCGATACCTTCAATGGCGCCCCCGGCAGCTCTTCCAACCCCGCCGACGCCCGCACCACCTGCCCCGCCAGCACCGTCCCGATCCTGCGCGCTTCTCCGTGCCCCTTCTGCGGTCGCGCCGTCGTCACGTCGATGTGGTTCAGGTTCCCCGCGCAGCCCAGGGTGAACATCGCCGTCCCTCCCAACGCCGCGCTCACCATCCGCTCCATCGTGTAAGGGTAATCCGCCGACACCTCCGTCCCGCCCACCGTATCCAGGTGCAGCGCGTAGTTCACATACGTTGCCAGCGCCGACCCGTCCTCGCCCAGCACCGACACCACCCCCACCCGCGCATCCACCGGCCCGGCCGCCCGCACGATCTTCGGATTCTTCTTCCCCGGGTTCCAGCCTACCGATCCATCCGTCATCACGAACCGCCGGTTGAACGTCAGCGTCCGCTCCTCGCCTTCGCCCGCCGCCAGCCGCGCCGGCTGCATCGCCCCCAGCGCCAGCCGCACGCTCTCCGCAATCCGCCCCGGCAGCCACTCCGCATACTCGCCCTTCACCTCCGGACCGGTATGCGCATGCGTCGCGCTCATCATCACCGCCCGTCCGCTCAGCCCCGTGCCGCTCTCGATCAGCGCCCGCGCCGCCTGCACCACGCCGTCCGGGAGATGAATCACGTCGCACGCCACCAGCGCCGCCCTTTGCCCGTCGCTCTCCAGCACCAGCGCCCTGCACCACAAATCGTCGTGCACCCCGCTCACGCCCCGAAAGCTGAAGTACCCCGCCATCGGCGCGCCCAGCGGCGGCGTCACCTTCACCGCGCCCGTGCCCGCACGCAAGCCGCCCGCCCACGCCACACCCACAAACCCCAGCAGCACGAGTCTCTTCATAAAGCAAAAGCCGCCGCGCCCGAAAGCGCGGCGGCTCTTATCCTACCTGATTTTCGTTGCTACCGGCCGGTCTGCACCTTCGGCGTCGCCAGGTAGCCTACGATCACGTCCTTCTTCACTTCGTTCACCACGATCTCGTACGGCTGACGCGCCTTCGAGGTGTAGAACTGCACGGGCTCGTTCACGCCCTTGTCCTTCTTCTCCACTCTCTTGTCGTCGGCCGTGATCTCCATCGTGTACTTGTTCTTCTTCTGGTCCGTCTTCTTCAGCAACAGCATGATGTCGCCCACCCGCTGCGGCTGCTTCGTCTTGCCCAGGTTGAACTCGAAGTAGTTCCGCTCGCCCTTGGCGATCAGCGCCGCCAGCTCTTTGCTGTTCGTCGCAATCAGGCCGCTCTGCACGCCCATGTCGCCCTGAACGCTCTTCAGGCTCGAGATCGTCTTGTCCAGCTCAGACTTCGTGTTCGACAGATCCGTCTTCACCGTGCCCACTTCCGTGGACACTTCACCGATCTTCGTGTTCGCCGCCGTCGCCGACTGCTCCACCTGCGAGATCTGGCCCTTCAACTGCGCCTCGGTCGCCTTCTGCTGCTGCGCCAGCCGCGCCGCCACTTCGTCGGCGTGCTTCTGCGCGTCGATCTTTGCCT
>JACQZS010000076.1 GCA_016213725.1 Acidobacteriota bacterium | reverse complement strand
GTTCGCCGGTTCCGTCACCGACGCGACGCTCTGTGCCCCGCCCTGGCGCACGGTTGCCGTGACAGACCGCGCACCGTGCGGGTTCTTGATCGAGATCACCAGCCGGTTCTCGGCCGCCAGCGCTTTGGGAGCCGGCTGAACCTCCAGCGCGGTTTCGGTAGACAGAAAATACAGTACGGCCGGAGCCCCGATGGCAAGCAGCAGGACCCCGGAAAGTAGAATCGCTTTCACCCTTTCAGGTTAGCGAAGCACGGCTAGCTATAGAGCCGGTCCCAGCTTCTCTCGTTGTTCCAGCTATCGGACGGATCGAAATACCCGGTACCCGGCGCCAGGTGCTTCTTCACCTCATCCGGATTCGGCTCCACGCCCAGGCCGGGCCTGTCCGGCACCGCCGCCCAACCCTTTTCGTACAACGGCTGGTCGTAGCCCTTCACCAGATCCTTCCACCACGGCACGTCCACGCTGTGATGCTCCAGCACCAGGAAGTTCTCCGTCGCCGCCGCACAGTGTATGTTTGCCATGAACGAAATCGGCGAACCGGCGAAGTGCATCGCCATCGGAATGCCGCATTCCATAATCGCGTCGCCGATCTTCTTGGTCTCCAGCAGACCGCCCGAGGTAGCCAGATCCGGATGCAGGATGTCCACCGCGTGGTTCTTCGCCAGGTTGATGAACGGCTCCTTCAGGTAGATGTCCTCGCCGGTGCAGAGCGGGATGTCGATCGCCTCCTTGATCTCCTTCAACTGCTCCGTCTCCGTCCACGGAATCATGTCCTCCAGCCAGGCCATGTTGAACTTCGTCAAACCCTTGCCCAGCCGGATGCAGGAGTTCACGCCGATGTGCCCGAAGTGGTCGGCGCACAACGGGATGTCCCAGCCCACTACCTCCCGGATCTGGGCCACGTAGTCGCACATCAGCCCCACGCCCTTATCGGTAATCTCCATGCCCGTAAACATGTGCGGCGTGAGCGTGGCCGTGCGCTGGTTCACGCCCAGCGGAGCTGTGATGCAACCTGGGGTCTGCTCCACCAGGTCGATGCCCAGGTCCATCTTCAGCCACGTGAAGCCCTCTTCGCGCCGCTTCTTCAACCGCTCGCCGTACACCTTGGGATCGTGCGATTCCGTGGTGTCGCAATACAGCCGGATCTTGTCCCGGAACTTGCCGCCCAGCAACTGGTAGGCCGGCACGTTGTAAGCTTTGCCCGCCAGGTCCCACAGCGCCATCTCCACGCCGCACACGCCGCCGGCCTGGCGCGCGTGGAAGCCGAACTGCTTGATCTTGCGGAACACCTTGTCCACGTTGCAGGGGTTTTCCCCCAGCAGCCGCGTCTTGAGCATCAGCGCGTAGGTGACGCTGGCGCCATCGCGCACTTCGCCATAGCCGCTGATGCCCTGGTTGGTGTCGATGCGAATGATGGGCGCCCGCATCGGCGCGCCGGTGATGTGCGCGAAGCGCAGATCGGTAATCTTTAGATCAGACGGCTTGGATGCCGTCTTCACGTTGCTTTGATAGGCCTGGATGCTCTGCTCAGACCAGAAACCGGCCGCCGTCGCGCCGGCCACACTACCCAGAAATCCGCGTCGCTTCAGTGGATTCAACATTTGCATTGCCTCCTCAAAGTTTGTTCTTACTTCTTCACCGGCATCCGGACTTTCGAGCCTTGAGACTCGGCGTACTTGTTAAACTCCTCCGCCATCGCCGGCGTCCAGTTCGTGTCGATCTGGCCCGGCGTGTACTTCTGCTCGCGCAGCATCTTGTGTCCCCACTCGTCGCGCAGCCGCGTCAACTCGCTCTCATCGGCCACAACCGCCGCCAGGTGCGCCGGGATGAACACGAGCCCTTCCGGATCGCTCAGCACCACGTCGCCCGGCAGCGCCGTCACGCCGCCGATGCGGATGGGAACGTTGATCCCCATCAGTGTCACTTCCGCGATCGCCGATGGATCGTAGCCGCGGCAGAACACCTTGAACCCCTTGATTTCGCTGATGCCCGACACGTCGCGCACCGCGCCGTTCACCACCAGCCCGTTGCCTGTCTTCGTCCAGATCGACGTGCCCAGGTTGTCCCCGACGATCGTGCCGTCCTTGATCTTCCCAAAGAGATCCACCACCATCACGTCGCGCTTCGTCAGTTGATCGATCACCCACGAGTTCTGCCCGCGGCCCACGCGCTTCTCCAGCCGGGCGTGGTCGTTGATCACCGCGTCCATGTCCGAGCGCTTCGGCATGAAGACAGCCGTCACCACGCGGCCCACCATGCGGTCGCCGGTCGCGTCGGTCACATTCACCGTCTTCCAGCCGCCCTCGAACTGGTTGTGATAACCCAGCCGCCGCAGCGTGCCCCAGGCCTCTTCCGCCGTGGTCAGCTTCAACCGGTCCAGCACTTCATCCGGCACCTTCGGCCGGCCGTCTGGGAACCGCTCGCCCTTCCATTCGCGCGTGATGTCGATCCGCTGCTCGTTGGTGAACATGCCCAACTGCGCCGAGGCCGGCAGCACAGCCAGCCCAGCCAGCAGGGCCGGAATCCATGTGGTTCGCTTCATATAAACGTCAACCGCTCCTCTCGGATCTTCTCGCCCCGCCATCGCCGGGGGGCTAACAGGCAGACTGAATGCGTGCGCCTCGGGTCTACCAGAACTTGTGATTCGTCGCCACGAATTGCGGCAGCAGGTACGCATACATCATGACGACCATCCCAATCACCAGCGCCAACACCAGGCCATGCTTGAACACGGCTCGAAACAGATCGCCCTCTTTCCCTTCAATCCCCGCCGCCACACACGCAACAATCAGAGACTGCGCCCCCACCATCTTCCCCATCACGCCGCCGGTGGAGTTGGCCGCGGCCATCAGCACGGGGCTCAACCCGAGCTTCGTCGCCGTCACCACCTGCAGGTTGCCGAACAGGGCGTTCGATCCCGCATCCGTCCCGCTCAGCGCCACGCCCAGCCAGCCGATGAACGTGCCGAAGATCGGATACAGGAATCCCGTATGCGTCATCGCCAGCCCCATCACCGCATCCATGCCGCAATAGCGCGTCACATAGGCCAGGCAGATCATGCACAGGATCGCCATGAAGCTGTATCTCATCCGGTAGAGCGTGCGGCGGAACACCTTCAGCGTCCTGCCCAGCGAAAGCCCCAGCACCGGGCCCGCCACGAGGCCCGCCAGAAACGTCGCCGTCCCCACGCTCGAAAGCCAGTCGAAGTAGAACAGCGCCGGCTCGGCCACGTCCTTCGAAACCACCGGAGCCGTGCGGATCACCATCTTGTGCAGCCCAGGCACCGGCGGGTGCGAGCTGGTGGTGGAGATCAGGCCCTTCACCAGCGGAATCCCCCACAACACGACGAAAAAGGCGATCAGCAGGAATGGAGACCAGGCGTGGAACACCTCCCACGTCGTGTACTGCCTTACCGCCTCCTGCGCCTTGCCGCGCTCCTCCGGGAAGCGGTACACCGGACTCGGCTTCCAGAATTTGAAGAAAACCGCGCAGGCGATCAACGCGCCCATGCCGCTGACAATATCCACCAGCGAGGAATCCACGTAGTTCGACCAGAGAAACTGTATGCCGCCGAAGGAGAGCCCCGCCGCCAGGCATCCCGGCCATACTTTCAGCGTCTCTTTCGTGCTCACCTGCGTGCGTACCAGCCAGAACGGCAGCAGCGCCGCGATCGGCGGCAGAATCCGTCCCATCGTTGCGCTCAGGTCGGCCTCCGGCAGGCCGGTCACCGCGGTCAACGCCCGCACCGGATTCCCCATCCCACCCCAGGCCACCGGCGCCGTGTTCGCCATCAGGCAAACCACCGCCGTCTCGAACGGCCGGAATCCCAGCCCGATCATCATCGATGCCGTCACGGCTACAGGCGCCCCGCCGCCGCCGGCGCCCTCCAGCACCGCCCCGAACGCGAATGCGATCAGCAGCAATTGCAGTCGCCGGTCGTCCGTCAGCGCTCCAATCGAGCCCTTGATCGTCTCAAAATGGCCGCTCTCTACCGTCAGGTCATAAACGAAAACTGCCCCAATCAGCACCCACGCAATCCACATCACCGCATAGACCAGGCCGTGCGCCGCCGCCCCGGCCACCATCTGCGGCGGCATCCGGAAAACCAGCAGCGCCACAGCCACGCACGCCAGCAGCGCGTACAGCGCCGCCATGTGCGCCGCCGTCTTTCGGATCGCCAGCAGATAGAACAGCAGCGTGACGGGAATGGCCGAGACAATCGTGGACAGTGCAACGTTGCCAAGCGGGTCGTAGGTCTGTATCCAAGGCTGCATGGGGCTCCGGAGGGTGCAGCGGCATCTTATCAAATGGCGGCGCCCGTCTGGCGCCTCCGCCCGCGGCGAAACCCAGGCCCGCCCCTAGCCCCAATAGCTCCGGTCCAGAGACCGGTACTGCACGGCCTCCGCCACGTGTTTCGCCTGCATTTGTTCGACACCCGCCAGGTCCGCGATCGTCCGCGCCACTTTCAGAATCCGGTCATGCGCGCGCGCCGACAGCGCCATCCGCTTCACCGCCAGTTCCAATGTCCGCTCGCCCGCCGCATCCAGCGGGCACAGCTCGCGCAGCTGCCCCGGCGGAATCTCCGCATTCACCCACCCGCGCCGCTGCTGGATCGCCCGCGCCGCCAGCACCCTGCCGCGCATCTCCGCCGAACCCGCTCCGCCGTCCCGCCCCCGCAACTCCTGAAAAGGCACTGCCGGCACTTCAATATGCAGGTCGATCCGGTCCAGCAGCGGCCCGCTGATCTTGCCCAGGTACTGCTGGATCTGCGCCCCCGTGCAACGGCACTCCCGCGTCGGATCGCCGTGGTACCCACAGCGGCAAGGGTTCATGGCCGCCACCAGCGTGAACCCCGCTGGAAACGCCAGCGTCAGCTGCGAGCGCGCGATCACGATCTGCCTCTCTTCCAGCGGCTGCCTCAACAGCTCCAACACGTTTCGCGGGAACTCCGGCAACTCATCCAGGAACAGCACACCATGGTGCGCCAGGCTCACCTCGCCCGGCCGCGGCATCCCCAGTCCGCCGCCTACCAGCGCCGCATCGGAAATCGTATGGTGCGGAGCCCGGAACGGCCGCGCCCTCAACAGCCCCGTCCCCCGCGGCAGCACGCCCGCTACGCTGTGGATCTGCGTCGCCTCCAGCGCCTCGCTCATCGGCAGCGGCGGCAGAATCCCCGGAATCCGCCTCGCCAGCATCGTCTTGCCCGATCCCGGCGGCCCTACCAGCAGCACATTGTGCGACCCCGCCGCCGCTACTTCCAGCGCGCGCTTGGCCGTAGTCTGCCCCCTCACGTCCCGGAAATCCGCCACTTCCCCGCCCGCCTGCCATTGCTCCAAACTCCCGCCTTCCGCCGCCGCAAACTCATCCGGCCTCGATAGCAGGCCCACCACCTCGCTCAGATGACTCACCCCAAACACCTGCAATCCATCCACTACCGCCGCTTCCGCTACATTCTCCTTCGGGACGATCACGCTCGTCACTCCCTGCCGCTTCGCGCACGCCGCCACGGAAAGCACCCCGCGCACCGGACGCACCCCACCGTCCAGCGACAGCTCCCCTACCACCATCCGCTCGCCGCAGGCCGGCACCCGCCCCATCGCGCCTAGAATCGCCAGCGCGATCGGCAGGTCGAATCCCGCGCCTTCCTTCTTCAGATTCGCCGGGGCCAGATTGATCGTCACCGCCTTCGCAGGGTGGTGAAACCCTGAGTTCGCCAGCGCCGACTTGATCCGCTGCCGGCTCTCCCGCACAGCCGTATCCGGCATCCCCACCAGGACAAACTCCCGCTCCTTCCCGCCTGGGTACATGTCCACTTCGATTTCAATCGGCTTGGCCTCGATCCCGAAGATCGCGGCGCTGCGCGTGCGGAACAATGGCATGATTACGGCCGCCTGCTAACACTGGTGGCCCGCCGGTGAACAACTTCTCAGCTCCGCCTATTTCACCACCTGGAATTCCGCCCGCGCCTCGGCCTCGGTCTGCCCCACTTTGTCCCTCGCCTTCACCACCAGCGTATAGGTCGCCGCCTGCACTCCCTCCGTCAGGTTCAGCGTCAACGCGCCGTTCAACAGCCGCCGCGGGTAGAACGGCGCCCCATCATCTCCCGCCGCGTTCTCCTGCGCATACAACACTTTGCCCGACGCCCCCAACACCGCCAGCCCGTAGCTCACCTCAAACCGGTTCTTCTCCCCCAACTGAAACCCGGCCAATTGGAACTTCGCCAGCAGCGTCTGCCCCACTTTGTAGACTGCCGCCTCCATCGGCTGCCGGTCAGCATCGTCCCGGTAGAACCCCAGCCCCAACACACTGAACTTCTCCAGCTTCGGCAACGCTCGTCCGCCCACCCGGAACGCCACCTCTTTGTCCGCGCTGGCCTTGGCGTTCTCGTCCGCCACCTGGATCTTCAACTTGTACTCGCCCGGCGGCAACTGCGCCGGCAGCGGCAGCGTATATTGCACCTTCGGCAGCCAGTCTTTGTCGTTGACGCTCAGCTCTTCCCGCACCACGCCGTTGGCCGGCGGCGTCAGCAGCAGTCCTTCCGGATCCACCGCCACCACCTGCCAGCGCAGGTCCACCACGTCCTTCACAGCCCGGAAGCCCGTCACCCGAAAGCTCAGATACAGCAACTCGCCCGAATAGTACTCATACCCGGCCGGGATCGCCGGCCCGTCTTCCTGCTTCTGGTGCAGTACCTGCCGCCCAATCGCCAGGCCGCCCCCCGCCGGTGCGGTTTTCTCCTGCGCACACACCACGCCCATCACCACAGCCCATAGCAGCAGCGTTCGCACGCCTCTATTGTGCGCTTTTATTTGGTGGGCGGCGAGGGCAGCCCCTCGGCCGGATTCGCCGGCGCGGCCGGCCCCTGAGACTTCAACTCCACCAATGCGGTGACTTCCTTCTCCACGTCTCCGCCGCTGGTGATCTTCAGCTTGTACTCGCCTCCCGCCACGTCGAACAGGATTGTGCCGCTATGAGATTCACCGGGTTCCACCGTCCGCAATAGACCCATCCACTGCGGAACCCCGTCGCCCTTGTCGGACTCCAGCGTCTCTTTTCCAGCCTTGTCCACCAGCGCCAGCAGCGGCACATGCGCCGCTTCGCGCCCCCGGTTGCTGATGGAAATGCTCACCAGTAGGAATCTTGCATTCGCCACACGCGCGCCGCTGACGCCGTCCAGCGCATCTCTCCATTCTGCTTGTGTCACGTTGTATGCCAGGTCGCCAACCACCGCTTCGGCGCCCATTTGATGCACCATGCCGCTCTCCTGTCTGCTGGAACAAGCGGCAAGCACCATCCCTGCCACGAGCACTGCGATCCTTCCGGATACTCTACGCTGGTTAGAAACTGTGAACATTGGTTCCATCCTTCTGCATCACTGACACAGCAACAATATCCGAGAAGGGCGCGTCATGCAATTACTCAAACTGGGTCAATTTGGACTCCTGCTGCCGCTGCTGGCCGCCGGCGCAGACCCCGCCGTCCATCCCCTCACCGGACGCCCCATCGCCGGCGTCATGGGCGCCGGCGGCGCACATTGGCTCGAACGCTCCGAACGGGAATCGGAGGAACAACCCCAGCTCGCGGTCCGCCTCCTCCAGCTCCAACCCGGCATGCGCGTCGCCGACGTCGGAGCCGGCTCCGGCTACTACACTGAACTCCTCTCCCGGGCCGTCGGCGCCTCCGGCGCCGTCCTGGCTACCGATATCCAGCCCGCCATGCTCCGCCTGATCGACAAGCGCGTCAAGGACAAAGCTCTCACCAACGTCCAGACCATTCTCGCCTCCGATTCCGACCCCCGCCTCCCGGCCAACTCGCTCGACCTCATCCTCCTCGTGGATGTCTATCACGAGTTCTCACAACCCCAGGCGATGCTCCGCCGCCTCCGCGCCGCCCTCAAGCCTTCCGGCCGCCTCGTCCTCCTCGAATTCCGGAAGGAGGATCCACAGGTCCCCATCCGGCCTGAACACAAAATGAGCGTCGCCGACGTCCGCACTGAACTCGAGGCCGAGGGTCTCCGCTTTCACCAGGTGTTGAACGACCTGCCCTGGCAGCATATCCTGGTGTTTCTCAAGTGAAAAATCAACGCCTCCCTTCCGAGCATTCGCTCCTGCCCGCCTCCGGAGCACAGCCGCCCCTCCACCAGCTCACCGCGGCCCCCTGCATCAATCACGCCACCTACTTTCTCCAAAGCTCCCTCACCCCCGACGGCCGGGAACTCATCTTCACCAGTTACCGCTCCGGCTCAGCTCAGCTCTACTCCATCGACCCCTTCCCGGATGGCGAAATCCGCCAGTGGACCGACGCGGAACCCATCCACGCCTTCTCCCCCGCCATCCATCCCAACGGAGAAGTCGTCTTCTTCGTCCGCGGCGGCTCCATCTGGCAGATCCGCCGCACCTCGCTCCAGGAGTCCGAGATCGCCCGATTCGCCAACGCCCAATTCGGCGAGATCTCGCTCTGCGCCGACGCCCAGTGGCTCACCGCCGCCGCCCGTATCGACGGTAAACCCGGTATCGTCACCGGCCGCGTCGACGGCTCCGGCTGGCGCTTCCTCGAGTTCCCGCGCACCGTCATCCACCCCCAGTTCCATCCCCTCGATCCTGAGTGGATTGAATTCGCCGCCGACCCCGCCCCCCGCATCCACCGCATCCGCCGCGATGGCACGGGCCTCGAATGCCTCTACCAGCACGGCAACGACGAGTTCGTCGTCCACGAAACCTTCCTCGGCCGCACCTGCGATCTGGTCTACACCGTCTGGCCCCACTCCCTCTGGCGCATGAACTGGCTCACCCTCGAACGCACCCGCATCTGCGACTTCAACGCCTGGCACATTGCTCCCAACCGCGCCGGCACTCTCATCCTCTGCGACACCAATCACCCCGACCGCGGCCTCTTCCTCATCGACACCCGCACCGGCCGGGCTACCCCAGTCTGCCCCTCTCTCTCCTCCAACGCCGGCTCCCAATGGTGCACATCGCGCTACGCCCTGCCCGAGGATTTTGCCGCCGCCCGCGCCGCCCTCGGCTCCAGCACCCTCAGCTGGATGGAGTCCGCCGCGGACACCGTCTACGGCCCCCAGTACACCCACCCCCACCCCTCTTTCTCCCCCGACGAACGCTACGCCATTTTCACCAGCGACCGCTCCGGCCATGCCCAGGTCTACGCCGCCGAACTTCCCGAAAGCGCCTAGATGGACAACCTCACCCACTCCCTCACCGGCATCCTCCTCGCCCGCGCCGGGCTCAATCGCCTCGCTCCCCACGCCACCGCCCTCGCCGTCGTCTCTTCCAACCTCCCCGACCTCGACTTCCTCGCCCTCGCCTTCGGGCCCGCCGCACATCTTACCTACCACCGCGGCTTCACCCACTCGTTCGCCTTTCTCCCCCTCATCGCCGCCCTCCCGCTGCCCTTGTGGTTCCTCTACGCCCGCCGCCGGCACGCCCTCACCTCGCGCCACTGGCTCAGCGCCGCAGCCATCTCCGCCTGTTGCGTCTTCATCCATCTCCTCACCGACGGCCTGACCGACTACGGCACGCGCCTGCTGCTGCCCTTCGCCTCCACCTGGTACCACGCCGATGTCCTCCCCCTGTTCGATCTGTGGCTCTGGGCCGCCCTGCTCCTGTGCGTGCACGGCCCTATGCTGGCCCGCCTCGTCTATGGCGAAATTGGCGCCCGCACCGGCTCCGGCCGCGGCATGGCATTCCTCGGTCTCCTGCTCTTCCTCTCGCTCACCTGCGCCCGCTTCTATTTCCATGCGCAGTCCTCCGCCCAGCTCTCCACCCGCCTCTACGCCGGGCAAGCCCCCATCCGCTCCCTGCTGCTTCCCCGCCCCTGGAGTCCGCTCTCCTGGACCGCCCTTGTCGAAACTTCCACCGCCTGGCACGTCATCCCCATCCACTCGCTTACAGAATTCGACCCCGTATCCGGCCAGGCCTTCTACAAAGCCGACGCCACCGCCGTGCGCGCGTCCGTCTCCGCCACCCGCTCCGCCCAGGTCTTCCTCGCCTTCACCCAGGCGCCTCTCTGGCGCATCACGCCCGCCTCGGCCCCCGATGGCGCCGTTCTCGTCAATATCTACGACCTCCGTTTCGGCCTCCCCGAAGATGGCGCCTTCGCCGCCCGCTTCCTCGTGGCCTCCGGCGGCCGGGTCCTCTCTGAGTCCATCACCCTCGGCCGCGCGCCGAGCCCCTCCTCCGCTGGACGGTAACGCCATGAACGCTCCCGATTACCCCATGCTCATCGGCGGACGAAACGTCCGCACCGATACCCCCATCGAAGTCCGCGTCCCCTACGATCACTCTCACTTCGCAACCGTTTTTTCCGCCACTCCCCAGGAACTGGAGGCCGCCGTTCAGGCCGCCCGCAAAGCGGCGCCCATCATGCGGGCCCTCACCCGCGATGCCCGCTCCGCCATCCTGCGCCGCGCCCACCACCTCCTGCTGGAGCGCCGCGAGGAGTTCGCCCGTACCATCAGCTCGGAAAGCGGCAAGCCCCTGCGCGAAGGCCGCCTCGAAGTGGATCGCGCCGCTTCCACCCTGCTCTTCTCCTCCGAGGAGGCCCACCGCCTCGCCGGCGAGGTGGTGCCCATGGACGCCTCCCCCGCCGGCGCCGGCCGCATGGCCCTCACCATCCGCGAGCCCCTCGGCGTCATCGCCGCCATCACCCCGTTCAACTTCCCCCTGAATCTCTCCACCCATAAGATCGGACCAGCCCTCGCCGCCGGCAATGCCGTCGTCCACAAGCCCGCTTCCGCCACCCCCGTCTGCGCCATCCTGCTCGCCCGGCTCCTGCACGACGCCGGCCTCCCCGACGGCGCGCTCAACGTCGTCACGGGCCCGGGCTCAGTGGCGGGTGACTTCCTCACCGATCATCCGGCCGTCAACATGGTCACCTTCACCGGCAGCGCCGAGGTCGGCCTCCGCATCCGCCAGCGCGCCGGCCTGAAGCGCGTCACTCTGGAACTGGGCAACAACTCCGCCCTCATTGTCGATGAGTCCGCCGATCTGGCCGACGCCGCCGCCCGTGCCGTGCCCGGCGCCTACGCGCATTCCGGCCAGGTCTGCATCTCGGTCCAGCGCATCTTCGTCCATTCCGCCGTCTTCGAGGAATTCGCGCAGCGCTTCGCCCAGGCCGCCCAGGCTCTCCAGATCGGCCATCCGCTTAAGGACACCACCGCCGTCAGCTCGCTGATCACCGAAAGCGAGGCGGCGCGGGTTGAAGACTGGATCCGCCTGGCGCGGAACGCTGGAGCCCGCAGCCTTTGCGGCGGCGAGCGGCAAGGCTCCACCATCGCCCCTGCCGTCTTGACGCACGTCCCGCCCAACACCCCGATCTTCGCTCAGGAAGCCTTTGGCCCCGTCGCCAGTTTGAACCCCTTCGATACACTCCCGGAGGCCATTGCGGCCGTGAACGACTCCGACTACGGCCTACAGGCCGGCATCTTTACGAAGGATCTTGAGCGGGCCTTCCAGGCCGCTACGCAAATCCACGTCGGCGGATTCCTGATCAACGATGTGCCCCAATTCCGCGTGGACCAGATGCCCTATGGCGGCGTGAAGCTGAGCGGCACGGGCCGCGAAGGCCCGCGCTACGCCGTCGAGGAGATGACCGAACCCAAGCTCATCTCCTGGCGCCTCCCGGAGCTGTAGAGCCGAACCACGCCAACCGGGCTGCCAGCCCGGGCCGCGCCCGGGCAGTTCGCTGCGGCACAGAAGGCCGGCCGGCGCCCCCGCCCGCCGCTCTCTTCCGCGGCTCTCTTCCGCAACTCGGGCCGTCAGCATTCCGGCGGATCCCCGGCGGCTCCCGCCTCACCGCCGCCCCTAACCGAAGTAGTCGAACAGGCTCGTCCTTGGAATCTGCGACTTCACCTCCAGAGCGGCCTGTTGCGTGAAGCGTACCTGCTGCAGTTCCACAATCGCCTCAGTGACGTCGGCGTCTTCCAACTCGCTCACCTGCGTGCTGAGGCGCAGCTTCATCTTGGCGCCCGCGTCCAGCGCCTCAGTCATCTGAGACTGCACGTTGCCGTAAAACGTCAGCGAGGAGTTCAGGTAAGCGGAGACCTCCCCCAGCGGGCCCAGCGCCGCCTGCATCGCGGCTTCGTCGTTGGCCAGCAGCGCCTGCCTCAGATTCTCCATCGACTGCAGAACGCTCTTGTTCGCCTCGGGACTGTTGAAGATCGTCTCCGCGTTGAGCGAAACGCGGAAGGTCACCCCCGTCGGATGGATCGCCTGCCGGCTCGCAGCCCCTCCCTGGTAGTCCGTCCACGGAGGGTTCTGGGCCAGGTCAATGCCATACGGAGCCGTCTGATCGCCATCGCCCGAGAAGATGTAGCGTCCGTCCACCTGCGTGTTCGCCAGCCCTACCATACGCTCCATCAATGCGCCGATCTCCCCGGCAATCCCCTGGCGAGTCAGCTCCGTCTGAATTCCGCTGGCGCCGGTCATCCCCAACGTCCGCACGCGATCGAACAGCTTTGTCGCCTGTTGCAGAGCCCCCTCGGCCGCATCCACCTCAGATTTGAACCGCGACAGGTTCGCATTGGTCTGCTGCAGCCGGGCCAGGTCCGACTTCGCACTCATCAGACTCGAAACGGCATCCGGATCGTCCGATGCCGCTTCCACCCGCTTCCCGCCCGCCACCAGCCGCTCCACTTTCATCAACCGCCGGTTCAAGTCCCGCAGCCCATCCAGGAAAGCGTTGCCTCGACTGTCGATCTGATTCACCATCTTGCCAACCCTCCTTGCCTGCTTCCCAATGCTCCACGCGCCAAAACCCGCCGGACGGCCTCCATCCTGCGGCCTGCGCCCTGCGCCCTGCGCCCTGCGCCCTGCGCCCGAACACACTACCGGATCATGTTGATCGTGGTCTCCGTCATTTCATTCAGCGTCTTTACCAATTGCGCTGATGCCTGGTAGGCCCGCTGGAACTGCATCAGCACGATCGCTTCTTCATC
>JACQZS010000075.1 GCA_016213725.1 Acidobacteriota bacterium | reverse complement strand
TTGTCGGCGATCACTCGCTCCGCTTCGGCGGCGACGCCCGCGTCATGTTCAACAACCAGTCGAGTCCCAACCCCACCTTCAGCCTCAGCACTTCGGCCGCCTTCACTCGAGCCGACCCCAATGTCGCCACTGCCTCCTCCGGCGACGGCCTGGCCTCCTTCCTCCTCGGCTACCCCAGCGCCGTCAGCAGCGTCTACAACAACTTCCCCGCCCAGGGCCAGCGCTACTTCGGCGTCTTCTTCCAGGACGACTGGCGCGTCACCCGTAAGCTCACCCTCAACCTCGGCCTGCGCTGGGAGTACGAGGCCCCCATTACCGACCGCTTCGACCGCCAGGTCATCGGCTTCGATCCCTCCACCCAGACCGCCCTCGCCCCCGCCGGCCCCATGGTGAAAGGCGGCCTGCTCTTTGCCGATAGCGGCAACCGCTTCGCCTACAAACGCGACTGGAACAACTTCGGGCCGCGCGCCGGCTTCGCCTATCAGATCAGCTCGCAGTTCGTCGTCCGCGGCGGGTGGGCCATCGCCTACGACCCCACCGCCGACTTCGGCCCCACCACCGGCTACAGCATCACCACCAGCCCCAGCATCTCCGTCGCCGACGCCGGCATCATCCCCCTCACCACCCCCAATTGCTCCGGCGCCGCTTGCGGCATGCTCTCTAACCCCTTCCCCACCGGCATCCTCCAGCCGATGGGCAAATCCAAGGGACTGCTCACCAACGCCGGCAGCAGCATCTCCTACCTCTGGCCCGAACGCGCCGTCCCCTATAGCCAGACCTTCTCCGCCGGCATTCAGTATCAGCTCCCCTTCCGCTCCGTCCTGCAGGTCTCCTACAACGGCCGCCGCGCCGCCAACATGCCGACCTCGCGCAACATCAACACCGTCACCTACGAGCAGTACCTCACCAACGGCGCCAACCTCACCGCCGTCCAGGTGAACAACCCCTACGCGGGCCTCCTGCCAGGCACCTCGCTCAACGGCGCGAAGATGACTCTGCAACAGTCTCTCCTGCCCTATACGCAGTTCACCGGCATCACCGAGAGCGTGCGCAACATCGGCACCGTCCGCTACGATTCGATGCAGATCCAATTGGAAAAGCGCGTCTCGTCCGGGTTGACCGTCCTCTTCACCGCCACCATGCAGAAGGGCACCTCCCACACCAGTTACCTGAACTCGGGCCTGGACGCCGTCGGGCAGTTCATCGCCCGCGATTCGGGCGCCGAGCCCTATCTCATCAACCTCAACAGCACCTACGCCCTCCCGTTCTTTAACAAGCAGTCCGGCTTGAAAAAGACCCTGCTGGGCGGCTGGAACATCGCGGGCTTCGGCCAGTGGCGTGCCGGCACCATCCTCGATACCAGCGGGGCCTGGTCCACGGGTCTCGATCCCGGCATCCCCAATCCCACCCTCCAGCATCGTTTCAATACCTGCACGTTCAACTACAACAACAACACGCGCCAGAACTGCTCGAGCCCCACCGAGGCCGTGGCCTGGCTCATCCAGAAACCCTTCACCCTGCAGACCGTGCCGAATCCGCAATGGGGCAGCAACCGGGTCTGGGTTCCGCTCAGCGTGGACCTCTCCCTGTGGAAGACGTTCCGCATGGAGCATCTCAGCTTCGATCTCCGGGCGGACGCCTCCAACGCCTTCAATACCCCCCGTTTCGGCAACCCGAACATGACCGCCACCTCCAGCCTGTTCGGCGTCACCACCCTGACTCAGGCCAACATGCCCCGCTCCATCCAGCTCGGCCTCCGGCTCAGCTTCTGAAACCGGGCCGGCCTTTGTCGTTCCTTGTCTCCGGCGCCCCGCGAACTGCGTCCGCCGGAGCCGCCTGCCGCATCATCTCTCCGCGCGAGCTCTCCGCGCGAGCGGCTCGAGAACGTCCGAGGCGCGGATCTGTGCAAGGGGTCGGAGTGTCCGCGGATCCGCCTGCTCGGAACGGATGTTTCCGTTCGCCTTTGCCCCATTTGAAATCCTGGTCGTCTTCGTACGGTCTTCGCGGGGCAGGGCAATTTGGATGGCTTGCGGGACGCCGGAGGCTTACACTCAGACGATGGAGACCCCTTGGAGATGAGCCTCTCCGTCACTTGCTACTCCGGTCACAAAGGCGACGAGCGCCCGATCCGGTTCCGGGTGGGTGACGTCGACCACATGGTGGAGGAGGTGATCGACCAGTGGTACGGGCCGGACGACGCCTACTTCAGGGTGCGTACGGACGACGGGGGCATCTATTTGCTCAGGCAGCATCGCGGGGCCGCTGAAAGTGAGTGGAGCCTGGAGTCTCAGCACGAAGGTGCGCAGTGAGCAGTGGCGGGTATTCCCTGGTGAACGCCAAGTCCTTCGCCATTGCCTGGCCGACTCGCTGTTGCGGGACCGTTCCCCGTGTCAGCGGCGCCATCACACCCCCTGGAGATCCCGCCGCCTCACCTCCGCGTTCAGTGCCGCGACCCGCTCCTCACACTCCTCCCGCTGCTCCTTTGCGGCTTGACGGCCGGCAGTGTACTCCTCGTAACTGATCTGCTTCGCCATCCGGCGGTCTACCAACTCGGCCAGGGTGTGCCGGAGATCTCTACGCCAATTCCGGCTTTGGATTTGCAGGCTAAGCACGTCCGCGTCGCTCAGCGTTGACAGGTCGTCTGTGCTTGTCGCCATTACTACAGACATCGTCCGAAGCCGGTGCGGCCATTAGTCGGCTGCCCATGCGCAGAAAGCGGTGCGGGTCCCGGGATGAGGCCGCCCTGCTCGGCCACCGGCGGCGGGGTTCCCCACTGCTCCGGCTCGCAGTTCCCGGGCGAAAAGCGCGGCCGGGAGCGGTCAACCAGATCTCGGTGGCACCTTTTCGAGTGCCGCCGCCCCTGCTGGCTCCTCCCGCGGTGTGTCCGCAATGCCGGACGAAAGCTCGGATCGGCGGTCCAGGAACCCCGCGAACGGAGGAAGACGGCCGGGCGCATGCGACTCAATCCAGGGAAGTAAGGGGACCGGCGACGCAGCCTCACCGGCTGACAAGAGACAGCAAATCTCGCGCATCCTGGCTCCCCCTTCCGGGCAGCCCATGCGCCTTTGCCCGCACCACTTCCGGTCTTTCTCTCCTCCCGGCACCTCCTTCAGCCTCTTCCATCGATCCCTGGTATGATCGATCTCCCGCCTTTGCCTCCCGATCTCCGGTGCCGCCCTAGTTCGCGGGCAAGTTGCCTTCACCGCTCCTCTGCGATCCCCGACAGCACCACCGGCCCGCGGTCCGGAACCTCCACCACCAGTGTCAGTTGGCCACCCATGGCCCGCACGGCTTTCCTCAGCGTGGAGAGCAGCAGGCAGCTCCGTTGCTCCAGTCTCGACACTCCGTCCTGCGTGATCCTCAACTTCCTGGCCATCTTCACCCGCTCCCCATGGGGCCTGCCGGACGCCAGGCCCTATTGCGCGACTTCGCCAAGGCCAGGGAGCGGCGCGGCCTCACCGTCTTCACGGCCTGGGAGGTCTCCGAGGACGAACTCGACACCGGCACAGAGCTCGACACCGGCAGAGAGATGGACGTGCTCGCCCAGGTCGAGCGAGTCGAAAACCTCGAACGAACGGCCCAACGGGACGGCCGCCCGTCTCCTCCATCACGACCGCGCAGTACCGCTTCTTTCAGCCCGGCGAGCAGCGCGAGTTGGCTGACCTCCTGCTCGGCCGTTCCATCTACATAGAAATTGCGACGGAATCCGGCCACTGCATGGAGAATCCCGCCTGCCGCGAAGCCATGATCGCCGACCTCCAGCCCCTAGCCGAACTGGGAGTGCGCTTCACCGTCTCCACCGACGCCCATGGCCAACTCCCCTTCCGCCCCGAATCCTACTGCAAGCCCTTGGGCGTGACGCCCGCCAACACCAATTCCCTGGTCCATGAACCCCCAGCCCGCCGCCCGCGCCCGCCTAACGCTCACATCCCGTAACCGTGGCCCGCCCAGCCAGCCCTCCTCTTCCGCACTGAGCCCGGACTAGTCCCCGGCTGGCGCAAACGCTCTGCCGTCTTTCGTTCCGCGCCTTTTCAGCAGCGGGAAATCAGGCCGAGGCCCTCACTCCACCTCTACCAGCATCACCGAGTGGTCGGAACTCCCCGCTTCACGCTCCGCGTGTGAATACCGGCACCCTCTCAGCCGAGGCGCAAGAGGGGCTGAGCTGAACGCATGATCCAGCCGGAATCCGTTGCCCAGCACGCCTCCGCGCATCCGGCTGTACCACGTGAACTCCCTTCTCTCTCCGTGGAAATTCCGCCAGACGTCGATCCAACCCGACGCCCCCAAATCCACAAACTTATCGGAGCAGGGCACTACGCTGCCCACCTCGTCCACCCGGTGACGGCCCGTATTCCAGTCCCCCATGAACAAATATGGGCGCTCCTTCCGCAGCTTTGCCGCTTTCAGCAGCGCGTCCCAATCCCGCTCCTTCAGCGGGCGCTCCTTCCCTGCGCGAGGCAGGATGTAAACCACCCCCAACGTAAACCCGTGCGCTGGTAGTTCCACCTCCAGCCAGCGCAGGCCCCCGCAAGGCATCTCGTTCTGGCTCGCCAACTGTCGCATCGGAGTTCGGGACAGCACGCAAATCCCATACTCGCGTCCGCGCGGATCTGTCGTGAACGCCTCCCCCCACCCGTCACTCTTCAAGGACCGCACCAGCCTCTCGACCGACCCAGCCGTGATCTCCGTCAGCGCAATCACGTCCGGCCCATGCCGTCGAATCGCCGCCACGATCTCCCCCGACCGCTTGCCGCCGCCCTGCATGATGTTCCACGAAAGGATCTTCATCGCAAACTTCGGACCTTTCGCTTGAGATCTCAGAGTCAAGCGCTACGAACGCCACAACTCCTTGGCTCCAGCCCCTCCATCAGTTCCCACACTGCACCAGCCCGATCGCCCACTCCATGCATTCTTCAAACGCCTTCACCGCCGCATCATTACGCAGAGTCCCCATCGGAAAACTCGGCCGCCGCTCGGCGGCATCTTCTGCAATCTGAATCCCAGCGGCGGAATTCAGACGCTGAATCATCTCCAATTGGGGACAAGTCCATTCCCCCATAAGCTCCGGAAGTCGCACTCTGCTCGTGAATGTAGGCGGCGAACGGGATTCCAGCGTCCCCACTCATCTCCGGAGCACGCAGTCGCACTACCTTTTCCGCTTCTCTGCGATATCGCCCGCCATCCGCCCCGAACAGGCCTTCGAACACCTTCCTGTTCTCAGCGTTCCAGCCGTCAATCTCCTCCGCGTGAACGACGTCCACCAGTTTCGTGAGATTACTGATCACTCTTCGCCTCCATTCAACGACACGATTCTATCTGGTTCAAAGCCGCATCAATCCGCATCGCGTTCCCACTTCCTTCGAATGTTGCCGGGAATGGCCGGAAACCCAGTCCGCCAGCGAAACTTAGGCGTTTTCTCGGAGCTGTCCCGCCTCAGCCTCGTGTATACTATTTTGTACACGCTGTGGGTGTGCCTGACGAAAAGGAAATCCGCTGGCTAGGCTCCGCCTACAAAGATCTGCTCGCTTTCCCCAAAGAAGCTCGCAAGGAGGCCGGCTTTCAGTTGGCGAAAGTTCAGGCGGGGTTGGAGCCAGCAGATTGGAAGCCCTTTGATGTCGTGGGCCCAGGGACCAGGGAGATTCGCATCAGAGATGCTTCCGGCGCATTCCGCGTGATGTACGTTGCCAAGTTTGAGGAAGCGATCTACGTACTTCACTGCTTCCAGAAGAAAAGTCAATCAACCCGCCGGTCGGATCAGACCATTGCAGCGGCCCGTTACCAGGCGGTTGCCCGTGCCAGGAGGAACGAGCAATGAAAATCGACACCGAAGTCCGGCATGTGACGAAGCCCGGCGCAAACCTTTACCTGGAATTGGGTTTCTCGCCCACTGAAGCCAGGCGTTTGCAGGCCGCTTCCCGCAAGCAGATCAACGACACCCGCCGCCTCAAGCAGCAGCTCATGGAAGAACTGTCCATCTGGATCGCCGACCATCATCTGAAGCAGGCCGAAGCTGCCGAGATCCTCATGGTCTCGCGCCCGCGAGTCTCCGATGTCGTGAACAAGAAAACAGCCAAGTTCACCATCGACACGCTCGTCGAAATGCTCAGCCGCGTGGGCAAGCCCGTCCGCCTCGTAGTAAGCTGATTCCGTCAATTCCGGCCAAATTAGCATTGCCTACAGCCGAGCTGCCACCCTGACCGCCCACTTGCTCCACTCCCGCGCCCGCCGGTAACCCGCAAGCTCTTCCTCGGAACGGTCGCGCGGTTTGGCCCCACCCTGCATCAGCGGCCGCAGCCGGTCGGCCGGCACCGGCACCCCTTCGATCCGGTTGGAAGATTCGGCGCCCTGGCTCATTGCCTGCTCCCTCAGCGCCTCCAGCGCCTCCGGCTTCTGTCTCAACCACAACCCCTGCTCGCCCCGCGCCGCCATGCAGGCGCATGGAAGCCAACCTGTCCCCACCGGGATGCTCGTCACCGCAAGCCGGCCGGAGTCAGGAGTAGGCACCTCTCCTGTGCCTCCAGTAGCCCAACAAGAGCCGATTCCATCCCCGGTAGCTCGTTCCTATCTGCTGCCGTTCCGCTCAGAATCCACGCGGACGCAAATCCTCATTCCTCCCCCGCCCGCGTCGTAACCTCCTTCCCAGCCTTCTTCAAAACCTCCTGAGCCCGCCCCAATCTCCCACGCCAGCAGCGCTCACCCCGCACCAATTCCACCCGCTTTACTTCACCGTGTAGTGTAAAGCGATGATCGATGTCACCCTATTGTCCAAGAACCAGATCGTCATCCCGGCCGCCGCCACCGCTGGCCTGGCCCAAAGCCTCTATCCCGCCCAACACCTGGCCCAGGAATGCGAGTAACGCCTCTGCGAAAAAAACTTCGTCCCCCACAACCCCTTGTCCACCAACCACTTCCACCTTCCCCCTCACCCCGGCCCCGGACCGGCTGTTCCCTCCACCCCCTCTATCCTCTTGAGCGGGTGGAATACCATGTGCGAACAAACCAAATCGAACAACACCAGGGCCGAACAGGCCCGCATCAATGGAGCCAAGTCCCGCGGACCCACAACCGCCGCCGGCAAACTCAAGTCCTCGCGCAATGGCCTCGTCCATGGCGTCTATGCCAACCACGCCGTCCTTCTCGACAACGAGGACGCCGATGCCTTCGAAGGCCTCCACGCTGCCTACCAGCGCCGCTTTGAGCCGCGCGACCCCTACGAGCACAACCTCGTCCGCGAACTATCCACCATCGATTGGTCCCTCATCCGCTCCCGCACCGCACAGGCCAACCTCCTCAACATCACCATGGCCCGCCAGGCCTCCGACGATCGGCTCCAGCCCTTCCGCCGCTCCGAACCCATCCGCCTCGCCCAAGCCTACCGCGAGGCCGCCGACTCTTCCCGCTCCCTCCACTTCTCCCAGTTGCAGATCGACAAACTGATCCGCGCCCGCTCGGAAACCCTCGCCGCCCTCTCTGTTTTGCGGGAAAAATTGCCATCGCCGGAGCGAACCCAGGACACCCATATGTTTCAACAACTTGACTTCTCGGAGGAACCCGCCGAAACCCAGGAAAACCCAGAAAAAACCCAAATTCAGCCCGATTTCCACCCTGAAACCCAAGCCCCGGAGGCCGCCTGACCATGCATCGCTGGCCCTGCCGCCCTTACCCCCATTCCCCCGGACGCCAGTCCGGGGTGACGGGCCAAAGCGCAAATTCACCCGGGCGCCTGGGTGCCGATTCGTCCGCCGGCGCCTCGGCGCAGGCCGAAGCCTGGGCGAAGTCGCCCGTCTCCACCTGGGCCACCGAATCCCTCAACTTCACCCCCGACCCCAAACAGGCCCAAATCCTCGACTCCCCCGCCCACCGCCTCATCCTCCTCTGCACCCGTCAATTCGGCAAATCCACCCTCGCCGCCATCAAAGCCCTCCACTTCGCCCTAACCAACCCCAACACCCTCACCCTCCTCGCCGCCCCCGTCGAACGCCGCGCCGCCGAGTGGATCCGCCTCATCCACTCCTACCTGAGGCTCCTCAACATTCAGCCCAAATCCGACGGCATCCACCCTCACTCCGTCGCCCTCCCCAACGGCTCCCGCATCGTCGGACTTCCCGGCGTCGTCGACAACAACCGCGGCTACCCAGCTCACCTCCTCATCTTCGAGGAGGCCGCCATCGTCCCCGAAGAGATGTTTGAGGTTCTCACCGGCTCCCTCGCCGCCACCGATGGCCATCTCTGGCTCATCAGCTCCGCCGGACCGCAAATCGGCTTCTTCTATGACCAGTGGCACAACCACGAACTCCCCTGGCAGCGCTTCAAAGTCACCGCCCGCGATTGCCGCCGCATTTCTCAGGAATTTCTCGATCACCAGCAGCTCTTAATCGGTGAATCCGCCTTCCGCCGCGAATTTCTCTGCGAATTCACCGCCTCTGGCCACCAGATCTTTACCCGCGAACTCATTGACTCCATCTCCACTGACGAACACCAACCCTGGAACGGAGGCCGCCCCCTATGGCCCCAGTAATTGGTCGCGCCGACAGCGCCGCCGTCAATTTCCCCCGGACGTCAGTCCGGGGTGACGGGCCAAAGCAGGAGCCGTCGCCGAAAGAGGTAATATACTGCCCACTAGGCATGTCTCCCCGCACTCTCGCTCTCCTCGTCCTCAGCGCTTCCACCCTCCCCGCCCAGGTCACTCTCACCGAAGGCCCCATCACCATCCCCACCTACCTCGCCGGGCCCCCGGACAAGAACCCCATGTTCTACACCGGACGCACCTACCAGGGCGCCAAAGGCATGGTCTACCCCTACGCCCTCCAGGACACCCTCACTGACGTCAAGGAGAACAAGACCTACACCCAGGTCTGCCTCGAGAACGAATACATCAAGGTCTGCGTCCTGCCCGAGCTCGGCGGCCGCATCTTTGAAGCCGTCGACAAGACCAACGGCTACAACTTCTTCTACAAGCAGTCCGTCATCAAGCCCGCTCTCATCGGCATGCTCGGCGCTTGGATCTCCGGCGGCGTCGAATGGAACATCCCCCACCACCACCGCGCCTCCTCCTTCATGCCCATCCTCTATCGAAAATTCGAAAACCCCGACGGCTCCAAGTCCATCGCCGTCGGCGAAATGGAACTGCGTGACCGTCTCCGCTGGGCCGTCACCCTCACCCTCCGCCCCGGCTCCTCTCTCCTCGAAGCCAAGGTCACCGCCCTCAACACCACACCTGCCCAGAACTCGCTCCTCTACTTCGCCAACGTCGCCGTCCACACCAACGACAACTACCAGGTCATCTTCCCCCCCGCCACCCACTTTGCCACCCAGCACGCCAAACGCGAATTCGCCCGCTGGCCCATCGCAGACTCCGTCTACAACGGCATCGACTTCACCAAGGGCGTAGACGTCTCCATGTGGAAGAATCACCCCTCTTCCATCTCCATGTTTGCCTGGAACGACACCGACGACTGGCTCGCCGGTTACGATCACGGCAAGCGTGCCGGCACCCTCCACGTCGCCGATCGCCACCAGGTCCCCGGCAAGAAGTTCTTCACCTGGGGCACCGGCCCCGGAGGCCGCCTCTGGGACAAGATCCTCTCAGACACCGACGGCCCCTATCTCGAACTCATGGTCGGCGCCTGGTCCGACAATCAACCCGACTACTCCTGGCTCCAGCCCTACGAAACCAAATCCATCACCGAATACTGGTATCCCTTCCAAGCCATCGGAGGCACCAGCAACGCCACCAGAGACGCCGCTGTCAACCTCGAAGTCAAAGACAACCAGATCCACCTCGGCTTCCACGCCACATCGTCCTTCAAACAGGCCCGCGCCACCCTGACATCCGGAGAGCGCGAACTCTTCACCAAGCTCATCGACATCGACCCCGCCCCCCCCATCACCGTAACCATCCCCAAGCCCGAGCAAAGCGAGGGTCTGACCGCCACCCTAACCGCCAACAACCGCACCCTCGTCACATACACCGATTCCCCCGGACGCCAGTCCGGGGTGACGGGCCAAAGCGCGGATTCCCCCGGACGCCAGTCCGGGGTGACGGGCCAAAGCGCGGATTCCCCCGGACGTCAGACCGGGGTGACGGGCCAAAGCGCGCCCCCAGTGAAGCCCCCACTCCCCCCCTCAGTAATCCCTCCCGCCGAACCAACAAAAATAAAAACCACCGAAGACCTCTACCTCACCGGTCTCCGTCTCGAGCAGTTCCACAATCCCTCCCTCGAGCCCGACCCCTACTACGAAGAGGCCCTGAAGCGAGATCCAGCGGACATAAGAAACAACACCGCCCTGGCCATTCTCAAAATCAAGCGAGGCCAATTCGAAGAAGCGGAAGCCCTGCTCCGCAAGGCCGCCAACCATCTCCAAGCCAACTACACCAGGGCCAAGGACGGAGACGCCCTCTACTACCTGGGCCTCGCCCTGAAGTATCAGCACAAACTCGACGAAGCCGAGACCTGGTTCCAGCGAGCCGCCTGGAACTACGCCTGGTCCGCCGCCTCTTACTACCAGATCGCCGAAATCAAAGGCCAGCAAAACAAGCTGGACGAAGCCCTAACGTACGTTGACCGTTCTCTGATCACGAACGCCGCGAATACGAGGGCCCTCTTCCTCAAATCCGGAATCCTCATGCGCAACGGCATGGGCAGTGAATCCGCCGCCCTCCGCAAGCAGATCCGCGCCATCGACCCCATCGACCTCCGCGGCTTCTCTGATGCCTCCGAACTGGCGGTCATCGCGACGAAGATGCCCAACGAAGCCCTGGAACTCGCCGTCTCCTGTCTCTACGCCGGCCTGCGCAAAGAGGCCGAATTTCTCCTGGACCGCATGCCCGTCAAATCGCCCCTCGTGCACTACTTCCGCGGCTACCTGATGCAGGTCAACGGCCAGGCGCAAACCGCCGCCGCCCACTTCAAGCGCGGCTCCGCCATGCCCATCGACTACGTGTTCCCCTTCCAGATTGAGGCCGTCGATCCCCTCCGCGCCGCCATCGCCGCCAACTCCTCCGACCCCCGTCCGCCTTACTACCTCGGCCTCCTCCTCTACGACCGCCAACCCGCCGAAGCCGTCAAACTCTGGGAAAGGGCCGTCGCTCTCGATCCCACCCTCGCCGTCGCCTATCGCAACCTCGCCGTCGCCTACGCCCGCCAGGACAACGGAGTGCCCAAAGCCATCACCGCCCTCGAAAAGGCGATCCAAGCCAACTCCGAAGACGCCCTGTATCTCTTCGAGTTGGACCGCCTCTACGAGTTCGCCCAAGTGCCCGTCGCCAAACGCGTCGCCCTCTTCGACCAGCACGCCGAAACCGCCAGGAAGCGCGACGACGCCATGAGCCGCGTCGTCACCCTGCAGAACCTCACCGGCAAGTACGACGACGCCATCGCCATCCTCTCCCAGCGCCACTTCCACCTCTGGGAGGGCGGCGCCCGCTTCAACGTCCAGGACGCCTGGACCGACGCCCACCTCCTCCGCGGCCAACGCAAAATGGCCGGGAAGAACTACTCCGCAGCCCTCGCCGACTACCTCAAGTCCACCCAATACCCCGACAACATCGAGGTCACCCGCGGCTTCCGCGGCGGCCGCTACGCCGAAGCCCACTACTACACCGCCCAGGCCCTTGAAGCCCTCCAGCGCCCCGCCGAGGCCAAGAAGGAATATGAGGCCGCCGCCGAGGCCCTGCTGGGCAGCGAAGAAAACCCCCACCCCGGCATCGACTCCGGAGCCGCCCTCCTCTACTACCAGGCCAGGTCGCTCGAGAAGTTGGGCCAGGCCGCCCGAGCCCGCAAGCTCTATCAGCAGTTGATCGATACCGCCACCGCCGCCAACCGCGGCACGCAAAACGAGTTCTTCGCCAAGTTCGGAGAGGCCCGTTCCCCCAGGCAACGTGCCGCCCAAGCCGGCTACATCGCCGGCCTCGGCTACCTCGGCTTGAAGAACACACCCCAGGCCAAAGCCCAATTCCAAAAGGCCCTCACTCTCAACCCCTACCACCTCGAAGCCAAATCCCATCTCCAGGAGCTGAAGTAGCCGTGCTCTCCCGCCGCGCATTCCTGCCCCTGCTGGCCGCCGCCGCCCGCGCCGCCAGCCCCATGCGCATCACCAGGCTCGAAACCGTCTATTGGCCCGATCGCGACGCAGTCCCCTTCTGGCCCCACTGGACCTGGCTCAAAATCCACACCGACTCCGGCGTCACCGGCATCGGCGAAACCTATCCCCGCAGCTCCGCCGAAGCCGATATCCTCCACAACCACTTCGCCAAGTCCCTGCTCGGCAAAGATCCCCGTGATATCGAACGCATCTGGGCCGATCTCTATCTCACCCTCGACTTCCAAATCGCCGGCGGCGCCGAAATCCGCTCCCTCTCCGCCATCGACCTCGCCCTCTGGGACCTCCTCGGCAACGCCCTCAACGCCCCCGTCTATCGCCTGATCGGCGGCAAAGCCAACCCCCGCGTCCGCCTCTACAACACCTGCTTCCCCCATAAGTTCGACTTCATCAAAGAGCCGGACAAAATCATGCGCGAGCTGATCTCGAAGCACAATATCCGCGCCATCAAGATCTGGCCCTTCGACGGCGCCGCCCGCGAGAACCGCCATCAGTACATCACCCAGCAGCAGATCGACGCCGCCCTCAAACCCGTCCAGATCCTGCGCGACGCCTTCGGCATGGACATCGAGATTCTCATGGAGTTCCACTCCTACTGGAACCTCGCCTCCGCCGTCCGCATCGCCAAGGCGCTGGAGCCCTTCAAGCCCATGTGGCTCGAAGATATGCTCATGCCCGGCAACTACACTCAGTACCGCCAGCTCGCCGAGGCCACCTCGCTGCCGCTCACCATCAGCGAGCGCATCGCCGGCAAACTCCAGTTCCAGCAGATGCTCGACGCCCGCGCCGCCAGGTTCGTCATGTTCGACGTCTGCTGGTGCGGCGGCCTCACCGAGGGCCGCAAGATCTGCGCCATGGCCGACGCCCACCAGCTGCCCTTCGCGCCGCACACCGCCGGCGGCCCGCTGCTCTTCTACGCATCCACGCACCTCTCCACCGCCATGCCCAACTTGTGGATTCAGGAGAGCTGCCAGCGCTTCTACGAGCACGACTGGCCCCTCATGCTCGAAAACCCGCTCATGCCTCGCGACGGCCACATCGAAGCTCCAGACCTCCCCGGCTTCGGCATGCGAATCAAGCCCGAGGTCTGGAACCACCCCAAGGCCATCCGCAAAGAGACGTCCCTATGAACCGCCGCAACTTCCTCGCAACCTCATTCTCCGCGTTCGCGGCTCCGCCCAAGCCGCCGAAGCCCAACATCCTTTTCATCCTCGCCGACGACCTCGGCTGGGGTGATCTCAGCTGCTATGGCAACCGCCGCTGCCGCACACCCAACCTGGACCGGCTCGCCTCGCAGGGCGTCGTCTTCTCCCAGTTCTACGTCAACGGCTCGGTCTGCTCGCCCTCCCGGACCGCCTTCACCACCGGCCACTTCCCGGCCCGCCACCGCATGCACGGCCACCTCATGCTCGACCACGCCGGCAACGAGAAGCGGGCCATGCCGGACTGGCTGGACCCGGAAACGCCCACGCTCGCCCGCTCCCTCCAGCGCGCCGGCTATGCCACCGCCCACTTCGGCAAGTGGCACCTCGGCAATACCCCCGACGCCCCGCTGCCCGGCAAGTATGGCTTCGACCATCACATGAGCGTCAGCTCCAGCGAGACCCGCTGGAAGGAGATGGACGCCGGCTTCCGCGCCCGGTCCACCGCCTGGATCGTGGACAACGCTCTCGACTTCATCGGCAAGCAGAAGTCCCAGCCCTTCTACGCACAGCTCTGGACCCTTCTGCCCCACGCGCCGCTGGCGCCCACCGAGGAGCAGCTGGCGCCGTTCGCCAACCTGCAGCCCGGCCCGCACGTGCCGTACAAGGGCGCCTGGCAGATCTACAACGCCTCGCTCAAGAACCTCGATGACGAGTTGGGCCGGCTCTTCGCCCGGCTCGAAGAGATGGGCCAGGCCGATAACACCCTCGTCCTGTTCAGCTCCGACAACGGCCCCGAAGACATCCACATCGTGAACGCCGCGCACAGCGGCGTGGGCTCACCCGGCCCGTTCCGCGGCCGCAAGCGCAGCCTCTATGAGGGCGGCGTGCGGCTGCCGCTCATCGCGCGCTGGCCGGGGCGCATCGCTCCCGGCCGCGTGGACGCCACCAGCGTGCTCAGCGCCGTGGACTTTGCGCCAACACTCACTCGCGTTGCCGGCGCCGAGGCGCTGCCGAAGCCCGACGGCGAGGAGATGAACGATGTGCTCGAAGGGCAGCCGCGGCCGCGCCGCACGGACCTGTATTGGGAGTGGCGCTTCCAGATCGCGGGCTACTATCAGAACCGCAGCCCGATCCTCTCGCTGCGCTCCGACGATCACAAGCTGCTGATGAATCCCGACCGCTCGCGTCTGGAGTTGTACGATATTCCGCGCGACCCGGGCGAAGCGATGAACCTCGCTGCCGCGCAGCCGAAGCGCGTGGAAGCGATGGCGGCCAAGGCTCTGGCCTGGCAGAAGCAGTTGCCCCCGGGGCCGATGGATGCGGGCGCGGGCTCGCTCGACTATCCCTGGCCTACTTCGGCAGCAGCGAAAGCACCGCCGCGGTAGGGCTCGGGATCACGTGAGCGGCGATGAGCTTGCCCAGCCCGTTCACCTTCGCGCTGCCGGCCTCAACGGCGGCGCGCACCGCCGCCACGTCGCCCTTGATCACCACGGTGATGTAGCCGCCGCCCAGCTTTTCGCGGGCCAGCACTTCCACGTTGGCCGCCTTGCAGGCCGTGTCGATCGCCTCGAACACCGCCGTGAAGCCCTGCGTCTCAATCAGTCCGACTGCGAATCCAGCCTGCTCGCTCATATTGATCTCCTTGATCCCCGCGCCGGGGGTCTTCACCACCGCCTGCTCCATCAGCGGATTGAACTCGGGTTTCGCGTCCCACGCTATCCGGAAGCGCTCTTCCGGGTTGGGGATCACGTCGGTCACGCAGTTGACCCTCAACTGCGCCGCCATGGAACGGCCGGCTTCGAGCGCGGCTTTCACGTCGCCCAGCGGACCGGTGATCTTCATCATCGAGCCGGCGAGGTCGTTCAGCTCCACTTGCAGCAGCCGCACATTGGCGGCCTTTTCGAGCGCGTCCAGCACCACCATCGAGGTGGACCAGCCGGCCACTTCAATGAATCCCAGCGCACGGCTCACAGCATGCCCTTCGCCCGCAGCGACTCCATCACTTCATGGACGAGCTGCTCCAGCTTGTCCTGCTGCACGTTGCCGGTTCTGGGCGCACAGCCCGCCGCCGGAGCGTCGACGAAGCCGGTCTCGGAGAGCAGGCACTGCAACGTGGATTTCAATGCCGCCCGGTCCGCCTTCTGCGCTTCGCTTTGCGGCTGCCGCGGCAGGCCGAAGTTGAAGCCGCGCATCTCGGCGCCGGCGCGGAAACCGTCGGGAAACTCGAACGGGTTGAGCATCAGGTCGAAGAGTTCCAGAATGCGGTGCTGGAGCTTCATGGCGTCGTCGAGCTGTCGGGCCTGGAAGAGGTCGTAGAGCTTGCGCATCAGCTCCGGCACGACGTTCGATGCGGCGTTGGTGCCGCCGTTGGCGCCGGCCAGCAACATGGGGATGAGGACGCAGTCCCAGCCCGTCATGAAGGTGAAGTCCGGACGGTTGGGGCGGATGGCGGCGATCATCCGCATCATGAAGGCGACGTCGCCGGAGGAGTCCTTGATGCCGACGATCTTGGCCAGCTCCGACAGGCGCCGGATGGTATTGAGATCGATGGGGCTGGCAAACAGCGGGATGTTGTAGAGAGTGACGTCGATGGGCGAGTTCAGGGCGATCTCGCGGAAGTAGGTGTAGACCGATTCCGGGCTCAGCCGGTAGTAGATGGGGGAGACGATGGCCACGGCGCGGGCGCCGTAGGTGTGGTAGAGCTCGCAGGCGGCGATGGTCTCTTTGACATTGGCTTCGGCGGCGCCGGCGAGCACCGGCACGCGGCCCCTGGCCTCTTCGCAAGTGATGCGGGCGATGACGCGGCGCTCGTCCTCGGTGAGGCGCGTGAATTCGCCGGTGGACCCGTTCGGGTAGAGGCCATGGACGCCCTTTTCGATCAGCCAGTTGATGAAGCGGCGCAACTCGGCTTCATTGATGCGGCCGTTGGCATCCAGCGGCACTAGCATGGGCGTGAAGATTCCACGCAAAGGCTCGGACATACTCGTCATATGGTTTCACTGTCGCGGGGCGGAGGGCAAGCTGGGCTTCCAGGCGAGCGGCCGTTCGACCAGGAGAAAGAGCGCGGCGGTGGGGGGGAGGGTCAAGGCGAAGGCAGCCAGGGCGAGGGCGACGATGGCGGCCGGGCCGAGTTCGGGCGGAACGCCGAGGCGCGGCAGGATGCGGCTGATGCCATAGAGGACGGAGCCGTGGAGCAGGTAGTAGGAGTAGCTCATGTTGCCGAAGTAGCGCAGCGGAGCCCAGGAGAGTGCGCGTTGGAGAGGTCCGCGGCTGGAGAGGGCGAAGTAGCCGAGGAAGAGGATGCCCAGGAAGAGGGCGGTGAGGACGGAGGAGTAATGGATGGGTGCGATGTCGGCTCCCCAGATGAAGGACTGGGCGGTGTTGAAGCCGCCCAACAACAGGGCGGCACGGCGGTGGCCGGGCCAGGCGGGCAAACGGAGCAGAAGGAAGAGCAGCGGGAGCGGGACGATGCCGGGCAGCATGAGGAGGCTGGCCAGGAGGCTGCCGGGGCCGGGGAGCTGGTGGGTGGCGGAGCGCTGGATGACGTAGAAGAGGTAGACGGTCAGGAACGCGGGATAGAGCCTGACGACGCGGCGCCGGAGGACGCGCCGCCAGGAGAAGGGCTGGGTCATGAACTGGCGGTAGATGAGATAGCCGCTGATGGCGAAGAAGAGATCGACGCCGCCGTTGCCGGCGCCGCCGAGAATGGCGAGAGAGTTTCGAGTCCAGGGCGCGGCGCAGTAGGGACCGAGCAAGGTATGGAAGTGAACGAGGAAGACCAGCAGGGCGCCGATGGTGCGGAGGCCTTCGAGCGGATGGATGCGAGGGCCGTGCGAGTCGAGTTCGAAGAGAGCG
>JACQZS010000074.1 GCA_016213725.1 Acidobacteriota bacterium | reverse complement strand
GGGGTCCGAGCTTATCGAACAGCTTTTTCACGGACGCCGGCGTCATGAGGAAGCTGGCCGCCTGGCGGCGGGCATGCAGCGTATCCTGCTTGCCGAGTGTGATGATCTTGTCCAACAGCGGCTTGGCGGCCTTCGCCTTCGGAACGGTGGTGACGATGCGCTCGCCTTCGCTCTCGATCACGCTGGTCACCAGACCGCGGAGGAGGGCGCGGCGGGCGCTGGTATCCCTCTTGAGTTTGTAGCCTGCTCTCTTATGTCTCATTTCCTGGTTCCCTTACGCCGCCCACCACTGGCAGGCGGCTCCGATGTTATGAGGCCCTCGCGACACAAGGCCGGCGCGGGCTGACTCGGATTGAATTATTCGCCCAACTCCTGGAAGTCGCCCTCGGGGGGCGCGGCGGAGCCCGGCGCCGGACCGGTAAGCCGGCCCTGCGCGTCGATCCGCATTCCGAAAGAGAGGCCGAGACCGCTGAGGATCTCCTTGATTTCGTTGAGGGACTTGCGTCCGAAGTTCTTCGTCCGGAGCATCTCGGTCTCGCTCTTCTGAACGAGGTCGGCGATGGTCTGGATATTGGCGTTCTTGAGGCAGTTGTAGGACCGGACGCTCAGTTCGAGCTCTTCCACGCTGCGGTTCAGCACTTCGTTGACGTGGCCGGCCGGGCGTTCCACCGCCTCTTCCGTCACTTCGGGGGTCTCCTCGAAGTTGATGAAGATCGACATGTGGTCCTTGAGCAGTTTGGCCGCCATGCCCACTGAATCCTGCGGGCTGATGGCACCGTTGGTCCACAGCTCCAGGATCAGCTTGTCATAGTCGGTCATCTGCCCGAGGCGCGCCGCTTCGACCGTATATTTCACCTTCCGCACCGGCGAGTGCACCGAGTCGATCGGAATGTAGCCGACCGGCAGGTCCTCGTCGAAGTTGCGGTCGCGCGAAATGTAGCCGCGGCCCTGCTTCAGACGCATTTCAATGGAGAGCTTACCGCCCGTCGAGACCGTGGCGATGTGCAGGTTGCGGTCCAGGACTTCGACATCCGGCCCCGTTTCGATCATCGCCGAGGTAACTTCCCCGGCCTGATCGACCCGAAGCGAGATGGTCTTCACCCCATCGTCCATCATCTTGAAAGGAACCTGTTTCAGGTTCAGGATGATGTCCGTCGCATCCTCCACCACGCCGGGAATCGGGCTGAACTCGTGGTCCACACCTTCGATCCGCACCGCCGTAATGGCGGCGCCTTCGATGGAGCTCAGCAGGACGCGGCGCAGTGCGTTGCCGATGGTGGTCCCGAAACCGCGCTCGAAGGGCTGGGCCGTGAACATGCCGTACCTCTCGGTAAGGGTCTCGGTATTCGCTACCAGCCGCTTGGGTTTCTGGAATCCTTTGAACATCGCTCGCTCCTCTTACTTCGAATACAACTCGACAATCAGCTGCTCTTCGAGCTTGATCTGGACGAGATCTTCCCGCTTGGGGCTGGTCAGCAGGCGTGCTTTCAGGCCCTGGCGGTCCACCTCAATCCAATTCGGCGCGGGCAGATGTGCCGTTGCCTCAAGCGCACCCTGAATGGCGGAGTTCTGCTTGCTCTTTTCGCGAACTTCCACCACATCGTTCGGGCGAACCAGGTAGGAGGGGATATCGACTTTTTTGCCGTTCACGGCAATGTGGCCGTGCCGCACCAACTGGCGGGACATCGCACGGGAAGTGCCGAAGCCGACCTTGAACACGACGTTGTCCAAACGCCGCTCGAGCATGCCCAGCAGGTTCTCACCCGTGACGCCCTTTTGGCGCACAGCCTTTTCAAACAGATTTCGGAACTGGACTTCCGGCACGCCGTAGTAGCGCTTCGCCTTCTGCTTCTCGCGCAACTGCAAGCCGTAGCCGACGATCTTCGGCTTACGGTCCTTGCCGTGCTGTCCAGGGGGGAAATTACGCTTTTCGATGGCGCACTTTTCGCTATAGCAGCGCGCGCCCTTCAGGAAGAGTTTCATGCCCTCGCGTCTGCACTGACGGCAGACTGGGCCAATGTATCGAGCCAATGGACCTCCTTCAAACTACCTACTGACGAGGTGCAGTTTACATACGGGCTGGGGGAGCCCGTCTTTCATCCTGCTTACTCCGCGGACACGCCATTCTGCCGCATCCGCACGAAATGGGCCGGTCGGTTTTGGCCGCACCGGGCCCATTTAGAAATCTAACATGTTTGAGGTACCGCTTGCACGTTTCTCGCCAAGCGCGGCAAACAAAGAGCCTTTTTCGCCTGCAGGCGAAGCTCCAGCGAGAACTGCGGGCGAAACCTCAGACGCGGCGCTTCTTTGGCGGACGGCAACCGTTGTGCGGAATCGGCGTGGTGTCGCGAATCGACTTCACTTCAATCCCTGCGGTTGCCAGCGCGCGGACGGCGGATTCGCGGCCCGAACCCGGACCGGCCACCCGAACGTCCACCACGCGCAGGCCGCTGTCCTTGGCCTTGTTGGCGGCCGTGAGCGACGCCTGCTGGGCGGCAAACGGCGTACCCTTGCGCGATCCACGGAAGCCCAGCGAGCCGGAGCTCGACCAGGACAGCGTGTTGCCCAGGGGGTCAGTGAAAGTGACGATGGTGTTATTGAACGTAGCCTGAATGTGGCAGAGCCCCACCGGTACGTTTTTCTTTTCCTTCTTTTTGAAGGACTTCTTCTTGCTAGCCTTCGCTTGCTGCTTCGCCATCTTGCTCAGTTCACTCCTGCCTGGCGCTTACTTGACGCCGGCCTTCTTCTTATTGGCCACGGTGCCGCGACGCGGGCCCTTCCGGGTGCGTGCGTTCGTGTGTGTGCGCTGGCCGCGCACCGGCAGGCTCCGGCGGTGGCGCAGGCCACGATAGGAACCCATTTCAATGAGCCGCTTGATGTTCAGCGAAACTTCCTTGCGGAGATCGCCTTCCACTGCGCCCTCTTCTTCCAGAATCTGACGGACCTTGCTGACTTCTTCTTCCGTCAGGTCCGCAATCTTCTTGTTGGCATCAATCCCCGCACGGTGCAGGATCGACTTGGCGCGGGTGCGCCCAATTCCAAAAATGTAAGTGAGGCCGATTTCCGCCCGCTTGCGAGCCGGAAGATCCACACCTGCGATACGCGCCATAGCTTTCCTCTTCTCTCCTACTAGCCCTGCCGCTGCTTGTGCTTGGGGTTCACACAGATCACCCGGACCACGCCTTCGCGGTGAATGATCTTGCACTTGTCACACATCTTTTTGACCGATGCACGGACTTTCATTTCGGTACCCTTTCAACAACTCCGAACTGCCCAAGCCCTAGGACCGGGGCAAAACCCGAACAATGCGCCCCCGGGCCGGATCAGAAGCCGCTAATTCGACCTCAACCTGGTCCCGCAGCCGGAGCCGCACAAACCCTCGCTGGACCGCGCTTGCCATGTGCGCGATCACCATCCGGCGATCTGCCAACTCCACCCGGTAGGCGGCTGCCGGCAGAATCTCAACCACTGCTCCGGAAACCGGCGCGTTCCTCGCCGCCGATCTTCCTACGGGCGTGTCAGCACCCATGGTCCGTTGGCAGTGACCGCCACGGTGTGTTCGAAGTGGGCCGCAAAGCTGCCGTCCCTCGTCACCGCCGTCCAGCGGTCGGACAAAACCTTCGTCTCGGGCCGGCCTGCATTCACCATCGGCTCGATGGCAAGCACCATGCCCTCTTTCAACCTCGGATTCTCGTTCCGGCGGTCCACGTAGTTCGGCACCTGCGGCTCCTCGTGCAAGGAGGTCCCAATGCCGTGCCCGACGTATTCGCGCACGATCGTAAACCCGTTGGTGACCACATGACGCTCCACGGCACCGCAAACATCGAACAACCGGTTGCCGGAGTGCATCTGCTCGATGGCCATCTCCAGCGATTCCGATGTGACGCGCAACAGCCGCTTCACCTCATCGCTCACTTCGCCGACCGGAATCGTCACCGCCGAATCCCCGAAGTACCCGTTGATCGAGACCCCGGTATCGATGGAAACCACGTCTCCGGCCTTCAACACGCGCTTGGCCGACGGCATCCCGTGAACCACCTCTTCATTCACCGAGGTGCACAGGACGAAGGGATACTTCCCTCCGGCCGCCGGCACATAATAACCTTTGAACGCCGACTTCGCGCCGGCATCCTTCATCATCTTCTCCGCTTCCACCTCGAGATCCAGGGTGGAAACGCCCGGCGCGACCATTCCACGCATGCGCTCGAGAATCTCGTGGACCAGCAGCCCGGCCCTGCGCATCTTCTCCAACTCTGCCGGACTCTTGCGGATGATCATGCCAAACTCATCGCGCCCCGGATGCGCGAAAGAATCTCTTCCGGAGATCCCTCGCTGCCGTCCACTTCGTGAACCGGCTGCCCGGCGGCGGCGTAAAACTCTAGCACCGGCCTGGTATCCCGCTCGTAACCGTCCAGCCGCGCGCGAATCACTGACTCTTTGTCGTCCTCACGGATCACCAGATCCGCGGCGTCGCGATCGCACTTCTCGGCCACCCGGGGCGGGTTCGAATCCAGGTTATACAGCGTTCCGCAAACGGCACACTGCCGGCGGCCCGCTATTCGCCTGATAATCTTAGTGTAATCCACTTTCAAGTGGATCACCACCGACTGGTAGCCCCGCCTCTTCAGGCTGGCTTCCAACGCACCGGCTTGCTGGATGGTCCGGGGGTAGCCGTCCAGGATAAACCCCGGCTCACAATCCTGCCGCGAGATGCGGTCTTCTACCATCGCGTTGACCAGCTCATCCGGCACCAGACGCCCGGCCTGCATCAGTTCCTTCAACTGCCGCCCGAGCTCGTCGGCCGAAGCCACTCGCTCACGCAACATGTCTCCCGTCGAGATGTGGGGCACGCGTAGCGAGCTGGTGAGCAGCTTCGCCTGCGTCCCCTTTCCCGAACCGGGCGGACCGAACAGGATGAGGGCCTTGGGGGATGAACCCGCCATGCGATCTAGTTCTGGCACATCGTCACCGATTGGCCAGCCTTTCTCAAGCCGGCCAGGCGGGCACTCTCCTCTAACGCGGAGGAGCCCCTGAAAACCGTCAAACCGCGCTGCGCCGGCCGCGAATCCGGCCCGCGCGCGGTGTAAAGCCTTCGTAGTGGCGCATGATCAACTGCGCCTCCACCTGATTCACGGTATCCATCGCCACGCCGACTACGATCAGCAGCGAGGTTCCGCCGAATACAAACGTCACACCCAGGCCGTCCAGCAGCCAGCGCGGGAAATTCGCGTCGATCCAGTTGCCCAGAGCTGCCGGAGGCAGGTGCTGGAGCTTGATGCCGCCGATCATCAATTCGGGAATCAGCGACAGGATCGACAGGTACAGGCCGCCGACCACCGTGATCCGGGTGAGGATCTTGTTCATGTAGTCGGCCGTATTCTTGCCCGGGCGGATACCCGGAATGAACCCGCCGTACTTCCGCATGTTGTCAGCCGCTTCGTTTGGATTGAAGATGATGCTGACGTAGAAGAAAGAGAAGAAAATGATCAGCGTGACGAACAGAATGATGTAGAGCGGTTCGCCGCTGCGGATGGAGCCGAGCAACCCGGCCAGCCATTTGTTGTTGGCGATGAACGGCACGTTCATCAGGGTCAGAGGAAAAGCCAACAGAGAAGAGGCAAAGATCACCGGGATCACGCCGCCCGCGTTCACCTTCAGGGGCAGGTGCGTGGACTGGCCGCCCATCATGCGGCGTCCTACCACGCGCTTGGCGTACTGCACGGGAATGCGGCGCTCGCCGCGCTCCACCAGCACGATGAAGGCCACCACTGCCACCATCATCAGGATAATGATGATCATCTGCAGCGGGTGCCAGAGGTTGGTAACGAACGTATTCGTGTAGACGTTGGCGATGGCTGAGGGCAGGCCGGCCACGATGCCGGCGAAGATGATCAGCGACATCCCGTTGCCGACACCGCGCTCGGTGATCTGCTCGCCCAGCCACATGATGAACGCCGTACCGGTGGTCAGCGTCAGCATCGTGAGGAGGATAAAGCCAATCCCCGGATTCAGAACAAAATTGCCCTGGCGCTGCAAAGCGGTGGCGATGAACATCGACTGCATCAGCGACAGACCCACCGTGACGTAGCGTGTCCACTGCGTGATCTTGCGGCGTCCCAGTTCGCCTTCCTTCTGCAGCTTCTCCAGCGTAGGAACCACAATGGTCAGCAGCTGCAGCACGATCGAAGCCGTAATGTACGGCATGATGCCGAGCGCGAAAACCGTCAACCGCCGGAACTGGCCGCCGGAGAACAGGTCTAGGAACCCGAACAGCGTGCCCTGATTGCGGCGGAAGAACTCTTCGAACTTAATGGCGTCCACGCCAGGGATCGGAATCGCGGCGCCCAGGCGGTAAACCGCCAGCAGGCCGAGCGTAAAAAGCACACGCTGCCGCAGATCCGGAACGCGGAACACATTGGCCAGAGCTTCGAAAAACTTTTGCATGGCTGCCTTCATCGCGCCCGCTCAGGAGACGGGCGTTTCCGCCCTGAGCTGGCTAAATTCGTCTACTTCTTCTCGGCCGGTGCGGCCTTCTTCTCGATCACCGTCACGCTGCCGCCGGCGGCCTTGATCTTCTCTTCAGCCGCTTTGGAGAACAGGTGCGCCGAAACCGAGATCTTGCGCGTCAGGTCGCCGTTTGCCAGCACCTTCAGCCCGTCGCCGAGTTTCTTGATGATGCCCTGCGCCATCAGCGTTTCCGGCGTGAACGTATCGCCTTCCAGCTTGTCCAGCGCGCCGGTATTGATCACCGCGAAGTGCTTCTTGAAGATCGCGTTCGAAAAGCCGCGCTTCGGCAGGCGGCGGTGCAGCGGCATCTGGCCGCCTTCGAAACCGCGCATCTTCGAATAGCCGCTGATCGACTTGGCGCCCTTCGCGCCACGGCCGGAATACTTGCTGCGCCCGGAACCCATGCCGCGGCCGACGCGGCGCTGGGTTTTTACCTGTCCCTGGGGCGGTTTGATTTCGCTGAGGTTCATGGTTCTCGTTTCCCTTCCTCGTTGCGCCTTTCGCCGTCTCGCCTATTCCACGATCCGCAGCAGGTGTGGCACTTTCCTGGCCATGCCGCGAAATGACGGCGTGTCGGGCTTCTCCACCACCTGGTTCATCTTCTTCAGGCCCAGTGCCCGCACAATCTTCTTGTGCTTCTCCGGGCTGCCGATCGGGCTGGTAATGAGCTGGATCTTGACCTTCGCTTCGCTCATGTTACAGATTCTCCACTGCCAGGCCGCGCAATTCCGCCACGGCCGCCTTGTCGCGCAACTGGTCCAGAGCGTCGATCGTCGCCTTCACCACGTTGTGCGGGTTGTGCGTGCCCAGGCTCTTGGTAAGCACGTTGTGAATGCCAGCCGCCTGGATGACGGCGCGCACCGGACCGCCGGCGATCACGCCCGTGCCTTCCGGGGCCGGCTTCAGCAGCACCGCGCCTGAGCCAAACTTGCCAACCACCACGTGCGGAATCGAGGAGCCCAGCGTGTTCACCTGGCGCAGGTTCTTCTTCGCCGACTCGATCCCCTTCTTGATGGCAGCCGGAACTTCCTTCGCCTTGCCCGTGCCGTAACCGACAACCTTCATATCCGGGTCGCCGATCACAACCAGAGCCGAGAAGCTGAGGTTCTTGCCGCCCTTGACCACCTTGGTCACGCGGTTGATGCTCACCACCTGCTCTTTCAGGTTGAGCGCTTTGCTATCGATTCTCTTCGAGGAAACGGCTGCCATGTTAGAACTCCAGTCCGGCTTCACGGGCGGCATCGGCCAAGGCCTTGATCCGTCCGTGGTAGAGATAACCGCCGCGGTCGAAGACCACCCTGGTGACGCCCTGCGCCTTGGCGCGCTCAGCCACCAGTTTGCCGATCTCCTTCGCCCCGGCCAGGTTGCCGCCGTTGGCCGAAGCGTTCTTTTCGTCGCTCGACGCGGCTGCGATGGTGCGGCCCGCGCGGTCGTCGATGACCTGCGCGTAGATGTTCTTGATGCTCCGGAACACCGCCAGGCGCGGGCGTTCCTCGCTGCCCTTCACCCGCTCGCGGATGCGGACGTGAATCCGCCGGCGGCGCGCGTCTTTGTCAATGCTGCGCTTCATATCTCAATCCTCTCCCGCGATTACTTGCCACCTGCGCCGGTCTTGCCGACCTTCTTGCGCAGGACCTCACCGGTGTACCGGATGCCCTTCTGCTTGTAGGGTTCCGGCGGACGCAGGCAACGAATGTTGGCCGCCACCTGGCCCAACATCTGCTTGTCGATGCCGCTCAGCACCAGGTGCGTGTTCTTCTCGATCTTGCAATCCACGCCTTGCGGCAGGACGAATTCGATCGGGTGCGAATAACCCAAGGTGAAGACAACCACGTTGCCCTTCACTTCAGCACGATAGCCGATACCCACGATGTCCATCTCACGCGTGAACCCCGCGCTGACGCCCGTCACCGCGTTCGCCGTCAGCGCCCGCGTCAGGCCGTGCAGCGCAGCATACTGGTCGCTGTCGCGCTTGATCTCCAGCGTGTTGTCGTTCTTCTCGATCCGGACGCCGTGCGGGATCGGCACGGTCAGCTTGCCCTTCGGGCCTTCCACCCGAAGGTCTTCGCCTACCGCGATCTTGACCCCGGCCGGCAGCGGGATCGGCTTCTTTCCAACTCTTGACATTCCTTACTCCAGTCCGCTTTCCAGGAAACCTGTGGATTTCCAGACTTGCAATTTCAATTCGTTAGTAGATCCGGCAGAGCAGCTCGCCGCCCACGCCTTCCTTGCGCGCCGCTTTGCCGGTCATCACACCCTTCGGAGTGGTCAGGATGTTGATGCCCAGGCCGCCCAGCACCTTCGGGATGTCGGTTGAGCCCACGTAAACGCGGCAGCCCGGACGCGACACCCGCTCCATGTTGGAGATCACGGGCGCATTGGCGGCGGTGTATTTCAAATAGATGCGGATCGCCTTGTGGTTGCCCTCGTCGACGATCTTGTAGTTGAGAATGTAGCCCTCATCCTTCATGATGCGGGCAATCTCGGTCTTCAGCTTCGAGGCCGGCACGTCGACCTTCGGGAACTTGGCTTTGATGCCGTTGCGAATCCGCGTCAGCATGTCGGCGATGGGATCGGAAACCATGACTAAAAACTCTTCCTGTCGTCCTTGGCGTTGGCCTTCTTGATACCTTCAGTTCGGCGTGCTCAGCCCGGGACCCTTAGCCCCGCGCTGCTGCGCCGGAAAACTCGAATCCTGCTACCAGCTCGACTTCGTCACGCCCGGGACTTCCCCGGCGAGCGAAAGCTGGCGGAAGCAGATGCGGCACAGCTCGAACTTGCGCATGAAGCCGCGCGGCCGGCCGCAGCGCTTGCAGCGGTTGCGGTGCCGGATGGCAAACTTCGGCGCCTTCTTGCCTTGCGCTTTGTTCTGCTTGATCTTCTCTTCCAGCTTCAGGTCTTTGGCAATCTTCGCGGTGGTCGCCATGCTTGTCTAATCCTTCTCTATCTCAGCTTCGGGCTCTTCTTGCCTTCGATTCGCCCTTAGTTCTGCCGGAACGGCATGCCCAGGAGCTTCAACAGCGCCAGCGCCTCGGCGTCGGTGTTTGCCGTGGTCGTGATGCAGATGTTCATGCCCTTGACCTTTTCCACCTTCTCGTACACGATTTCCGGGAAGATGAACTGGTCTTTCAGGCCCAGCGTGTAGTTGCCGCGGCCGTCAAAGCTGCGGTTGGAAACGCCGCGGAAGTCGCGGACGCGGGGCAGCGCCACGTTCATCAGGCGGTCCAGGAATTCGTACATCCGGTCGCCGCGCAGCGTCACCATCGAACCGATCGACATGCCTTCCCTCAGCTTGAAGGCGGCAATCGACTTGCGCGCTTTCGTCACCACGGGCCGCTGCCCGGTGATGGAGCCCAGTTCGCTCACCGCGCCATCCATCAATTTCGGATTCTGCGTGGCGTCGCCCAGGCCGATGTTGACGGTGACCTTTTCCAGCTTGGGCACGGCCATCACGTTCTCGTAGCCGAACTCCTTGGTCAGGGCCGGAATCACCGTCTTCAGGTAATGCTCTCTCAGTCTCGCCTTCATTGCTTGGTTCCTCTGGATCGTTTCCTCAGACTACTTTTTGTCGAGGGTCTCGCCAGTCTTCACTGCCACGCGCACCCGGCGCGTCTTGCCGCCGACCGTCTCGGTCTTGGCGCCGATGCGGGAGGTTTTGCCGTCCGCGGTCACGATCATCACGTTCGAAACGTGAATCGTGCTCTCGCGCTCGGCGATGCCGCCCTTCACGCCCTTGGCCGGATTCGGCCGGACGTGCTTCTTGCTCATCATCACGCCTTCCACCAGCACGCGGCCGGTTTCACGGTTCACTTCCAGAACGCGACCGACCTTGCCTTTGTCGCGGCCGGCGATCACCTTCACGGTGTCGTTCTTCCGGATCTTGGTCCGGATCGTTTCCTTCGGCTGATTGTGCCGCTGAGCGAGTCTGCCCGCCATGTTAGATTACCTCCGGAGCCAGCGACACGATCTTCATGAACTTCTTGTCGCGCAATTCGCGCGCCACAGGACCGAAGACGCGCGTACCCACCGGTTCGCCCAGGTCGTTCACCAACACAGCGGCGTTCGAATCGAATCGGATGTAGGTGCCGTCCTTGCGGCGCGTTTCCTTCCGCATCCGCACGATCACGCACTTCACAACCTTGCCCTTCTTGATGCTGGAGTCCGGGGCGGCCTCCTTGACGCTCGCGGTGACTACGTCGCCGAGGCCCGCTTGCAGGCCCTTATCGCCGCCGCGCGGCAGGATGCAGCTCAGCCTGCGAGCGCCGCTGTTGTCGGCCACCTCGAGGATTGTTCTCATTCCGATCATGGCAATATCCTCGTCTCTTCAGAAATCTCTTCGCCGAACCCTATCGCGCCGGACCTACGCCTGGCCCGCAATGCTGGTGTCCACGGCCCGCCGGATGACTTCACCCAGCGTCCACCGCTTCAGCTTGCTCAGCGGGCGGCTTTCCACGATGCGCACCACGTCGCCGAGCTTGGCAGTGCCCTGCTCGTCGTGGGCGTAGAACTTCGACCGCTTGGTCACAATCCGCTTGTACAGGGGATGCGGCACCCGGCGGGTTACTTCCACCACGATGGTCTTCGCCATCCGCGTGGAAACCACCTGGCCCACTTTCTCGTTCTTGTTGGTCAGTTGCGTCTCAGACATTGCGCTTACTTCGCCTCCCCGGCCTTCAGTTGCTTTTCGCGCAACACCGTCAGGAAGCGCGCCTTGTCCTTCTTCAGCTCGCGGTACTTTTTCAGCCCGTCGGTCTGCCCCATGGCCATCTGGAAGCGCAGCCGGAAGATCTGCTCTTCGGCTTCCTTCACTTTCGAAGCCAGTTCCTTTGCGTCAATTTCCCGAATTTTGTCCGCTTTCATCGCGATATTCCTTCCCGGCCGAGACTAGCCGACAGTCTCCTCACGGGTGATGAGCTTCGTGCGCACCGGCAGCTTCATCGCCGCCAGCCGCATCGCTTCAGCCGCAGTCTCCAGCGGCACGCCTTCCATTTCGAACATGATCTTGCCGGGGCGAACCACACACACCCACTCTTCCGGAGCACCCTTGCCTTTACCCATACGGGTTTCGGCCGGCTTCTTCGTGATGGGCTTGTCGGGGAACACCCGGATCCAAACTTTGCCGCCGCGCTTGATGAAACGCGTCATTGCAATACGCGCCGCTTCAATCTGCCGGCCGGTTACCCAACCGACCGTCATGGCCTTCAGGCCGAAGTCGCCGAACGAGAGCGTCGAGCCGCGCCACGCCTTGCCGGCGCGGCGTCCGCGCTGCTGCTTCCTGTACTTAACTTTCTTCGGCATCAACATGGGTCGTAATCTCCCTGATCAAAATCTCTACGCCGGAACGCGGCCGCCTGTTACTCGGCCGAGCCCTGCGGCTCGCCTTCCTGCTTCCAGCTCGGAGCCGAAGGCTGCGACACCGGAGGGACCACCGCCGGAGCGGCAGCCGGAGGAGGCGCCTGCACCGGAGCGGCTTCCACCACCGGAGCCGGGTTGTGCGCCGGACCGCGGTCGCCACGGGCGTCAGGACGCCGTTCGCGGCGCTCGGGGCGCGGGTTGCGGCGCGGCTCGTCCGTGCGCCGGCTGCGCGAGAAGCCGTCGGTGGACACTTCGCCGCGGTACACCCAGCACTTGATGCCGATCACGCCGTAGGTCGTGTAGGCTTGCGCGAATCCATAGTCGATGTCGGCGCGCAGAGTGTGCAGCGGCAGCTGCCCCTGCAGATACCACTCGCTGCGGGCGATTTCGGCGCCGTTCAAGCGGCCCGACACGCGAACCTTGATGCCCTTGCAGCCGAACCTCAGCGCGCTCTCCACCGCCTTGCGCATGGCGCGGCGGAAGGCAATGCGCTTCTCCAACTGCAGTGCGATGGACTCGGCCACCAACTGGGCGTCCATCTCGGGCTTGTGCACTTCCTGGATGTCGATGAAGACTTCACGCTTCGTCTTCTGACCCAGCTCCTGCTTCAGCTTTTCGATCTCGGCGCCCTTGCGGCCGATGATCAGACCGGGGCGGGAGGTGTGAATGGTGATCCGCAGCTTGCTGCCGCCGGGACGCTCCACTTCCACCGCGCTCACGCCGGCGGCCTTCAGCCGCTCGCGGAGCGATTCCTTCAGCTCCAGGTCCTCATGCAGCAGCTTGGAGTAATCCTGAGTCGCAAACCAGCGCGAACGCCAGTTCTTCGTCACGCCCAGCCGGAATCCGTAAGGATGAACTTTTTGACCCATGCGATTCGCTCTCCGCTATTCCTTCACCAGTTCGCTCGCGGAAGGAGCCGCCTGCCGGTCTCCCACCTTCACCACGATGTGCGCCGTGCGCCGCTGATAGCGGTAAGCGCGGCCCATCGGGGCAGGCCGCACGCGCTTCATGCGCGGCCCTTCGTTGACGTAGGCCTCGGTGACGATCAGAGTGTCCACATCGAGGTCGGTATTGCGGTTTTCCGCGTTGGCAATCGCCGAACGCAGCACCTTTTCCACTGTCGGCGCGATGCGCTTGTTCGTCGTCCGCAGGATCGTAATCGCTTCCTCGGCCTTCCGGCCGCGGATCAGGTCGATGACGAGCCGCGCTTTCTGCGGCGACATCCGAACCATTCTCGCTTCCGCTCTCGCTTCCATATCGCTATTCCTTTATCCCTGGCGTATCCCTGTGGCGCTTCCCTTTGGGCTTCCGTCAGGCCTTAGGCCGGCTTGCCGGCTTTGTCTGCCTTCGCCGCGTGCCCCTTGAAGGTCCGCGTCGGGGAGAACTCTCCCAGCTTGTGCCCCACCATGTTCTCGGTTACGTACACCGGGATGAACTTCTTGCCGTTGTGCACGGCGATCGTATGGCCAACCCACTCCGGCAGGATCGTCGAACGCCGCGACCAGGTCCGGACAACTTTCTTTTCGTTCTTGCTGTTCATCTCCCCCACCTTCTTGGCGAGGTGGTCATCGGTGAACGGCCCTTTTTTCAGTGAACGGCTCATGTTATGTCCCTATCGCTTTACTTGTTCTTCGACCGCGGCGTCACAATGTACTGATCGGTCTTCTTGTTGTTGCGGGTCCGGAAACCGCGCGTCGGCTGGCCCCACGGCGTCACCGGATGACGGCCACCCGAGGTGCGGCCCTCGCCGCCGCCGTGCGGGTGATCCACCGGGTTCATCGATACGCCGCGGTTGTGCGGCTTGATGCCCTTCCAGCGGCTGCGGCCCGCCTTGCCCAGCGATTCGTTTTCGTGATCCAGGTTGCCCACCTGACCGATGGTCGCGTAGCACACCGACATCACGCGCCGAACTTCGCCCGAAGGCAGCTTCAGCAGCGCCATGCCGCCTTCGCGGCTCACCAGCTGCGCCGAGGAGCCGGCGGCGCGGGCCATCTGGCCGCCCTTGCCGGGGCGCAGTTCAATGTTGTGCACGATCGTGCCGGCCGGGATGTTCTCCAGCGGCAGCGCGTTGCCCACCAGGATGTCGGCTTCGGGGCCGCTCATCACCGTGCGGCCTACTTCCAGGCCCACCGGGGCCAGGATGTAGCGCTTCTCGCCGTCCACATAGTGCAGCAGGGCGATGCGCGCCGAACGGTTGGGGTCATACTCAATCGCGGCCACCTTGGCCGGAACGCCGAACTTGTTGCGCTTGAAGTCGATGATGCGGTAGCTCTGCTTGTGCCCGCCGCCCCGGAAGCGGATCACCAGCTGGCCTTTGTTGTTGCGGCCGCCGGACTTCGATTTGCCTTCCGTCAGGCTCTTCTCAGGCGCCTGCTTGGTAATGTCCTCGCGCGTCACCACCGTCTGGAAGCGGCGCGTGGGGGTTGTGGGTCGGAATGATTTGATCGGCATCTGCTTGCGTCCCTTTCCCTTACAGCTCCGCGTACTCCGGCATCTTCTGCCCGGCCTTCAGCCGGACATAGGCCTTCTTCCAATCCGAGGCATAGCCCTGGTAGCGGCCGCGGCGGCGCAGCTTGCCGTCGAAAGTCGCCGTGCGGACCTCTTCCACCTTCACCTTGAAGAGCTTCTCGACCGCTCCCTTGATGTCGGTTTTGGTTGCGTCCGGATTCACCTGGAAGCAGAGCGTGCGCTCTTCTTCCTTTTTCCCCACGCCCTTTTCAGTGACGATGGGGCGCACAATCACGTCATAGAGGTTCATTACGCCAACGCCTCCGACAGCTTTTTCGCGGCTGCCTCGCTTATCACAACCAGCTTGTGGGCCAGCAGGTCGTAAGTGGTGACATCCTTCGTCTCCACCAGCTTCACGCCCGGCAGGTTGCGGCTGCCGAGTTCCAGGTTGCGGTTCGGCTCGGCCGTGTTCACCAGCAGCACCGTGCGGTCCGCTTCGAGACCGGCGAGCGCCGCGGCGATCGACTTGGTCTTGTGGTCCGTCAGGCCGAAGCCGGCAACTACCTTCAACTCGCCGTCGCGCAGCTTCGCCGACAGAGCCGAGCGCAGCGCGCCCTGCACCATCTTGCGGTTCAGGCGATAGGAGTAGTCGCGCGGCACCGGGCCGTGCGTCGTTCCGCCATGGCGCCACAGCGGGGAGCGCACCGAACCCACACGGGCCCGGCCGGTACCCTTCTGCCGCCACAGCTTCTTGCCGGAGCCGGCCACTTCGCGGCGAACCTTCGTCTTCGCGTTGCCGCCGCGCACGCCGGCCAGATAATGCCGCACACTCTCGTAGATCAGGGCTTCGTTGACCGGCGCGGCAAACACCACATCCGACAATTCAACTTCGCCCACCTTCGCGTTCTTGAAATCGACTACGTCAACCTTCGGCATAGGGTGTCCTACCTTTTCGCCCGGCGCACGATCACGTACGCGCCGTTCGGTCCGGGCACCGCGCCCTTGACCATCAACACATTGTCTTCGGCGTCCACCTCAATCACCTCGAGGTTGCGCACCGTCACCTGCACGTCTCCCATCTGCCCGCCCATACGGGTGCCAGGGAACACGCGCGACGGATAGCTGGATGCGCCGATCGATCCGGGAGCGCGATGGAACATCGAGCCGTGCGTGGCATCGCCGCCGCCGAAACCGTGACGCTTCATGACGCCCGCAAAGCCGCGCCCCTTGCTCACGCCCGTGACGTCCACTTTGTCCTTCGGCTTGAACTGGTCCACCAGCACGCGGTCGCCCACCTTGGGGTCGCCGTTGCCCGGCTTCAGCTTGAATTCCTTCATCATCCGCACGCCGTCGGCGCCGGACTTCTTCAAGTGGCCGGCCGTGGGCTTGTTCGCCTTCTTGGCAAACTCAACCAAGCCGAGCTGCACGGCATCATAGCCGTCGCGCGACGGGGTCTTGCGCTGAACCACGACACAGGGACCCGCTTTCAACAGCGTCACGGGCACCACCTGGCCATCCGGCCGGAAGACCTGCGTCATCCCAATCTTTTTGCCGATAATTCCTGGGCTCATATTCCCTCAGTTCCCTGCTTCCGCCTCCAGCGGCCTCGAGAAACCTGCCTTTCAGCCTGTTTCCCGCAGCCCGGTCCAGCGGAGTCGTCTGCTGCCTGATCCCTTTCTCCGGGATGGCGAGCGACCTAACTTGGCCTACCTTCGCCTGGGCGGCCCCGCCTTAGCGGGCACCCTTGTGGTAAGCCTTGATCTCCACATCGACGCCGGCCGGCAAGTCCAGCTTGCTCAGCGCGTCTACCGTGTCCTGCGTCGGCTCGAGAATGTCCAGCAAACGCTTGTGCGTCCGGATCTCGAACTGTTCACGGGACTTCTTGTCCACGTGCGGCGACCGGTTCACGGTGTAGCTGTTCCGCACCGTCGGCAGCGGGATGGGTCCCGCCACGCGGGCGCCGGCGCGCTTGGCCGTGTCCACGATCTCCGTCGTGCTCTGGTCCAGCAGGCGGTGATCGTACGCCTTCAACCGAATTCGAATTCGCTTAGTCAGCATTCTGTTTCTCAACTCGGGGTCCGGCTGCCGCGGCGGACTCAGCCCGCCGCGGCAACGCGGGCTTTGCTACTCAGTAACCTCTGCCACCGTGCCGGCGCCCACCGTGCGGCCGCCTTCACGAATCGCAAACCGCAGGCCCTTGTCCATGGCCACCGGCGTGATCAGCTCCACACCGATCGACACGT
>JACQZS010000078.1 GCA_016213725.1 Acidobacteriota bacterium | reverse complement strand
GGAAGAGGAGGGCCTTGAAGAAGGCGTGGGTCATGACGTGGAAGATGCCGGCCGAGTAAGCGCCCGAGCCGAGGGCGAGGAACATGTAGCCGAGCTGGGAGACGGTGGAGTAGGCGAACACCTTCTTAATGTCGTACTGGGTGAGGCCGATGGTGGCGGCCATGACGGCGGTGATGAGGCCGACATAGGCGACGACTTCGAGGGCGGTGGGGGAGAGGTTAAAGAGCGGGGCGGAGCGGGCGACCATGTAGACGCCGGCGGTGACCATGGTGGCGGCGTGGATGAGAGCAGAGACGGGGGTGGGGCCCTCCATGGCGTCGGGCAGCCAGACGTAGAGGGGGACCTGGGCGCTCTTGCCGGCGGCGCCGACCATGAGGAGGAGGCAGATGAGGGTGATGGTCTGGGGGGCGACGGCGGCGGGATTCGAGGCGGCTTTGGAGAAGACGGCCTGGAAGTCGAGCGAGCCGTAGTTGACCATGATGAGGAACATGCCGAGGGAGAAGCCGAAGTCGCCGATTCTGTTGACGACGAAGGCCTTCTTGCCGGCGTCTCCGGCGCTCTTCTTGAGGAAGTAGAAACCGATGAGGAGGTAAGAGCAGAGGCCGACGCCTTCCCAGCCGACGAAGAGGAGGAGGTAGTTGGCGGCGAGGACCAGAATCAGCATGAAGAACATGAACAGATTCAGGTAGGCGAAGAAGCGATAGTAGCCGCCGTGATTGGGGCCGTGCTCGTGGGCCATGTAGCCGGTGGCGTAGATGTGGATGAGGGTGCCGATGCCGGTGACGACCAGGAGCATGACGGCGGTGAGGCGATCGACGGCGAAGTCGAAGCTGACGTTGACGATGCCGGACTGGATCCAGGGGAAGTAGTGCTCGACGTAGACGTGCTCCAGGGGGTCGAGGGCGAGCAGGGTTTTGACCACCCAGAGGAAGGAGAGCAAGACACTGCCGACGGCGGTGGCGGAGACCGCGGATTTGGGCAGCTTGCGGCCTAGGATTCCGTTGAAGAGGAACCCGGCGAAGGGGAGTGCGGGGATGAGCCAGAGTTGATGCATCGGATCAGAGCTTCATCGAGGAGACTTCGTCGACTTCGAGGGTCGAGCGGTTCTTGAAGACGGTGAGGATGATGGCCAGGCCGACGGCGGCTTCGGCAGCCGCGACGACCATGACGAAGAAAGCGAAGAGATTGCCGTCGACCTGCTTGAGCTGGTGGGAGAAGGCGATGAAGGTGAGGTTGACGGCGTTGAGCATCAGCTCAATGCACATGAAGACGGTGATGATATTGCGGCGCAGCAGGAAGCCGGCGGCGCCGGTGACGAAGAGGATCACCGAGAGGATGAGGTACCAGCTAAGGGGGACCTGGGCGGGAAGGGGCAGAGGAAGTTGCACTGGGTTAGATCTCCTTCCTGGCAAGAACGATGGCGCCGAGGATGGCGATTAAGATGAGGACGGAGGTGACCTCGAAGGGCAGCAGGTAGCGGGTGAAGAGGGCGCGGCCGATTTCGAGGGGCCCGGCGGTGAAGGCGCCGAACTTGACGACGTCGGCAGAGGGGGTTTGGGTGGCGGCGAAGTAAGCGCCGATGCCGGCGAGGGTAAAGAGAAGCGGTAGGGCGACGGCGGTGCTGAGCACCTTGCGGGAGGGCTTCTTTTCAGCGCCGGCATTGAGCAGCATGATGACGAAGGTGAAGAGCACCATGATGGCGCCGGCGTAGACGATCAACTGAACGGCGGCGAGGAATTCGCCTCCGAGCAGGAGGTAGAGCACGGCGAGCGAGCCCATGACGCCGACCAGAGAGAGGGCGGAGGAGATCGGGTGGGTTTGGAGCACCAGGTTGATGGCGCAGCCCACGGCGATGGCGGCGAAGACTAGAAACAACAGAGCATCCATCGTGAGGTTCCTTTACTAGTTCCCTGTGAGCGCGACCACCAGGCCAGTGACGAGGAGGTTAGCGACCGCCAGGGGGAAGAGGAAGGTCCAGGCGAAACGCATGAGCTGATCGTAACGGAAGCGGGGCAAAGTGCCGCGGATCCAGATGAAGACGAAGACGAGGAAGCCGGCCTTGGCGACGAACCAGAAGAAGGGGATGAGGACTGGCTTGAGAACGGGGATGAGGAAGAGCGGGGCGAGGCCGAGGAAGAGGAGGCCGAAGACGGGGAAGGAGAAGCGGTCCCAGGTGCGGCGGCGGGCGGCGTGGACGGCGTGGAAGAGGAGCATGAGTCCGGCGCCGGCGAGCAGGACGACGGGGACGAGATCGCTGCCGTAGGCGGAGGGCCAGAGGGGGTGCCAGCCGCCGAGGAAGAGGGCGGTGGCGACGCAGCAGATGGTGATGATGTTGGCGTATTCGGCCATGAAGAACGAGGCGAACATCATCGAGGAATACTCGGTGTGGAAGCCGGCGACGAGTTCGGATTCGGCTTCGGGCAGATCGAAGGGGACGCGGTTGGTTTCGGCGAAGGCGGCGGTGATGAAGATGAGGAAGGAGAGGATCTGGGGCACGGGGCCGGCGAAGATCGACCAGTGGGGGATGATGCCGAAAGCGAAGCCTTCCTGGGCGTTGACGATCTGGCGGAAGTTGAGGGAGTTGATGGAGAGCAGCGGCGCGGCGATGGCGAGGGCGAGGGGCAGTTCGTAGGAGACCATCTGGGCCGAGGAGCGGAGGCTGCCCATGAGCGAGTACTTGTTGTTGGAGGCCCAGCCGCCGATGGCGATGCCGTAGACGCCGAGGCCGCTGATGGCGAGGATGAAGAGCACACCGATGTTCAGGTCAGTGAGGCCGAGGGCGACCTGGTGGCCGAGGACTTCAAAGGGCGGTGTGAAGGGGATGACGACGATGGAGGTGAGGCCGAGAGTGACGGCGAGGAATGGAGCGATGAGATAGAAGAAGGGGTTGACGTGGGAGGGGACGATGCCTTCCTTGGTGAGGAGCTTGATGAGATCCGCGAGGGGCTGGAGCAGGCCGTGGGGCCCGACGAAGTAGGGGCCGGGGCGCAGTTGGATATGGGCGAGGACCTTGCGCTCGACCCAGACGGCGTAGGCGCAGCAGGTGAGGAGCACGATGGCGGTGAGGGCCATTTTGACGAGAGTGATGAGGTAGAAGTCCATGGCGTTAGGCTTTGAACAACTGGCCGGGCGCTTCCATCACCTTGGCAAGCATTTTGGAGTATCTGCCAAGAGTTCCTGAAGTGAAGAGTGTATCGCCGGAGGGGCTGATGAGAGAGGGGTTGACGGCGACGGGCACGCCGCCGTTGACGGGAGTGGTGGGCGCGGCGCCGCCGGTGGCGACGACGGGGAGGGCCACGTTGTAGCCGTGGACGGTTTTGCGGATCTGCTCGAAGATCCTGTCGGGCGTAGTGGGGCCGAGATCGATGTTGAGCTGGCGGGCGAGTAGGGCGATGATGTCGAGGTCGGACTTGGTGCCCATGACCTTGGGGCCGTGCTTGAGGCGCTGGACCTCGCCGGTGGTGTTGGTGACGGTGCCGGACTTCTCGTAGGCGGAGGCGGCGGGGAAGACGACGTCGGCGCGCTGGGCGGTTTCGGTGAGGAAGAGATCCTGGACGACGACGAAGGCCTTTTCGCCGGCGAGGGAAGCGGACTTGAGGGGATTGGCTCCGACGACCCAGAGGACGTCGAGGTCCGGCGATGAGAGGATCTGGGCGGCGTTGAGGCCGGGGTTCCGGAGGGGCTGATAGCCGGGGGCGAGGTCGGGCAGGAGGCCCATGTCGAGGGCGCCGCGGGAGTTGGAGTAGTCGACGAGGGGGAGGTATTTGACCTCGATGCCGAGAGAGTCGCAGAAGGCGACGAGCTGGCGGACGGCGTCGCCCTTGATGGCGGCGTTGTAGAGGACGGTGAGGGAGGCGTGCTGCTTGAGATCGTCAGAGAGTTGAGGCAGCAGGTTGAGTTCTTCGCCGGGGTTCGAGCGGAGGGCCTTGGTAGCGAACTGCTCTTCGCGCACGGGGCCGGGGGTGACGAGGTAAGTGGCCGAGCGGTGGTGGCGGGAGTTGGCGCGGAGCTGGTAGGCGAGCAGGGGATGCTGCTGGCTGAGGTCGGCGCCGAGGACGAGAGCGGCCTTGGCGGTGTAGAGATCGTTGACGGTGGCGAGTGCGCCGGTGCGGCCTTTGAGAGCGTCGAGAAGAGTGACGACATCGCCGGTGCGGTGGTGGTCGATGTTCTTGGACCCGAGCCCTTCGCGCACGAACTTCTGGAGGAGGTAGTTTTCCTCGTTGGTGGTGCGGGTGGAGCCGATGACGCCGAACTGGCCGTTGCGGGCCTTCACTTCAGAGAATTTGGCGGCGACGGCGGAGAGGGCCTCCGACCAGGAGACGGGCTGGAGTTGGCCGTTCTTCCGGAGGAGCGGCGACTGGAGGCGTTCCTTGTGGTGGACGAAGTCGAAGCCGAAGCGGCCTTTGACGCAGAGGAATTCGCCGTTGACGCCGGAGCGGTCGCGGTTGTTGGCGCGGAGGACCTGGCCGTTGCGGACGCTCAAGGTGGTCTTGCAGCCGTCGGAGCAGTGGGTGCAGACGGTGCCGACGTGGTTCATCTCCCAGGGGCGGGACTGATAGCGGTAAGTGCCGGAGGTGAGGGCGCCGACGGGGCAGACGTCGATGCACCAGCCGCACTCGTCGCATTCGAGGTGGTCGCCGCGATTGGGGACGATTTGAGCGGAGACGCCGCGGAAGGAGAGGCCGAGGGCGGTGACGCCGATGCCTTCATCGCAGACGCGGACGCAGCGGTAGCAGAGGATGCAGCGGGAGCCGTCGTAGTAGACGGCGGGGCTCCACTGCTTTTCGTCGACGTGGTGCTTGATTTCGGTGAAGCGGGACTCGCCGGCGCCGTAGCGGAAGACCATGTCCTGGAGTTCGCACTCGCCGCCCTTGTCGCAGACGGGGCAGTCGAGGGGGTGGTTGGTGAGGAGGAACTCGAGGGTGGATTTGCGGGCTTCGACGACTTTGGGAGACTCGGTGTGGACGACCATGCCTTCGGCGGCGGGGAGAGTGCAGCCGGGCTGGAGCTTGGGCATCTTCTCGACTTCGACGAGGCACATGCGGCAGGCGGCCTGGAGGGAGAAGCCCTCGTAGTAGCAGAAGGCGGGAATCTCGATGCCGTTCTGCTTGGCGGCCTCGATGACGAGGGTGCCGGGGGCGCAGGAGACCTGGGTGCCGTTGATGGTCAGTGTGATGGGATCCGGCATGGCGTTTCCTAGAGGACTCCTCCTACAGCACCACGAGGGGCCGTGTGCCGGGCGCGGGCACGAAGGCCTGGGTGGATTGAATCTTGGCTTCGATCTCGTCGCGGAACTTGCGCGCGATGGCCATGGCGGGCATGGCGGCGGCGTCGCCGAGGGGGCAGAACGTCCGGCCCATCATGGAGTTGGAGATCTGATCGATCAGGTCGATGTCTTTGGAGGCGCCGACGCCCGAGTCGAGGCGCTGGGTGATTTTCTTGAGCCAGGCGGTACCTTCGCGGCAGGGGATGCACCAGCCGCAGGACTCGTGGGCGTAGAAGCTCATGAGGCGGGCGAGGACGCGGACCATGTCGGTCTGGTCATCGAGAACGACGGTGGCGCCGGAGCCCAGCATCGTACCGGCCTTGGCGAAAGAGTCGTAGTCGGCGGGGATGTCGCACTCGTCGGCCTTGAGGACGGGCGAGGAGCTGCCGCCGGGGATGATGGCTTTGAGCTTGCGGCCCTTCCAGACGCCACCGCCGAGTTCATTGACGATGGTGAGGAGGTTCATACCGAGGGGGACTTCGTAGACGCCGGGGGTATTCAAGTGGCCGGAGAGGCCGACGAGGCGGGTGCCGCCGTTGCGGGGGGTGCCGAGGCCGGCGTACCATTCGCCGCCCTTGAGGATGATGTCGGGGACGGCGGAGTAGGTCTCGACGTTATTGACGACGGTGGGGCACTGGAAGGCGCCGGAGACGGCGGGGAAGGGGGGCTTCAAGCGGGGGTTGCCGCGCTTGCCTTCGAGGGATTCGAGGAGGGCGGTTTCCTCGCCGCACTCGTAGGAGCCGGCGCCGGTGTGGGTGGAGAGATGGAAGCTCCAGCCGGTGCCGAGGACGTTGTCGCCGAGGTAGCCGTTGGCATAGGCCTCTTCGATGGCGCGGTCCATGATGTCGATGTAGACGCGGTATTCGCCGCGGATGTAGATCCAGCCGCGATTGGAGCCGATGGCGCGGCCGGCGATGAGGCAGCCCTCGATGAGGCGGTGGGGATCGAAGCCCATGAGGATGCGATCCTTGCAGGTGCCGGGCTCGCCTTCGTCGGCGTTGACGACGATGTATTTGGGTTTGGGGGATTTGCGATCGACGAACGACCACTTCATGCCGGTGGGGAAGCCGGCGCCGCCGCGGCCGCGGAGGCAGGATTTCTTGACTTCGTCGACGAGGGCTTCGGGGGTGAGGTCGAGGGCTTTGCGGAGGGCCTGGTAGCCTTCGGTGCGGAGGTATTCGTCGAGCCAGACGGGCTCAGTGCGCGGGTATTCGAAGCGGCGGGTGAGGACGCGGACTTCGAGGGGGTGCGGGGGGCGGAGGAGGGTGGGTTGATTCATCGTGTGGCTCCTCTCACTGCATCTGCCGCAAGCTGTCGATGAGCTTGTCGAACTTCTCGGGGGTCATGTCGTAGTAGAAGTCGTAGTTGACCTGGATGGCGGGGGCCCAGGAGCAGGCGCCCATGCATTCGACCTCTTCGATGGAGAACTGGCCGTCGGCGGACTTTTCCTTGTTGTGGAGGCCGAGCCTGGAGCAGGCGTGGGCGAAGAGTTCTTCGCCGCCGCGGGCCTGGCAGGAGACGTTGGTGCAGACCTGGATGTGATGCTTGCCGCGGGGTTCGCGGGCGAGCATGGTGTAGTAGCCGATGACCTCTTCGATTTCGAGGGGGGTGACCTTGAGGCGGCGGGAGACTTCCTGGATGAGATCGGGGGTCATGGAGCCCACTTCGTCCTGGGCGTAGAGGAGCATGGGAATGAGCGCTCCCTTCTGCCGGCCGGGCGGGTAGTTGCCGATCATTTTGGCGAACCGTGCTTCGAGTTCAGGCGAGAAAGTCATGGCGGGATCCGTTTATCGGTCTACGTCTCCGAGGACGAAGTCCATGCTGCCGAGAGAGGCGATGGAGTCGGCGATGAGGCGGCCTTCGAAGAGCGGGGTGAGGGATTGAAGGTTGCCGAAACTGGGGGTGCGCATGAAGACGCGGAGAGGTTTGGAGGTGCCGTCGGAGGCGACGAAGAAGCCGATTTCGCCGCGGGGGGATTCGACGGGGACATAGGCGTCGCCGGCGGGAACGCGGAAGCCCTCGGTGACGATCTTGAAGTGATAGATGAGGGCCTCCATTTGAGTTTTCATCTTTTCGCGATCGGGGAGGACGACCTTGGGGGCGTCGGCTTTCCAGGGGCCTTCGGGCATGCCTTCGAGGGCCTGGTTGACGATGCGGAGGCTCTGGCGCATCTCGTCGACGCGGACGCGGAAGCGGGAGAAGACGTCGCTTTCGGTGCAGGTGGGGATGTCGAAGTCGAACTTTTCGTAGGACGAGTAGGGCTCGGATTTGCGGATGTCCCAGGCGAGGCCGGCGGCGCGGATCATGGGGCCGGTGACGCCGAGATCGAGGAGGCGTTCGAGGGAGAGATGGCCGACGCCCTGGGTGCGCTGGAGGAAGATGGGGTTCTTGGTGAGGAGGTCTTCGTACTCGTCGATTTTGTCGGACAGGCCGCTGGCGAATTTGGAGATGGCGGCGTGCCATCCGCGGGGCGGTTCGAGAGCGACGCCGCCGATGCGGATGTAGGAGGTCATGAGGCGCTGGCCGCTGAACATCTCGAAGAGGCGGAGGATGTCTTCGCGCTCGCGGAAGCAGTAGAAGAAGACGGTCATGGCGCCGAGGTCGAGGGCGTGGGTGCCGAGCCAGACGGCGTGGGAGTTGATGCGGGAGAGTTCGCAGAGGAGGACGCGGAGCCACTGGGCCTTGGCGGGGATTTCGAGGCCGAGGAGGCGTTCGACGGGGAGGACGTAGGCGAGGTTATTGGAGAGATTGGCGAGGTAGTCCATGCGGTCAGTGAGGGTGACTACCTGTTGCCAGCCGAGAGCTTCGGCCTGTTTTTCGATGCCGGTGTGGAGGAAGCCGATGTCGGGCTGGGCTTTGGTGATGATTTCGCCGTCGAGTTCGAGGAGGATGCGGAGCACGCCGTGGGTGGACGGGTGCTGCGGGCCCATGTTGAGGACCATTTTGCGGGTGGAGCCGGGGGCGGTTTCGACAGGCTCCAACTGAGCGGTAAGGCCGGGATCACTCATGGGGTCTATTCGTCCTTGTAGCTGTACTTGTGGCCGTGAGTGGGGAAGTCTCTGCGGAGGGGGTGACCTTCCCAGTAGTCGGGCAACATGATGCGGCGGAGGTCGGGGTGGCCGGTGAAGGTAACGCCGAAGAGATCGAAGGCTTCGCGTTCGTACCAATCGGCGCCGGCCCAGACGGAGGTGACGGAGGGGAGGGCGGGGTTATCGCCGGGGAGGGCGACCTTGAGTTTGAGGCGCTGATTGGCGGGGATGGAGTGCAGGAGGTAGACGACCTCGAAGCGGGGCTCCTGGGGGTAGAGGTCGATGGCGGTGAGGCCGGAGAGGCGATTGAACTGGAGGCTGGCCTTGAGGTGGGCGCAGAGGGGGAGGATCTTATCGGGGGAGATCCAGAGGGTGGTTTCGCCATGCTCGAAGGAGGAGTGGAGAATGGCGTCGGGGTCCCAAGCCTCGATAGCGGCCGGGACAGGCATTTCTTTGAGGTTGTCAGCCAGCATGATAGCGCCCCTTCAGCGCGAAGACTCCTCGTGGCGATCGTCGGCGGCCCAATCGAGAACGCCCTTCTTCCAGATGTAGAAGAAGCCGGCGAGGACGAGGGCGATGAAGACCAGCATTTCGAAGAATGCGAAGAGCTTCAGTTCGCGGTAGACGACCGCCCAGGGGTAGAGGAAGATGGCTTCGATATCGAACAGGATGAACAGCATCGCCACGAGGTAGAACTTGACGCTGAAGCGTTCGCGGGCATTCCCGGTGGGATTGATGCCGCACTCGTAGGGCGTGTCCTTAACCTTGTTTTTGACGCGGTTGCCCAGTACGACGCCGAGGGTAATGAGGGCGGCGGCGATGACCGCAGCCAGCAGGACCTGGAGCAGGACCGGGAAGTAAGCCTCGATAATAGATGTGGGCATGAGAACAGGGTCCGCGGAATGAGCCGCGAGAAGGAACACTTCAATATAATGATGCCTGAAAGAGCGTGTCAAACCAACCGATGAGTACAGATATCTCTATTACTATCAACGGGGAAGAGAGAGCGGTTCCTTCAGGCCTGAATATCCGAAGTTTAATAGCGCATCTGGGGCTGGATGTGGAGAGAGTGGCGGTGGAGATGGACCGGAAGCTGGTGCGAAAGGGGGAGTGGGAGGGAGTGGAGGTGAAAGAGGGGGCGATGCTGGAGGTGGTGACGTTTGTGGGGGGCGGGTAGAGGGGTTAATTGAAGTTGTCTATGAGCATGAGGTCGGCGCCCGTGATGGGGCGCGAGAAGACGAACGTTTGTAGGGACGGCGCGACGGCGAGGCCGAAAGCGACGGGGCGCTGGATTCTGGCGAGGGTGGATTTTCGGCCCGATTGGATGTCGTAGGAGCGGAGTTCGCAGAACTCGGGGTCGAGTGGAGTGATGTAGAAGATCTTTCCCGCGAGCAGGTCAAACGCGCGGCGGACGACTTGATCCTGGACGATGTGAGACTCGGAGCCGCCGTGAAGGGGGAGAGCGAAGATGCCCTCGGTGCCGGCATCGCTCTTGGTGTAGTAGAGGAAGCGCCCATCGGGGGAGGCTTTGGAGGCGAATCCGCCACTCTTCGTAACTTGGCGGGGCGTGCCTCCGGCGGTGGGGATTTGCCAGAGCTCGGGGCGGCCGGAATCGGTGGAATAGAAGAAGATGGTGGAGCCATCGTGCGACCAGCTAGGAATCGCGGCGTGGCCTGGCCCGCCGGTGACGCAGCGCAGCGGACCACCTTCAGAGGGGGCGACCCAGACGTCCGACTTGCCGTCGTCCAAGCTGGAATCAAACGCGATGAAACGGCCGTCGGGAGACCAGGCGGGGGAACCGTTGCCGCGGTTGTGCTGGCGAGTCAACTGGATCGGGCTCGAGCCGTCAGATGAGGCGACCCAGATGTCGTTGATTCCTCCGCGGCCGGACTGAAAAGCGATATGGCGGCCGTCGGGGGAGTAGGCGGGGGCGATATCGCGGGCAGTGGAGGAGAGGAACGGGGCGGGAGCGGAGCCGAGGTCGAGGCGATAGAGGTCAGCCTGGAGGATGGAGCGGGAAAAAGCGAGCCGGGCCCCGGAGAGGGATGGCCACATGGCCTCAACGCCGGCAAGTTCGATGCGTTTCGGCTCAGAGCCGGCGGCGATGGGGATGCGCCAGGCGTAGTAGTGAGGGAGATGGAATCCGCTGACAATCAGGGAATCGGCGGAGGGAGACCAGGCGATGCCGCGGAGTCCGGCGGCGGTACCGCTCAAGAGAGTCAAGGGCCGCCCGGAGGGGGCGAAGGTGGACGAGAGGGGTTGAACCAGGAGATCGCACTTGCGCGCTGCGGGAGGCCGGCTTGAACAGGAGATGACGGCAAGGCGCGAGCCGTCGGGAGAGAGGGTTGGCTGAGCGTACGAGGCACCGGGCTCAGGAATGAGGATAGGGGAGGGTGGACCACCGTCAATGGGGAGACGATAGACGGGACCGTCGCCGGGTTGCGGAGGCTCACTTCTGCGAGTGAAGACGAAGGACTTGGAGTCCGGCGCCCAGGAGGGCCGGCTGGCGATGGGGTAAAGGAGATCCCCAACGATGCGGGATTCCGGGCCAGCGGGGCGATGGTCGAGACCGGGCAATTCAAAGATCTTGCGCTCGGGGCCGCCGAGGGCGGAGGTGAGGTAGAAGCCGGTGGCGCCATCCACGCGGACAAAGGCGATGTTGGCGCCGTCGGGAGACCAGGAAGGGAGGAGATCTGAACCGCGGTGACTGGTAAGCCGACGAGGGGAGGCGTCGCCGATGGTCTGGACGTAGATGTCGGGGTTATCCTCTTTCTCTCCGTTATAGACGAAAGCGATCTGGCGGCCATCGGGGGAAAGGGATGGCTGGGATTCGCTGCCAATGAGGGCGGTGAGTTGCTCGAGGCTGGGCGGAGCGGGGGGGCGGGCTGAGCGAAGCGCCAGGAAAGCGAGGCCGGCGATGAGAAGAGTGGCGGCGAGGGCCATCACGGCGGCGAAAGGCCTGCGGGAGCGCAAGGGGGGCCGAGCAGCGCCGGCGGGGGCTTGGGGATCAAGTGGAGCGGAGAATTCGAGCGGCGCAATGAAGCGGTAGCCCTTCCGAGCGACGGTTTCGATGTAGCGCGGCCGATCCGCGGAGTCCCCGAGGAGGTCCCGGAGGCGGTTCACGGCGGAACTCAAGCCATGGTTGAAGTCGACAAAGGTCTCGTTACCCCAGATGAGATGCTTTAGCTCCTCGCGGGTAACGAGTTGCCCTCGGGCTTCCACCAAGGCGGCGAGGACGCGGTAGGGCTGCTCCTGGAGTTTGAGGGGAAGGCCATGCTTGCGCAGTTCGCCGCGGGAAAGATCCAAGACAAAGGCGCCGAAGCGAACTACGTGCCTGGAGGCTGAAGTGGCGGCGGAGTGGGGCGAAACAGACAAAGGGGGAGTGTAACATGAGTTTCCCGGCGCTGAAAGGTGTTTTTTTTCATGATGTTGGACCGTGACCGAGAGGTGAGGCACAAAGGAAGACGGGAGTGTGGACGGGGAGGATGAAATCGGCCAGGATACCGGAAAACGCCGAGGCTGCGGCTCGGGCGCCGGCGGGTTCGTGAGAAGACCCGGAGGATTGCCAAGCCGCGGCGCGAGGCAAACGGCAACAGAAGTCAAAGAAGAAAGGACGTCGATGATGAGGATTCAGAGGTTGTGGACGGTTTTATGGCCGGTGATAGTGGCTGGGGTGGTGGCCGGAGTGGAGGCGCAGGCGCAAAACGCGGCGTGCTACACCTTGGAGAGCCTGAACGGGTCATACGCATCGCTGACGATGATGGGAACCGATGTTGGGATGGCGTTGCAGGCAGAGCGGCTGGACGGCAAGGGAAACCTGACGCGGACGGGGCCGTTCAATCAGCCGGTAGCGGGCTCGGCGGCAGGGCAACGGACGGTGCCGACGGTGACAAGCGAGGGGACGTACAAGGTGAACTGCGACGGCAGCGGCACGATCACGCGGATTGTGAGCCGGCCGGATGGATCGAAGGCGCAGGCCTATGACGATTTCCTGATCACGGAGTCGTTCGTGAGCGACGGGAAGTTGATGGCGAAGAGGTTTGTGGACGTGCAGCAGGTTCCGAGCGTGATCCTGCCCGGGGGCGTGTTCCTGACGAGAGTGCATACGTGGCGGCCGGACACGCCGAGAACGGGTTGCTACACGCTGGAGAGCCTGAAGGGATCGTACGGAGTAGTGAACTACTATGGCGCGGCGCTGGCGATGGGGATTCAGGCGGAGACGCTCGACGGCAAGGGGAATCTGAACAGGACAGGGATACTGAACCAGCCGAAGGCCGGATCGACCACGGGGGAAAGGACGGTGGGCACAGTGACGAGCGCCGGGACGTACACGGTGAATTGCGATGGAACGGGAACGATCGCTCGAATTGTGACGAGGCCGGACGGGAGCAAGGCAGCGGCGTATGACGATTTCATCATCACGCAGGCCGTGGCGAAAGATGGGAGGCTGACGGCGACGGAGATCGCCGACGCGCAACGGGACCCGAGCGTAATTCTGCCCGATGGGATCTTCCTGCACCGGACACACACGCTGCGGGAATCGCTGCTTTTGCCCGATACGCCGCCGGTGCAGCCGCCCGCGCAGGTTCAAACGGTTGCGGTGGCAAATCCGAAGAACGTGACGGTGATCTCCAGTTCGATCCAGCTGGATGGGACGAAATCGACAAGCGCAGATGGGAAAGCGCTGGCCTATCGCTGGACGATTCCGGCGGGGAGCCCGCAGGCGGCGATCCTGCAGGGGACGAGCGCAACTCCGACGGTGCAGTTCTCGCAAGGCCGGACGACATACCGGTTTCAGTTGACCGTGACGGATTCCGCCGGGAAGACGTCGACGGACGAGGCCGTGGTGAACTACCAGGGCAACTGAGGCAGGGCAGGCCAGAGGCGGACCCGGAGAGTTGGCGAGAGTCGCAGCCAACCCTCCGGGGGAAACCCCGATACAAATTGTGGCGGTTTTGTTCGGATTGGGGCCATATCTTGTGAATTGACTTCCCCTGTGCGTGGGCTAGACTCGAACCTGTGCCCAACGCCCAAACAGAAAGAGGGAAGGATGTTCAAAACAAAAGGTAGAGCTTCTGCGGCGCCGACCGGGGGGAAGACGTTTTCGAGCGCCGATGTGAGCCGGCTGTCGGGGGTGAGTTTGCGGCAGTTGCAATGGTGGGATGAGCAGAAGGTGGTTTCGCCGAGGCATGAAGGGCACAAGCGGGTGTACCACATGGAGGAAGTGGTGGAGGTGAGCGTGATAGCGGAGTTGCGGCGGAAGGGATTCAGCCTGCAGAAGATCCGGCGGGTATTGAGGGTGGTTCAGCGGGAGATGGGCAAGCACATCGAGCAGGTGATGAGCGGGGACGGGGAGTTGAACCTGCTGACGGATGGCAAGACGGTCCATTTGGAATCGGACCGGGACCGGATTGTCGAGCACCTGAAGGCGGCGAAGCAGGCGATGTTTCTGGTGGCCGTCACAGACCAGGCGAAGCGCCTGACGGCGACGCCGCGGAAGCCGGTGAAGAGCGAGGCGCCGGCGGCGGTGAAGAAGTCGAAGGCGATGTAGGGTTTTTGCGGGCTTGGTACGGCAGAACGGCTGGAGACACCTTTGGCTGCCTCGGAGCAACCACCAAAGTCGGCCGTGGAGGAATCTTGCTGTGCCCCCTCTGGGAAGGGCGTCCGGAATGCCGGGCGCCCTTGCCCAGCGAGTTGGAGCGAGTTTTTGGAGACGGCATGCGTTCGGGCGTGCCTACTGAGTGATCCGAGGGAGGCGGACCCGCATCCGGGCCTTCCTGGTATTGGAAAAGATTGACCTTGGCACAGACGTACAGCCGAAGGTAGAGTGTGGGGCCGAGAGGCGCCATCGCCGCTGGCTGGGGAGGATTATTGCTGTGCCCCGCAAGAAGGGACGCCTGGGAGACCGGGCGTCCCTTTCCGTCATTGCGCCTATTTTTCCGAACCTTTTGAGGCGCGGCGCCGTCCAACGGGTTGATAGGCCCTGCGATATACTTGGGGCAGGTCTGGGAGACCATTGATGCGGCAACTACGAGCGTTCGTTTTTTCTTTGCTGGTGATCGGCTTTTGCGCGATTGTGGCGGGCAATTTCGGCCCCGGCGCGTCGGCCAGAGCGGCCTCTCGGGCGGCGGCTGCCGCGGGCGAGGATGACCTGACGTCCGGCCTGAAGACGTTCACGTCGATCTACCGGCTGGTGGAAGAGAACGCGGCGGACAAGGTGAACGCGGACAAGTCGATTTACAAGGGCGCCGTGGCGGGCATGCTGCGGACGCTGGATCCGCACTCGAGCTTTTTCGATCCGCGGGACTTCCAGCAGCTCAGGGAAGATCAGCGGGGCTCCTATTACGGCGTGGGCATGACGATCCAGCCGAAGGACAACCGGATTGTGGTGGTGGCGCCGTTCACGGGCTCACCTTCTTATAAGGCTGGGATCCGGCCGGGCGACATCATCATCGAGGTGAACGACAAGCGCACGGACGGGCTGACGACGGCCGAAGTGGCCGACATGTTGAAGGGCCCGAAGGGCACGCCGGTGCAGGTGGTGATTAGCCGCGAAGGCGTGGACAAGCCGATCACGTTCAACCTGACGCGCGGGGAGATTCCGCGCTACACGGTGCAGAACGCTTTCTGGCTGAAGCCGGGCATCGCCTATGTGGACGTGGAGAGTTTCAACGAGAACACGTCGCAGGAGCTGGAAGACGCCATCAAGAAGCTGGGCGAGAGCAACATCAAGGGCCTGGTGCTGGACCTGCGGAGCAACCCGGGCGGGCTGTTGAATGAAGGCGTGGCGGTGGCGGGCCGGTTTCTGAAGAAGGGCCAGGTGGTGGTGAGCCACCGCGGGCGGACCTCGCCGGAGAAGCCGTATACGGCATCGAACGGGAGCAGTTCCAGAGATTATCCGATAGTGGTGATGGTGGACCGCTATTCGGCGTCGGCGGCGGAGATTGTAGCCGGGGCGCTGCAGGACCATGACCGCGCGTATATTTTCGGCGACAACACGTTCGGCAAGGGCCTGGTGCAGACGGTGTTCCCGCTTTCTGAGAACACGGGCCTGGCGCTGACGACAGCCAAGTACTACACGCCGTCGGGCCGGCTGATCCAGCGCGACTACGGCAGCGGATCGTTCTACGAGTATTACTTCAACCGCAAAGACGGCCCGAAGAAGGACACGACGGACGTCAAGATGACGGACTCCGGCCGCGCGGTGTACGGCGGCAACGGCATCCAGCCGGACGAGAAGTTCAGCCTGAAGTACAACAAGTTCCAGATCGAGGTACTGCGCAAGTCGGCGTTCCGCGACTATATTCCGAAGTTCTTCTCGGGCCGGGACACGAAGCTGGCCAAGGAGTGGGCACCGGACGCTGAGATGATGGCGGACTTCCACCAGTTCCTGCTGAAGAACGACGTGAAGTTCACCGAGGCCGAGTTTGCGGAGAACCAGGAATGGCTGAAGGTGCAGCTGAAGCGGGAAGCCCTGATCACGGCAGCGGGCCTGGACGAGAGCCTGAAGTACGGGATTGAGACCGATCCGGCGGTGCTGAAGGCCGTGGAACTGGTGCCGAAGGCGAAGGAACTGCTCGACAGCCAGAAGAAGCAGATGGTTCAATTGGACAAGAGGTCCAATCGCGATTGAGCCAGCATTCTCCGACTGACGCACCAGCCCCTACGCACGTACCGGCACCCCAGATCATCGTTCTCGACACGGGCGGGCAGTACTGCCACCTGATCACGCGGAAGATTCGCGAGCTGGGGGTGTATTCCGAGATCCGCCCGAGCGAGACTCCGGCGGAGGAGTTGCGGGGGGTGAAGGGGATCGTCATCTCCGGCGGGCCGGCGAGCGTCTATGAAGACGGCTCGCCGCAGGTGGATCCGGCGATTTTCGATTTGGGCTGCGCGGTGCTGGGGCTGTGCTACGGCCACCAGCTGATTGCGTGGCACCTGGGCGGCGAGGTGAGCAAGGGTGTGAAGGGGGAGTACGGACTGGCGCACCTGGAGCCGGCCGGCGAAGGGGCAGTGTTCGCGGGCGCGGGCGGGCGGCAGCAGATCTGGATGAGCCACAGGGACACGGTGACGCGCGTTCCGGCGGGATTCGAAACGATGGGCTCCACGGAGACGTGCGCGATTGCGGCGATGGGCGACGCGGGTCGGCGGATCTACGGGCTGCAATTCCACCCCGAGGTCGTGCATACACGGAACGGGCGGCGGATCCTCTCGAACTTCCTGTTCGACGTGTGCGGATGCGAGCAGGACTGGAGCCCGCGGGAGCAGGCGGCTCGAATTGAGGAAGAGATCCGGCGGACGGTGGGCGAGCGCAACGTCTTCTTCTTCGTCTCGGGCGGGGTGGACTCGACGGTAGCTTTCACACTTTGCCTGCGCGCGCTGGGCAGTGCCCGGGTGCGGGCGCTGTATGTGGACACGGGACTGATGCGCGAGGGCGAGACGGAGTTCGTGCAGGGCGTGTTCGACGCGCTGGGCGGGGGCGTGTTCCGGGTGGAACATGCGGAAGAGAGGTTTCTGCGGGCGCTGGACGGAGTCAGGGAACCGGAGAACAAGCGGCACATTATCGGGGAGATGTTCGTGGAGGTACAGGAGCAGATCCTGGCGTCGGGACATTTCCTGGAGGGCAACTGGATTCTGGGCCAGGGGACGATTTACCCCGACACGATTGAGAGCGGCGGGACGGCCAAGGCGGATCTGATCAAGACGCACCACAACCGCGTGTCCGGCATTCAGAAGCTGATCGCCGAGAACCGGATTGTGGAGCCGCTGCACCTGCTGTACAAGGATGAAGTGCGGGAAGTGGGGCGCGAGCTGGGCTTGCCGGATGAGCTGCTTTCGCGGCATCCGTTCCCGGGGCCGGGGCTGGCAATCCGGTGCCTGTGCGAGGACGAGGAGCGGAAGGTGGAGCGGCTGGAAGACGGATGGCTGGCGCCGCTGCACTCCGTTGGGGTGCAGGGCGACTCGCGGAGCTACCGGCCGGTGCTGCTGCTGGAGGAGTCTCCGGCCTCTGAGGGGATCCATGAGCGGGCGACCGCTTTGATCAACCGGATTGCAGGGATCAACCGGGTGGCGGCGGTGGCGGGTTCGCATGCTCCGGTGGGTTCGCTGACGACGAGCCGGGCGTACTTATGCGAGACGAGGCTGAGGCGGCTGCGGCGAGCGGATTCGCTGGTGCGGCAGATGTGCCTGGAGTCTGGGTTTGAGAATCATGTTTGGCAGTTCCCGGTGATCATCGTTCCGCTGGGCACGGCGGAGCGGCCGGATTCGATTGTGCTGCGGCCGATCGATTCGGTAGACGGGATGACGGCGCAGAGTGTGGCAATGCCGGCGGAGCTGCTGGCTTCGATGACGGCGGGACTATTGGCCCAGGAAGGGATCTGCGCGGTGCTTTACGATTTGACGCACAAGCCCCCGGGGACGATTGAGTGGGAGTGAGCTAGGCCGCCCCACGCAGCGCGGGGAGCAAGGCTTGGGTGGTGGTGATTCGGGCGTATTCGCCTTCCAGGTTCGCCAGGGACATGGCGTGGACCTCTTCGGCCGTGCGGGGCATGCCGTTGTAGTCGTTGCGGCCGAAGGTGAAGCAGGCGTCCTCGGCGAGGATGGTATCGAAGCCCAGGTTGCCGGCCATTCGCACGGTGGCTTCCACGCAGTTGTTGGTGATGACGCCGAAAACGACCAACTGGTGGTGGCCGTGCGCGCGGAGTTCGCTTTCCAGGTTGGTTTCGATGAAAGAGCTATTGGAGTGCTTGGGGATGACGGTCTCGCCGGGTTGGGGTTCGAAACCGGGCTTATAGGCGTGGAGGGGCTGGCCGGGGCGGTAGTGGGAGCGGGGCTCGACGGAGTCGTGACGGATGTGGAAGACGCGGCGGCCGGAGGCCCGCCAGGCGGCGAGGAGGGCCTGGCCGCGAAGTTCGGCATCGGGGTGGTTGCGGACGCCCCAGGAGGGGTGATCGATGGCCTGCTGGAGATCGATGAGGAGGAGGGCGGCGGTAGGGGTGATTTCGATCATATGCGGTGGAAGCTTTTGAGGATGTCGCGGGTGGCGTAGCGAAGGGCGACGGGACGGCCGTGGGGGCAGCTCATGGGGTACTGGGTGCGGGCGAGTTCGCGGAGGAGCCAGTCCATCTTCGACGGTTCGAGGGGGGTGTTGATCTTGATGGCGGCGCGGCAGGCGAGGGAGGCGGCAATGCCGCGGCGGAGGTCATCGACGCTGACCTTGCGGAGCTCGGTTTCGGCGATTTCGAGGATCTCGTAGACGGCGGCTTCGAGGTCAGCGGGGGAGAGGCCGGCGGGCGCGGCTTTGACGGCGATGGTGCGGTTGCCGAAGGGCTCGGTCTCGAAGCCGGCGGATTCGAGGTCATCGGCGATGCGCTCGTACTCCACCTGTTGGGCGGGAGAGAGGGGCAGGACGATGGGGAGCAGCAGGCGCTGCTGCTCGACCTGGCCGCGCTGCTGCTGGCGGAGGACCTGTTCAAAGAGAATGCGCTCGTGGGCGACGTGCTGATCGATGATCCAGAGGCCGTCGCGGCCGGCGGCGACGATGAACGAGTCGTGGATCTGGCCGAGGACGCGGAGGTCGGCAAGGGACGCCATGGATTGCGGGGCGTCGAGGAGGGCGCCGTCGGGGAAGCCGGCGTGGGTGTCGGGGACTTTGAGGCGGAGGGGCTCGACGGCGGGCTCTGGGAGGCCAACCGGGATGGGCGGGGCGGAGTGGAAGTCGAAGCGGCGGAGAGGGGCGGGTGGGGGCTGGAGGGCGGGGTTCGGCGGCAGCGGCGGCTGGAGGAGAGGATCGGGCAGGACGCTGCGGGGTTCGGCGGCGGCGGCGGCCTGATCGAAGGTGAAGTTCTCGAGCTGCTGCGAAAACTCGGAGTAGGGGACGCGGGCGCCGGGCTGGGACCCGGGCTCAGGGAACGGGCTGACAGGGGGCGGCGCGGCGGGGACAGGGCGGGCGGCGACTAGGGATTCGCGCAGGGCGTCGCGGACGAAGTCGTGGACGAAGCTGCCGGCGCGGAAGCGGATTTCGGTTTTGGAGGGATGGACGTTGACGTCGACTTCGCCGGGATCGCAATCGATTTGAAGGAGAGCGAAGGGGTAGGCCGCCGGGGGCATGAGGTTGTGATAAGCGGCAGAGATGGCGTGGAGGAGGAGGCGGTCGCGGATGAGGCGGCGGTTGACGAAGAGGAAGAGGGAATTGCGGTTGGACTTCTGGATCTGGGGCCGCGAGATGAAGCCGGAGAGTTGAAAGCGGCCTTGCTGTGTGGTGTGGACGGGGAGTTCGATGAGTTCGTCGAGGACGGCGGCGCCGAAGACCTGGAAGACGCGCTCGCGGGGGGTGGAGACGGGGTCGACGCGCAGGAGTTCCTTGCCGGCGTGGGAGAGTTCGAAGGACTTGCCGGGGTGGGCGAGGGAGTAGTGGGTGACGAGGGAGGCGATGTGGGCGAGTTCGGTCTGCTCGGTGCGGAGGAACTTCTTGCGGGCGGGGACGTTGAAGAAGAGATCGCGGACGGTGATGGTGGTGCCGGGAGAGAGGGCGGTCTCCTCGCAGGCCAGGAGCTTGCCGCCGGCGATCTCGACGCGGGTGCCGGTGGACTCGGAGGCGGAGCGGGTTTCCAGCAGGAGGCGGGAGACGGAGGCGATGGAAGGGAGAGCTTCGCCGCGGAAGCCAAGGGTGGCGATGGACTCGAGCTGGTCGACGTTCGAGAGCTTGGAGGTGGCGTGGCGCTCAAAGGCGAGGAGTGCGTCGTCGCGGACCATGCCGCAGCCGTTGTCTGCGATGCGGATGAGGCGGCGGCCGCCGGCTTCGATGGCGATGCGGAGGTCCGTGGCGCCGGCGTCGAGGGAGTTTTCGAGCAGTTCCTTGACGACGGAGGCGGGACGCTCGACGACTTCGCCGGCGGCGATTTTGTTGGCGACGTTGTCGCTGAGGATGCGGATGCGGCCCATAAAGGCGAAGGGCGGGCCGGGAGGCCCGTAAAAATAGGGCGGGCCGGGAGGCCCGCCCTGGTTTCATGATAGACGTTTCAGCTACTGGATGACGATGCCGCGATCGTCGAGGAGCGTACCGAGGCGCTGCTGCAAGGTGAGCATGTTGCGCTTGTAGTTGACGTTCTGGTTGACGAGGTTGGATTGGGCGGTGGTGAGGTCGTTCTGCGCGGAGAGCAGGAAGAAGATGTTGATGACGCCGAGGTCGTAGCGCTTCTGGTCGGCGTCGGCGCGCTTCTGGGCGTAATCGACGGCGATTTGGGCGAGGCGGACGCCTTCCCGGCTGCTTTCGACGCTGGTGATGGCGTTGAGGACGTCCTGGCGGACCAACTGCTGGAGGGAGCGCTCGCGAAGAGAAGCGAGGCGCTTGTTGACCGCGGCGTCGGCGAGGTTGGCGGAGTTGGCGCGGTCGCGCAGGGGCAGGTTGAGAGTGAGGCCGAAGTTCCAGGTGTTGTAGTCGAAGTCCAGCATCTGGCTCCAGGCGTCGCCGGGGCCGCCGGGGAACGGCTGGCCCAGTCTGTACCCCGGACCACCGCGGCCGTAGGACTGATAAGAGGCGTTGAGGTTGAGGTTGGGCTTGAGGCTGTTGAGGGCGTTCCTGATCTGGAGGTCGTTGATATCGATACCGACCTTGGTGGCCTTGAGGTCGGGGCGATTCTCCATGGCCTTCTGAACGAGCTGGTCTTTGTCGAGCGGGCTGTTGTCGGGGGCCTTGGTAACATCCTCGGTGAGGACGAGAGGCAGGTTGCGGACATCGGGATCGAGGTCGGCGCCCATATGGCGGCGAAGGACGTCTTCAAAGCCGCGGAGCTGGAATTCGGTGCGGGTGACGTTGATCTGAGCGGTGGCGGCGTTCTGTTCGGGCTGGAAGCGTTCTAGCTCACTGGTGGCGCCGAGTTCAATTTCGCGATTGGTGCGCTCGAGGGACTTCTTGGCGAGTTCGAGAGCGGCGATGTTGACTTTGAGGTTTTCACGGGCGCTGACGACGTCCCAGTAGGCGCCTTCGGCGGTGACGAAGAGGCGGAGAATGGCGTCGGCGATACTGTAGTCCTGCTGGCGGCGGGTGGCCCGGGCGATAGTGATGGGGAGCTTGGTGATGTAGGCGCCGCGGTTGCGGAGGAGCGGCTGGGTGAAGCCCATCTGCCAGGTATTGGTGTAGGAGGGGTTGTAGATGGCGAAGGTATCGTTGGTGCCCAGCTTGGTCCAGTTGATCTGGCTGAAGACGGTGGTGGAGGTGGGCAGGAGTTCCTGGAAGCGCAGGCTGAAGGGTTGGTTCAGGCTGCTGACGACGGCCGCGCCCTGGAGTTGGTTGGTGGCGGGCGTGGTGGCGCGGGTGGCGGCGAAGCTGCTGTTGATGGTGGGATCGAAGACGCCGAAAGCGCGCTGGATGGCGTTCTTGGGAGTTTCGATGGAGAGGCGCTGGACGGCGACGTCGGTGTTATTGGCGACGACGAGATCGAGATAGGCCTTCAGCGAAAGGGTGAGTTTCCCATCGATGACGTAGTCCTTCAGGTGGACGGGTCCTTCGATGGTGACGCGGGTATCGCCGGGCGAGAAGACCTGGCGCATCCAGGCGCCGGTGCCGACCCAGGGGGCCTGAGTGGAGTCCGCCACAAGCGCCATCTTGGTAACGGCGCCGGAGCTGGCCGCAGGCTGAGCGGTGGAAGTGGTGGTCTGCGCGGGCGCGGGGGCTGTAGCGCCGGGCTGGGCCTGCTGCGCGGGAAGGACGAGCGTGGTACTGAGGATGACGGCTAGGAGACGCATGGATTGAACCTGAAACTGGGAATGACTATTCATAGCGGATGGCCTCAATCGGGTCGAGCTTGGCGGCCTGAACCGCGGGATAAATGCCGAACAGAAGACCGATGCCGACCGATACGCCGAAGGCCACGGCGATGGAAGTAAAGGTAACGACAGTGGACCAACCGGCGGCGGTGGCGATGATTTGGGCGAGGGTGACGCCGAAGAGAATGCCGAGGAAACCGCCGATGATGGAGATCATGACAGCCTCGGTGAGGAACTGGCGGACGATGTCGGCCTGGCGCGCGCCGATGGCGCGGCGGATGCCGATTTCGCGGGTCCGTTCGAGCACGGTGGCGAGCATGATGTTCATGATGCCGATACCGCCGACGAGAAGGGAGATGCCGGCGATACAGATCATGACGACCTTGAAGATATCGCTGGTGCGCTTCTTCTGTTCGAGGAGGCCGGCCGGGACGGTGACGCTGAAGTCGCCGGCGTCCTTGTGGGTGGCGGCGAGGATGGCGTTGATGACGGCCGCGGCTTCGATGGAGTCTGTGCCGGGCTTGACGCGGAGGTAGATGCCGTCGATTTCGTCTTTGAGGTAAGAGTTCTGGTCCTCAAAACGGAACATGACGGTGCGCAGGGGGCTGACGACGAGGTTGTTGCGGGAGAGGATTTCGACACCCTCGACATCCGTGTCGCCGCCGGCCTGGGAGGCCATGACGCCGATGACCTGGAGCCAGGTATCGTTGACCTTGACGAACTTGCCGACAGCCGGCTCATAGCCGAGGAGGTTGACCTTGGCGGATTCGCCGAGGACGCAGACGGGCGCGGCGGTTTCGTTTTCGCGGTCAGTGAAGAAGCGGCCCTCGACGAGCTTGAGGCTTTGGATGTCGCGGTAGCTGGGCTCGACGCCGATGAGCATGGGCGGCTCGGCGGAGGTCTTGGGCAGGACCTTCATGGGCTTGAAGCGTTTCCGGGGGGTGGATTTGTCGATGCCCTGGGTGTTTTCGACGACGGCGCGGTAATCGCGGAAGGTCATGCCGGGGCTGATGGTGCGGCGGGTTTGGAGCTCCGTGCGGTCCATGGCCTCTTTGGCTTCAATGATGATGTTGTTGACGCCGAGCAGGTCGATGTAAGAGAGCATCTCCTTTTCGACGCCGGCGGTGATGGCGAGCATGGCGACCACGGCGCCGACACCGAAGATCATGCCCAGCATGGTGAGCATGGTGCGGAGCTTGTGGACGAGGAGGCTCGAAAGCCCCATGTAGATTTCAGGAATGTAGGCCTGGATCAGTGCGGTCATTAGCTTATTGGCCTCCCTTGGAGCCGCCGACTGGAAGGGCGTTGGAGGCGCCGCCGGAGGACTTCTTCTCGGACTTCTTCTTCTTGCGATCCTCTTCGCTGATGGTGGGATCCTGGAGCGCGATGACATCGCCGGGCTTCAAGCCGGACTCGATGACGGAAACCGTTTCGGAGCGCTTGGAGATGGTGACGGTGCGGGGCTGGAATGTCTTGCCGGTCTGGACGTAGAGGATGTTCTTGCCGTCCTTCTCGAAGACGCTCTGGTTGGGGACGAAGACGGCGTTGGGGACCTTCTCCACGATGATTTCGACGTCGGCGAGGAGGCCGGGGCGGAGGAGGACCTCCATCTGGTCGCCGGCTTCGGGTGGAGGAGGAAGTGTGGCGCTATCG
>JACQZS010000071.1 GCA_016213725.1 Acidobacteriota bacterium | reverse complement strand
TTTTTGGGACCGCTCTCTCTTCGTCCGCCCGCGCGACCGCGACGTCGTCTGCCACGCCTCCGCCTGGGACGTCGATAACACCGACGACCTCCGCATCAAAATGTGCATCGACGGTACCGCCGACGACTTCAATACCATCCACCACGAACTCGGCCACAATTTCTACCAGCGCGCCTATAACAAGCAGCCTATGTCCTTCCGCAACTCCGCCAACGACGGTTTCCACGAAGCCATCGGAGACACCGTTGCGCTCTCCATCACCCCCGAATACCTCGTCAAGCTCGGCTTCATTCAGAAGGCGCCGGATCCCTCCAAGGACCTGGGCCTGCTGCTCGGCCGCGCGCTCGACAAGGTCGCCTTCCTCCCCTTCGGACTCTTGATCGATCAGTGGCGCTGGAAGGTCTACTCCGGCCAGATCACGCCGCAGCAGTACAACAAGGCCTGGTGGGAACTGCGCCTGAAGTACCAGGGTGTTGCGCCGCCTTCGCCGCGCGGCGAAGAGTACTTCGACGCCGGCGCGAAATACCACGTCCCCGCCAACGTCCCCTACACCCGTTACTTCCTGGCCCACATCCTGCAGTTCCAGTTCCACAAATCTCTCAGCGAAGTGGCCGGATGTAAAGACCCCGTTCACCGCTGCTCCATCTACCAGAGCAAGGAGGCCGGCAAACGGCTCGACGAAATGCTGCAGATGGGCCAGAGCAAACCCTGGCAGGATGCTCTCGAGAAGGTAACCGGCACCCGCCAGATGGACGGCAACGCCGTCCGCGCCTACTTCAAGCCGCTCGAGGACTGGCTCATCGAGCAGAACAAAGGCAAGCCGGTAGGATGGTAGCCATGCGCCGCAGAACTTTTCTGAAGACGCCCGCCGCCGCCGCTGCCGCCCCCGTGGCGGCCGCGCCCAGTGACAGGATCGGCATCGCCGTCATCGGCTGCGGCGGCATGGGCCGTGCCGACCTCGTTGACTTTCAGAAGCAGCCCGAGGTCGAGATCCGCGCCGTCTGCGACGTCTTCCGCCCCCGCGCCGAAGCAGCCGCGAAGCTCTGCGCCGGCAAGCCCGATCTCTACTCCGACTACCGTCCCATCCTGGAGCGCAAGGACATCGACGCCGTCATCGTCGCCACCCCCGACCACTGGCATCCCCTCATCGCCGTTCAGGCCTGCACCGCCGGCAAGGACGTCTACGTCGAAAAGCCCATCTCCCACAACGTGCGCGAAGGCCGCCTCATGGTCGAGGCCGCCCGCCGCCACGCGCGCATCGTCCAGGTCGGCATCCAGCAGCGCTCCGGCGCCCACTTCCAGCGCGCCGTCGCCGCCGTCCAGGAAGGCAAAATCGGCAAGGTCCACTTCGCCCAGTGCTGGAACCATAACTACTCTTCCAATCCCAAGGGCGCCGGCAACCCGCCCGACGGCCCCGTGCCCGATGGCCTGGATTGGGACCTCTGGCTCGGCCCCGCGCCCAAGATCCCTTACAACCCTGCCCGCCGCAACTTCCGCGCCTTCTGGGATTACGCCGGCGGAGAACTGACTAATTGGTGCGTCCATCTCATCGACGTCGTCCACTGGGCCCTCCAGGTCGATACACCCCTCACCGTCACCAGCTCCGGCGGCAAGTGGTTCTACCAGGACGCCCGCGAGTGCGCCGACACTCAGGAAGTCGTCTGGGAGTACCCCGGCAACCTCCTCGTCCGCTACTCCACGCTCACCCACAACAGTTTCGGCCCCAATGGCCACCCCGGCAACAAGAGCTTCGGCAGTTATGGTGTCCTGCTCCAGGGCACCAAGGGCACCATGTTCATTGACCGCGCCGGCTACGAAATCACTCCTCAAATGGAGCCCCACTCCGAGAAACAGAGCGCCGGCTCCAGCGCTGCCTACGACGATCTCATCGGCTACGGCCAGTTCTATACCGCCCTCACTCCCGCAGAACGCGGCGGCACCTCCTTCCAGCACATGCCGCACGTCCGGAACTTCCTGGACTGCATGAAGTCCCGCCAGAAACCCGCCGGCGACATCGAAATCGGCCACAAGAGCACCGCCACCTGCCTCATCGGTAATATCGCCCTCCGCACCGGCGAAAAACTCCGCTGGGACGGCGCCGCCGAGCGCTTCACCAACAGCGAAGCCGCCAACGCCATGCTCCGCCGCGACTACCGCGCCCCCTGGCGGCTCTCCGGCCTTTGATCTCCACCCGCCTTTCGTTTTGCTTGACAGGCCGGAGAAGGAGCGTTACTATCTCTAGTTAGGAAAGTTAACTAACTATTGCGCCCCTGCTGTCTTCCGGCACTCGCGGCTGCTCCTCGGGCCCGCCGGCGTTGGACAGGATTGGGCGTATACTTCGCATTCACTCAACTGGCAATCTAGGGGGCCGGCATGGTCCTGTTTGGGTCTTCCGCGAACTCGGCTATCAGCTCAGGCAACTGGTTTGGCCGTTTGAGGCCGGCAGCCTCAGGCGTGAGTCCCGGCCGGCCTCCGGGAGAGTCGCGGGGCGGGCCATCGCGCCTGGTTGCCTGCCGGCAGGCGGTCCTTCGCGGAGCCTCAGCGGGTGCCCGCAAAATCGCCGTTTTCCTCTTCTCTTACAGTGCCTGCTCAGAGTGGTTTCGCGGGAGGCTCGCGCTATGAATCCGGCGCCGCTCGCGCTCGTCGTTCTGGGCGTCTTTGCCGCTCATTCTGCTGCCGGTGAGTCGTTTGCATGGGCGAAAATCCCCGCTGGGCGATGGGTGCCCGTGCCCACAAATGGAACTCCCGCGCCGAAGGTCTTTCACGGCGGAGCTACGATCATTCCGGAACGCGGCCTGGTTCTCTTCTTTGGCTCCGATACCCACGCTCCCACTTCTTTGGAGCGTGGGGAGTCGAATGCCGTCTGGCGTCTGGACCTGGCGTCTCTCAAGTGGAGCCAGGACTACGTCCAGGATCCGAAAACCACATACCGCATTCTGATGGACGGGCAAACTGAGACATCCACTGCCCGTCCCTGGGCGATGCACACCTTCGCGGCTGTCGATTGGGATCCGGTTGTGCAGCGCGTGGCGGTGGTCTCCGGCCCCCTCCACGCTCGCTTTGATCCTGAGAAGC
>JACQZS010000073.1 GCA_016213725.1 Acidobacteriota bacterium | reverse complement strand
TGAGCCAGCCGGCCTCGGGGGCGGTGTCGGGTTGCTTGTTGCGGATGGTCCAGGCGAGATCGATGTAAGGGGAGTCACGGTCCAGGCGGACTTCGAGCCGGATGCCTTTGCCTTCGAGCGTGGCGGTGGAGGTGACGGGGCCGCGTTCGATTTTCAGTTCGAGACCAGTGGCACGGGTGACGGTGGTTTCGTCGAGGGGAACGTGCCGGCGGGCCATGTCAGGTTTGGCCCAGGGGAGAGTCAGGTCCAGGTAGGCGCGAGTGTAGGTGTCGATGTCGTTGTTGCCGAAGCGCTGGTAGAGGTACTGTCCGAAGCCCGGGGCGACGAGTTCGCGAGCGGTGGACTTTTCGTAAATGGAGCGGATGGCGCCCTGCTGGGGATCGAGCGTGACGCGGAAGCGGCTGTTTTCGATGACGTTCTCCGGCGCGTCCGGGGGGGAGGCAGTGGCGGATGCCCCTGGGATGTAGGTCTTGTAGCCGAGCGGCGGAACGTCGCGGGCGATGAACCGGAGCCGTGTTCCGATGCGCTGTACGGGCACGCTCTGGCGGGTTTCGGCGTCCTGCAGGCCTGCGGCGGCGGTCTCCACTTCCACGCTGCCGTTGCGGGCCCAGGGCAGGGGATTGAAGACGACGACGCGGAGTCCGGCGGGCTTCACCTGCGCGGCCAGGGCGGCGAGGTCGCGCGACATGTTGGGCACGGTGATCTCGGCGACGGCGCGCGTGTAGGCGGCATGTTCGTCCCAGGACTCTTCCATGACGCGGAAGCGGCCGGCGGCTTCTGCCTGGCGCCACTCGTCACCGTAGATGCGCTCCCCGTATCTCTTGGAGTCCATGCCCCAGGTGTGCTCGCCGTAGAGGAGGCTCTTCTCGTAAGCCAGCGCGATGTCGGGCCGCGGACCGGGGTCGGCGCCCCAGGCCCGGAGGAGCGTGTCGAGCGAGTTGAGGGCGGCGATGCGCGGGCGCTCATTGCGGGCGCGGCGGGTGGCCACGGGCTGACTCATGATGCCCTGGATCCAGGTGTCTGGCATGTCGCCGCGGACGGTGGGGATCTGCGGGCGAGTCTGCATGAGGGCGTCGCGGAAGTCGGAGAGGCGGCCGATGCGGACCTTCACGCCGGGGAGCTTGGAGCGTGCTTCAGCGAGGAGTTTCTCGATCTCGTCGGGGCGCGGTGGGCCGTGGTTGTCACCGGTGTGGATGAGGGCCAGCCACACAGGGTATGGCCAGTCTGCAGGAGGAACGAGGCCGGTGCCGTAGCCGCCGTGGGAGTACATGGTGAGGACGCGGGAGCGGTCCGGGCCTTCCCACCAAAAGAGGCGCGGCACGCTGGGGCCTGAGGAGGCGGAGTTGCAACCGAGGTGGAGGAACTCGACGCCGGAGTTGGCGAGGATGGTCGGGATCACCCAGGAGTGGCTGGGGACGTCGGTCATCTTGGCGTCGCGCGGCAGGGGCAGGCCGGCCTCGCGGGCGAGGTTCGAGGAGAAGCGCATTCCGCGGACGAGGTCTTCGAGTTCGAGCGATTCGGTGTGCGTGGTGAAGGGGAGAGCGTGGGTGACGAAGCGGCCTTCGCGGAAGGCCTGGAGGACGCGAGCTTGGCGCGCGGCGTCCTGGCCGGGCCACAGGATCTGGCTCATGGGCCAGCCGGGCAGGGTCCAGACGAACTGCTGTTCGGCGGGGAGCTTGCGGGAGGCGTCGACGACGGCGAGGGCGTCGTCGATCATGGTGGTGCGGTACTTGGTGACGACGTTGGCGGCGAGGTCTGTGTAACCGATGTCGAAGTGGGTCTTGTAGACGACGATCACTTCTCTGAGCGGCGCCTTCTGGGCGGAGAGCGTGGCGCTGGTGAGGGCGAGGAGGAGGAGAGTGCTGCGCATGGAAGTCAGGAGGGGATGGTGAGTGTGGCGGGTGTGATGGATTCGGCGAGAAGGTGGGCGCGGACGGCGGCGGCGATGGCGGCGGCGCCGGGGGTGTCGCTGTGGATGCAGAGGGTTTGGATGTCGCCGCGGCGGGCGAGTTGGACGGCCTGGGCGGCGGCGTCTTCCGGATTGGTGAGGAGCGAGCCGGGGCGCGAGCGGGGCATGAGGGAGCCGTCATCGAGGTAGGCCCGATCGGCGAAGGCTTCGGCGGCGGTGCGCAGGCCCATGTCGCGCCAAAGCTGGAGCACGGGTTTGCCGGCGAGGCCGACGAGGATGGTGCGCGGGTTCCAGGCGAGGACGGCGCGGGCGATGGCGGCGGCGATGAGTTGGTTCTTAGCGGCGTCGTTGTAGAGCGCGCCATGCGGTTTCACATGGGCGAGTTCGACGCCCGCTTGGGCGGCGATTTTGGAGAGCGCCTCGAGTTGGGCGATGAGGGTGGATTCGATTTCGGTGCCGGTGAGGGGCAGGGAGAGGCGGCCGAAGTTGCGGGGATCGGGATAGCCGGGATGAGCGCCGCAGGTGACGTTGTGATGTTTCGCCTGGCGAAGCGTGCGTTTGATGAGGTCGGGCGTGCCGGCGTGGGCTCCGCAGGAGACGTTGGCGGAGGTGATGAGCGGGAGCAGGAGCGATTCGTCGATGTCTTCGCGCTCGCCCATGTCGCAGTTGAGGTCGATGGTCATGAGAGTTCCGTGCCGCGGGTCTCCTTGAGGGCCAGCATCAGCATAGCGCCGGCGACGAAGAAGAGGGAGGTGAGGGTGAGGGCGGTACCGATGCCGTAGCGGTCTGCCGCGGCGCCGATGACAAGCGGGGCCATGGCGCCGCCGAGCGCGCGGCCGATGTTGTAGCAAAGGCCCTGGGCGGTGGCGCGGATGGAGAGCGGGAAGAGTTCGGCCAGCATGGCGCCGAAGACGCTGAAGTAGCCGTGGCCGAAGAAGCCGATGAGCGGGCCCATGATCATGAGCGCCAGCGGCGATTGGCCCCACAATCCGTAGGCGGGCACGAGAGCGGCGGCGGCGAGCACGAAGGTGAGGAAGACGGGCTTGCGGCCGAAACGGTCTGCCAGGAAGCCGAAGGAGATGTAGCCGAAGAAGGCGCCGATCTGCATGGGGACGATCCAGCCGGTGGAACGGACCAGGCCCATGCCGGCGCCGCCGCGCGAGACGGGGCTGGCGAGATAGGCGGGGATCCAGGTGAAGAGGCCCCAGTAGGCGAAGAGGATGGTGGTGGTGAGCAGCGTGGCGGTGAGGAAGGTGCGGGTGAGGGGGATGCGGAAGGGGGTCTTCTCGCGGCGGATCCAGGTGGCGGGCTCGGGGACGCGGCGAAAGCCCCAGAGGGCGATGAGGGCGGGCAGGATGCCGATGACGAAGAGCGCGCGCCAGCCGTAGCGGGGGAGGATGGCGGCGGAGAGGAGCGCGGCGAAGATGTACCCGATGGCCCAGCCGGCCTGCATGAATCCGATGGCTTTGCCGCGGTGCTGCGCGGGCCAGGTTTCGGCCACCAGGACGCTGCCGGCGGCCCATTCGCCGCCGAGGCCAAAGCCGACCAGGGCGCGCCAGAAGATGAGTTGGGCGAGCGAGGAGGAGGTGGCGGTGCAGGCGGTGAAGATGGAGTAAGAGACCACGGACCAAATGAGGGAGCGGACGCGGCCGTAGCGGTCCGCCAGGTAGCCGAAGAGGCCGCCACCGAGGCCGGAGGTGACGAGCGCGGCGGAGGCGATGGCGCCGGACTGCGATCCGCTCAAGTGGAATTCGGAGGCGATGGCGGTGAGGGCGAAGGCGTAGAGCATGACGTCCATGGCGTCCAGCAGCCAGCCGAGTTGGGCGGCGGCGAGGGTCTTCCACTGATCGCGGGTGATGTCACGATACCAGGGCACGCAGCCAGTCCTCCTGTTCGCGGAGCAGAGTGAGGGCGGTGGAGATGGGGATGGTCTGGAAACGGACTTTGTCGCGCGGGCGGAGCTGGCCGAGGCGCCAGAGGTCGGCGGAGACGACATTGGCGAGCTTGGGGTAGCCGCCGGTGGTGCCGTGCTCGACGAAGAGGATGATGGGCTCGCCGTCGGGCGGGATTTGAATGGCTCCAGGGGTGGCGCCTTCTGTGAGGAGTTCGCGAGTGGATTCGAAGGTGGGGCCGGCGAGGCGGAGGCCCATGCGGTTGGAGTCCTCTTTGACGGTGTAGGTGCGGTGGTCGAGGGGCCGGCAGAACCAGCCGGCCTGGGGGCCGGCGGTGACCCGGATGGGGCCGGTGTTCGGCCAGGGCCATTCAATAGGGTGGTTGATGGGCGGGCGTTGTGGTTCGGGGCCGATGGCGAGGGTATCGCCGCGGCGGATGGGGCGGCCGCCGAGAGCGGTGATCAGGTGGACGGAGGCGCTGCCCAGGGTGAGGGGCGCGGCGATGCCTCCGCGGACGCAGAGATAGCAGCGGGCGCCGGTGCGGGTGGGGCCGAGCTTGAGGGTGCCGCCGGCGGGGATGGCGATGGCGCGCCAGGGTTCGATGCCGAAGTCAGAGCCGGCCAGAGCGATGAGGGCGTCCTGCTGGAATTGAAACTCGCCGCCTTGGATGGTCAGTTCGAGGGCGGGGGTGTTTTCGGGGTTCCCGAGGATCAGGTTGCCGGTGCGCAGGGCGAGCGCATCGGCTGCGCCGGAGGCGGAGACGCCGAGGTGGGCGTAGCCCGGCCGGCCGAGATCCTGAACGGTGGTGAGGAGGCCGGGGGCGAGGACGGTGATCACGGGCGCACCTGGACGAAACGAACCCGATCGCCCATCTCGAGCAGTGTGGGTGGCTGGCGGGTGGGGTCGAAGAGAGTGAGATCCGTGCGGCCGATGAGGCGCCAGCCGCCAGGGGAGGGGAGGGGGTAGATGCCGGTTTGGCGGCCCCCGATGGCGACGCTGCCGGCCGGCACGTGATGGCGCGGGGTGGAGAGGCGCGGGGTGAAGAGGGCGTCGGGGAGGCCGCCAAGATAAGCGAAACCGGGGGAGAAACCGAGGAAATAGACGAGGTACTCGGCGCCGGTGTGGAGTTTCACGACGCGCTCCTGGGTGAGGCCGCAGTGAGCGGCGACATCGGCGAGGTCCGGGCCGAACTCCCCGCCGTAGCGGGTTGGGATCTTGACGAGGCGCGGTTCGGAAGGCTGAGTTTGGGCGGCGGCGGCGCGGGCGGCGGTTTCGATCTGCTCGTGAGTGGCTTCGAGGGGCTGAAAGGAGATGAGGACGGAGGCGTAGGCCGGGTGCAGGTTGCGGACGCCAGGGCATTGGAACGATTCGAGAAAAGCGCGGACGCGGCGATGGATGGCGGGTGAGATCTCGTCCCCGAAGCGGACCAGCAGTGAAGAGTCGCCGGCGCGGGTGATGGTGATGGGGGCGTCCATGGGTTTCGCGGGCCGATGTGCGTGAACTCAAGTTTATCTGGAGAGAACCCGCGGCTGTGGCGCACTAGTAGGGCAAGGAATTGAGTTTCCGATGAAGACGCAAAGCGAACAGTGGAATCAGAGCGTGGATCTTCGGGAGTTTGACGAGGACTTCGCCCGGGCTGAGAGCCGCCCGCCCTCCGCCGAAGGGATGTATTCCGATGTACCGGACGGGGTATATGACACGCAGGTTGAGGATGTCGTGTTGGGGAGGACATCCAGCACCGGCAATCCGATGATCGTGTGGAAGCTACGGATTCAAGGGCCGCAATGCCAAGGGCGGACGCTGTCGAAGTCGCGCGTGATCACGCCGAAGACGATAGCGTTCGTGAAAGAAGACCTGGAGCGGTTGGAGATTCAACTGGACCGGCTGTCAGACCTGAACCACCGGCTGGACGAGATGATCGACAAGACGATCCGGGTGTTCAAGAAGACGAACCAGGAGCGGCGCTGGGTGGACGTCTTCTTTCTGCGGGCGAGGAAAGGCCCTGAGAGCGAAGGAACGGTGGAGTCCGCCTGGAGCACGGGCACAAACGACGATCTGCCGTTCTAGCCGCGCAGTTGGGCGGCGAGGCGGCGGTGGTCGATCATGATGCAACTGCTTTCGACCACCAAGAGGCCGGCGGCGCGAGCGCGTTCGGCGGCTTCAGTGTGGGCGATGCCCTGCTGCATCCAAATGGACTTGGCGCCGATGGCGATGGCGTTTTCGACGATCGCCGGAACGGCATTCGGGTGGCGGAAGATGTTGACGCAGTCGACCGGCTCCGGGATATCGGCCAGGCAGGCGTAGCTTTTCTCGCCGAGGACTTCGGCCTCGTTCGGGTTGACCGGGATGATTCGGTAGCCGGCACGCTGCATGTATTCGGCCACCTCGTAAGATGGGCGGAAGCGGTTGGAAGAGAGCCCGACCACGGCGATGACCCGGCTCTGCTTGAGGATGTCGAGGTCCGCCGGCATGTCAGTCCTCCAGCTTCAGCATCTTGCGAAAGCGCTGCACTTCTCTTTCGTCGAGATGACGCCATGCGCCCGGGGGCAGGCCTGTGAGAGGCAGGAAGCCGATGCGCACGCGGCGAAGTTTTTCCACCAGGCGGCCGCAATGCTTGAACATGATGCGGATCTGGTTCTGGCGGCCTTCGGTGAGCTTGACCTCGTACCAGGGGTTGATGGCCTTCTTGATGAGCTTGATCTGAGCGGGGGCGGTGCGGCGGCCGTGGAGAGAGATGCCGTTGCGGAACTCCTCTTCCTGCTCCGCAGTAAGCAGGCCGTTGGACTTGACGACGTAGACCTTTTCGATGTGGCCGGCGGGAGAGGTGATGCGGTTTGCGAATTCGCCGTCGGTGGTGAGCAGAAGCAGGCCTTCGCTATGGTAGTCGAGGCGGCCGATGGGGAAGACGCGTTCCTTCAAGCCTTTGAGCAGGTGCTTGACGGTCTTGCGGCCCTGGGGGTCGCTGAGGGTGGTGACCACTTCGCGCGGCTTGTTGAGCGCGATGTAGACGTTATGCTTGGGCTGGCGGATGAGCGCGCCGTCCACCTTGATGTGGTCGCGCTCGATATCGGCTTTGACCCCCATTTCAGTGATGGTCTTGCCGTTGACGGTGACCCGGCCCGCGAGGATGTACTCCTCGGCTTTACGCCGGCTGGCGATGCCGGCCTGGGCGAGAATCTTCTGCAGGCGTTCCTCAGCCATTGGGGTCCTTTGGCGGTTCCGGGTCCGGAGCGGGCTCGGCGGTAGGTTCCGGTTCTGGTGTTGCGCTGGATTCGGCGGCGGGCTCGGCGGCCTCAATGGGCGTTTCCGGCGCTGGTTCTTCGGTGAGAATCTCGCGCACAATGTCTGCGCTGGACTGTTCCTGTTCCTGCTCCTGCTCCGGAGCGGTTTCGGCGGGCGGCTCGGGGGCGCCGGGACCTTCAAATTCCTCGTCCGCAATGGACTGGCGGCTGATCTCCTCGAACTCTTTCAGGCTGGGGAGTTCATTG
>JACQZS010000072.1 GCA_016213725.1 Acidobacteriota bacterium | reverse complement strand
GGACGAAAACGGCAAGCTGGCGGAGCCGCTGGCGGCCGAGGAAGTGATGAAGCGGGCGATTGTGGAGAGCGCCATCGAGTCTGCGCGGCTGGCGGAGAGCTATGGGCTGGGGGAGGACAAGATCATCCTGAGCGCGAAGGTGTCGAACGTTCAGGACCTGATCGACGTTTACCGGATGATGGGCGCGCGCTGCGACTATCCGCTGCACTTGGGACTGACCGAGGCCGGGCTGGGGGCGAAAGGGATTGTGGCGACGACGGCGGCGCTTTCGGTGCTGCTGCAGGAGGGGATTGGGGATACGATCCGCGCGTCGCTGACGCCGCTGCCGAACGGCGACCGGACCGAAGAGGTGCTGGTTTCGCAGCAGATCCTGCAATCGATGGGGATTCGCAGCTTCACGCCGCAGGTGACGGCGTGTCCGGGCTGCGGGCGGACGACGAGCACGTTCTTCCAGGAGATGGCCGACCAGATCCAGAACTATCTGCGGGACCAGATGCCGGTGTGGAAGCAGCAGCACGCCGGGGTGGAAGAGATGAAGGTGGCGGTGATGGGGTGCGTGGTGAACGGGCCCGGAGAGAGCAAGCACGCCAACATCGGGATTTCGCTGCCCGGCACGTTTGAAGAGCCGGTGGCGCCGGTGTTTGTGGACGGAAAGCTGGTGAAGACGCTGCGCGGGGAAGGGATTGTGGCGGAGTTCATCGGGATGATGAACGATTACGTGGCGCGGACGTATCGGGAGTAAGGGACGAGGCCGGGGGGGCGGTCCGGAACAGATGTGGCCGTCTGTCTCACGAACTGAGATACGGGGCGCCGATGGTTGCCGTTCAGGACCGCCGTTCAGGACGAAGAGACCTTCAACGTGTGCATTAGAATCTCTTCCCGCCCTTCGCGATTGGCCTTGGCAAGAACCTCGCCCTGAGCCGAATACGCCACACAGCCCCCTTGGCAATTGAAGGCCCAGGAGGCGCCGATCCGATTCGTGACGAGCATGGGCGCCCCGATTGTCCGGGCGCGCTCGCCAAACGCTTCGAACTTCGGGAGCCGTTCACGATTGTTGGGGTAAAAGACCACTTGAGGCGCCAGTTTAGCCGCCCGCTCGATGCACCGGGGAGCTTCGCCGTCGGCGCAGATGAAGCATGTTGCTCTCACGCCGTCCAAGACGAATGTCTCCGGCCCGGTGCCGGGGTCGTAACGGATCCACTCGTTGCGATAACCCACATCGGGCGGGTCACGCCACAACCATGTCTTGCGATACCGGTACAGGAAGCCTGACGGCCCGACAAACACCTGGGAGATGTAGTAGCGGTTCTCCTGCACTTCGGACAATCCGAAGGAGATGAAGCACTTGAGGCGCCGCGCCAGTTGCTCGATGCGCCGAGTGGAGGGCCCAGCGGGGACAGGCTCGGCTAACTCGCCCAAGCGCGGAGTGTAGTCGCAGAGCGTACCCTCGTGAAACATCAGCCAGCGGGCCCCTTGGGAAACCGCCTGTTCGGACAGCCGCTGTACTTCTTTCAGATTGCGTTCGACCTGCTCAGGAACGGAATCGAACTGGATCAACGCCACGGGGATCGTGCGTTCGCCAGCCGGTCTCTGGCCGGCTGCATCCCGGCCGGCGGCGCCTGGCAGCAGGGCTGGCGCCAACCCGCCCAATGCCGCCTCTCTTAGAAACCATCTTCTGTCATCTCTCACTTGTCCGCTCCAGATCAAGAGACTTCAATGGGAAGAGCATATCAGCTCACTCGTACGTCGAACTCACCCACAAGCAGCGTCGCCACCAGTTGCTTTCGCGACACCAGCTTCCTCCACCGTTTCAGGCTCTCAGAATGCCCTTGTCAGCCTCGGCGAAGCCAGCCTGCGGAGGAAGATTGGCGCTATGCCTGCGCAGAGGTTTCCAGCTCTGCGGCTAGAATGAGGCATGGCCAGAGTGATTGAACGAATTGCGGTTCTGGGCGCGGGCAACATGGGCGCGGCGCTGATTGGGGGGATCCTGAAGGCCGGGGTGGCGCGGCCGGAGCAGGTGGTGGCCACCACGCACTCGGCTGAGCGGGCGGCGGAAGTATCGGCCAAGTACGGCGTGCGGGCGGCGGCGGGCGGCAACCGGGCGGCGGCGGAAGGGGCGGGGATCGTCATTCTGGCGGTGAAGCCGGGCAAGATTGCGGGGGTGATTGAAGAGATCCGGGAGGTGTTGGACGGGCGGCAGATCGTGATCTCGGTGGCGGCGGCGATGCCGATCAAGGTGGTAGAGCGGGAGTTGGGCCGGCGGATGCCGGTATTCCGGGCGATGCCGAATATCCCGGTGGTGGTGGAGGAAGGGGCGACGGCGGTGGCGGCGAACGACGCGGCGTCGGATGAAGACAAGGAACTGGTGGCGCGCATCGTCCGGGCCGTTGGAGTTGTGGTGCAGGTGGAGGAAGAGGCGATGGATGCGGTGACGGCGCTTTCGGGGAGCGGTCCGGCCTACATCTACATGGTGATCGAGGCGCTGATCGCGGGCGGATTGAAGATGGGCCTGTCGCACGAAGTGGCGACGCGGCTGGCGGAGCAGACGGTGCTGGGGGCGGCGAAGCTGGTGCGGGAGACGGGCGCGCATCCGGCCATCCTCCGGGACCAGGTGATTACGCCGGGCGGAGTGACGATCTCGGCGATTCACGAGCTGGAGCGGCATGGGCTGCGGGCAATGCTGATTTCGGCGCTGGAGACGGCGACGAACCATTCGCGGAGCCGGACGCGGGCGATGCTGGATCAGTCGAAGAACTAGGGGCTTCCGGCGCAGAGGGGCGAGGGGTAGACTGTGTGGCGCTGGAGGCAGTGCCATGCGAACGATCGCCGGTTTCGTGTGTTGGACGGCAATGGCGGCGGCTCAGACGGTGAACATCCCGCTCGTGATCCAGATGTCGTGCGATGCGACCTATCGGGAGAGCGGATCAACGGGAAGCCTGAACGGCACCTGCAGCGGGCTGGTGCAGCCCTATGGGATGGGGTCCATGACGCTGGCTTTGACTGGCAGGATCAGCGAGACCAGTCCGGTGTCGGGGATCGGAGGCGGATTCACATTCACCTTCTCCGGGGGGATGGGATTTGAGGCGGTAGTGGACGGCGCGGCGGCGAGGCCGAGCGGGACGAGCGGGATGGTGATTCTGACGTCGGCGGCGATCCGAAGCGGCAGCGGCACGATGAATGGGGCCGGAGGGAGCTTGTCGCTGTCGTTGGATGGGGTGTCGGAAAGAGAGGGCATGGCGCGAATCCGTGTGGACGGGACGGGGCTGTTGACGGGGCCGGGGTTGAGGCCGATGCCGGCCGTGCCCGCCGGGCCGGGGCCGCTGGGTGTGGTGACAGAGGCCGGCGGGGCGGCCTGCGGCGATCCGGTGGCGGTGACGAATGGGAACATGTACCACCGCTTCGTGGACCTGGCGGTGGAGGGGCGGAGTTTCCCCATCGTTCTGACGCGAACTTACAATTCTCAGGCGGCGGCGGTGGATTCGCCGTTTGGATTCGGCTGGACGCACAGCTACCGGGAGGCGCTGATTGCCTCCGGAACAGCCATCTTGCTGGAAAGCGGCTCGGGTTCGGTCATCCGCTTCACGCCGTTGGGCGGCGGCTACAGCTCCGCATCGGCGCCGGAGCTTCAATTGACGCGGGATGGCACAGGCTACACTCTGCGTTCCGGGGACGGGACGTTGAGGAAGTTCGACAATGGCGGCCGGCTGCTGTCGCTGGCAGACAGGAATGGGAACGGCCAGACGTACAGCTACGATTCGGCAGGGCGGCTGACGGCGATCGCGGATGGCGCCGGTGCTGTGGTGACGTTCACTTACAACGGCGCGGGGCGGATTACAGCGGTGCAGGATCACGCCGGGCGGAGGGCAAGCTACGAGTACGACAGCGCGGGCAATCTGGTGTCGGCGGTTGGCGTGGGGCAGCAGCGGACCTCGTTTGAATATGCGGGCCACACGATGAAGCGGATGACGCCAGCTGGTGAAGGTCCCATGAACTTCGAGTACAGCGCCGATGGCAGGGCCGCCGCAAACGGACGGCAGGGCGGCTCGCTGGTGGAGTTTGTCTACGGGCAGGGGCAGACAGTCTTAAAGGAAGGAGACGCGGCGACCGCGTATGAGTTCAATGCGGCAGGACAGGTGACCGGGACGGTGCTGCCGGATGGAGCAACGAAGCGTCAGGGCTGGAACGATGCGGGCCGGATCGCATGGCTAACCGACGAACTAGGACACCGGACGAGCTACACGCACGACGCGGCGGGCAGAGTGCTGACCAAGACGGATCCGCTCGGAAACACGATCCGGTTTGGCTATGAAGAGGGCAGCGGGCGGATGACGGGGTTTATCGACGCCGCCGGCAACCGCACCGGGTCTG
>JACQZS010000069.1 GCA_016213725.1 Acidobacteriota bacterium | reverse complement strand
GGCCCTGCAAATGCGCCGAACGGGGAATCGAATGCCCGCACGCCGCCAAATGGGCTGTGAAAACTCTCGCGCCGACGAACCCTCCGGAAACACAACGTGCTGATTCCACACCGGATCAAATCGTTGGTTTTTCGTAGGACCGATGAAGTTTCCGTCAGTTGCGCGCTGGGGGAAAAGAGCGGGAAAGGGGGTGAGGGGCGAGGGCGATAGGAGTGGGTTCGAGGCAGAGGAAATGGCGGATCGCAGGGCCATTCGGGCCAGTGGATTCGGGGGTGTGGTCCAGGGGGAGCGCGGCGCCTCCTCTTTCGGCCGCGGCAAACCGGAGTGCCGGCGCATGGAAACGGCAGCGGCTGAGACAGAGGCAGGTGTGCGACAGGTGAGTCCCAGAAGAGTCATCCCGCTGGGTGGTTAAGCGAAATTTCCAACAATCCAGCCAAGATGCAGACTCGACCGGCTGGTAAGTCCTTCGTGCGGGTGAAGGCGAAGTTCCAGGTGACGCTCCCCGACGAGCTGCGGCGAAAGGCGAAGCGATACCCAGGGGGTTACTGTCGCACCGAGTTGAATCTCCCAACCGTGAGCGGTCTTGCGCGCGGCCGACGGTTTACCGCCCGGCGCCGTAACGCGCAGTGAGCGCGCGCGTTCGAGTCCCGTCAGCGTCACCGTGCCGGTGACCGGTTCGATCAGCGTGGGCTCGGCACCCCAATTCGTCAGATACGTGCGGTCAGTGTTCCACTCCATTCCCGTGTTCGCCACGCGCGCGCCCGTCGAGCGACGTCAGTTGCAGGGCCGCGAAGCGGTTCTCCAGCTTCGCCGAGAGGTTCTTAGTTGAGATCGACCGCGACCCGAGGAAGCCGGCGAGCATCTGAGTTCGCTCCGTGTCGACGCTCGCCGCTCCGGGTTTCCGGTGCCAGGCCAACTCGCCGGCATCGGAGCGGATCGGCTCCCCCTCGCCCGCGCTGGTGGCGGCTTGCGCGCGTTCGAAGGAAGCAATGCGGGAAGCGTGTTCGAGCGGCAGCCGCAACGCGAAGCCCGGTGCGAAGTAAGGACGCTCTTTGTTGGTGAGGCGGAGAGAATCGAGAACCTGCTCGCGGCTATAGCCGCGCAGGACCGTACGCTGCGCCGCCTTCACGCCGCCTCGCAGAAACACGAAGGCGCCTGCCGCCACCTGGGCCATCTTCACCGGGTCAGCGCGCAAATCGAAGTGGCCGCCCTGCTTTGGTCGCCATGCATCCGGCGAGGCGTGCTCGAAGGTGTACCAGAAGACGCCATCCCAGTCCTGAAACGCAGCATAGGCAGTCAGGATCGGAACACCTTCGGCCGCGTACTCGGCCGGAAACGGGTGGTTCACTTCGGAGACGAGGTAGGGCTTGCCCGCGACTGCGGACCTGGAAAGCTCCACAACGCTGGAATTCAGAGGTTCGTCCACCATGGGCGTATTGTGGATTCGGAATCCAGTGTTCCTGCCTGTGGCCGGGTCAACGCTGTGGTTGGGGTGTTGCCAGTAGGTATGCCCGTGTACTACATCGAGTTTCGAAGCCGAGGCGGGAAGCGGATAACCGCTCATTGAGTGGTTGTGGTCGCTGGAGCAGATTCCCGTAATAAGTTCGAATTCACCAGGCCCTGCGGAGTGATGTGACGTCCGGCTGGCCAAGGGAAAGAGGCCGCTTGAGTTTTCGGGCTATGCGCCGTATGTGGCTGGCTTGCGCCGGCCTCACTTTGGCGTCAACTGGTTGTCCGCATTCGTGATCAACTCGCGAATGTGATTGACTCCGAACAGACGGTCGCCCGCATACCAGCCATGGAACCGGCCGTGTTCGGCCTCCGCAAGTGCAGCCCTCATCGCACTCCCAGACGACGCTGCCTCGCGAATGTGATTGCGGGCTTTTGAGCGGTCGGGGAGCACGTCGAGCGCACGGGTCACCGACCGCAGGGTTCGATTCAGTTCCAGCATAAAACGAGCCGGCACCAGCAGGTTATCGGTGAAGAACGGCTTCGCGCCGACAGGGAGCCGCTCACGCAACTTGAAGGCTTCGGAGACAAGTCGATCGAACCGGCCGATGCAATCGGAGGTTCCCTTTTCGATAGCCTCCACCTGGCTGCCCGCTCCGTTGTCCTCCGGAACGATGCGGAAATATCGCGCGGCCGGGTCCTGACTGCGGTCCCGGAGCGGATTCGCCGTCCGTCCTTGCGGGATTTGCGCCAGAATCGCCTCGAGCGCCCGGGCGTAGCGCATGTCCTGAAATATGTATTGACGCTCGAACCCCGCGATGTCGGGCTTCTTCGGGGTCCAGAACGCGTCGTAGTAGTCCCGGTAGAGCCTGGCGGCGCTCTTTGCGTGCTCCCGGCCGAAGTACTGCACGCAGAAGTCCTCGAGGAATATGTCGGTGCGATACCCGGAAAAGTCCCACATCATTCGGGCATTCGCCGAGAGTTCAAGCAGGAACTCGCGGACATTCCCCGCATTGACCACGGAGAACTCCAGCGGCCGCCCGCTGATCGCATCCACCATCCGGAAGTTCCGCTCCATCTTCCAGGGACCTTCCGCCTGCGCCAGATGCGCGCCACTTGAGGTGAACTGAAAGTTCATGTAGTACCCGAGCGGACGCTTCGCTTCGGTGCGGTACCCGCGAACGTCCGCGGCGGGAAAATGGTCGCGGCGAGCGGCCACGAACGTCCAGATCAGGCTGGGCTCGTCCGGCGGCCTCAGGAGACCTTCGGCAAAGTAATCCGAGTTCTCGTTGTAGAGCGTCACGCGCATCGTGGGGTTGCTCTGCCCGGTGACCTTCTTCAGCAGTGCAACCTGACGCTGCATCATCTCCTGGATCACGCGTCCACGCTCAGCGCTCGTCTTGGGCGCATCCGCAAAGGTCTCCCAGAATGGGATGTCACGATCGCCGCGGAAGCCGATCAGCCACAGCATCTCAACGCGGGATCTCACTCCGCATTCGATGTGGTATCGCCAGAACTCCTCGAGCGCGCTCACATCCGCAATGCTCAGCCGCGGCGGCTCCACTCGCCGGATTTTCTTCCAGTAAGCTTCCCAGTTGCGGTAACTCGAGCCGAAGATGTACATGTGATGCCCGGTTAGGGCGAGACCCCGGTCACGAGCCAGCGCCGCCTGCCGGCCGATCCGGTACGGCACATCGAAACTCGGGGAGTCCATCAATCCGCCCTCGAGCACGTTCATCTTGAGCCGCAACATCGTCTCGAGAAACGCTTCATAGTTCTCCTGTGACCGCGCACGCCACGTTGTGAGCAGGTCTTCGTCATTCGGGAACCATGCCCGCCACCGGACATACGGCGGGCCAAAACGAATATTGGTTCCCCGCGGGACCTCCACCGAAGACCTGCGGACGGGCTCCCACGACGTCCAGAACCACAGCGGCGGAACTCCGAGGAAGGTTTCGGAGAAGGCGTAGACAGCGTAGATGGTCCCTCGCATATCGGCGCCCTGCAGGACCACGTAGGGCCCGCGCTCAGAGACCGCATGCGCTTCGGTGCCCGCAACGTCTTTGCTCCGCAAGCCGGCAGCACCGGACACCGGGCCCAGCACCACAATGGCCGGCCCGGCGCCGAGTGTGTCCACAATTCGCGATTCCGCGCCGAGCACCGCCCGCAGATCGCGCTGCAGGTCCGCCACGGCGCGGAGCACCGGCTCCGGTTCTGACCGCGACACATAGATCGGCACACCCGGCCGCAGTACTGCGGCCGGCACCGGCACAGCGAACCAGCAGAACAGGAACGCGCCCAGTAACGGTGTGAGCTTCATATCAGGTCCATTCCACCACCACGACCTCATACGCGTTGAGCCGCGGAAGCCGGAAGTACAGTTTGCCGACATGCTGGCTGCTGGCGGGCTGCTCGCCTGCCAGCAGAGACCGCACACCTCGGACGCCGCGTCGCGCTTCAATTGTAACCTCAACGTCCGAGAGCGGAGCGACTTCATCGAGCGGCGCCCGGCCAACTGCGTTGATGAAGTGAACGAAGGTGTATCCCGGCTTCTCCGTGACACCTAGTTGCACACCGCCCGGAGCATTGGTCACGAGAGTGCGCCCGCCCAGAGCCCACGCAACGGAACTGGCCAGCAATTCACGCACGCCTGGCAGACGGCTCGGGAAGTAGAATCTGTCGATTGCGCCAGGAAAGTAGACACTCCTGCCGTTCACGAGACACAGAGGCACATTCTCCGGTTCGGGATTCTCAATCTCTTCCGGTATGGCGGAACTGAAATGCTTTGCGAGCGCGAGCAGGACCTCAGTTGCTTCTCCGGCAACTGCGCGCAGGAACTGGCCGCCGAAGGGAACAATGCGTGCTGTGCCAAACGATGCCGTCAACTCGTGCGCGGTCGGTTTGTAGAAGTACGACCCGCGCTGCGGCGTCTCAGCCGCGGAACTGGTACATCGGGCCCCGAACAGCTGCTCGAGTCCGTATCGTCCACGCCGGTCGCCACCGGTATCATAGAGCGAGGTCTCGAACGTCGACACGACCGCACCCCCGTTCCGCGCGAAGGCGGAGACCGCCGCGGCCTGCGCCTCGCTTAGGCAGGCGACATTCGGAAGCACGAGCGCGGCGTAGCCTTTGAGCCGGTCGGCGGCGATCGCATCGTCGCCTACCACCGCACAGGGAATGTGCGATTCAACCAACGCCGAATAGAATCCGTGTGCAGCCGAGGCATAACGCGCTTCCGCATCGTCGCGGCCGTAGAAGTCCAGCGTGCGCTGCGACCACACGAGCGCGACCGGCGCAGCCGGACGCGCGTCCTCATACACCCTCGCGTGCCGCTTGAGCACTCCGAGCACTTCGGCGATTACGGGCATGTTGCGCTCGTCCTCTCCGCTTCCGGGAATGCCGAAGATCGGCATCCTCAGGCTGGCGCCATGAGCAATCGCCTGCCAGGCCGTGCTCGCGTACTCAGGGGCGGGTATCGCTCCGCGCGGCCATCCTCCATCCCGGATCTGCGCTTTCAGATTGATGATGGGTGGTCTGCCGCTGACAGACCGCGCGTAGCCCGCTGTCATTCCCGAAACCCAACGCATGTCAACAGCCGGGTCCACATTGTCGATCGTGGACATGACAGCCGAGCAGGCGCTCGACAACCGGACGATGTCGTAGGCTCGATTGCGCATCCAGGATGTCCCGTCCAAACCAGCCAGTTCGCCGGTCCAGGACACGCCCGGCCGTTCTTCGTCCATGGTTCTCCGAAGCAGGGCGAAGTTCTGGGCGCTCCCCTCATACCGCCACGCCAGAAAGCGGCGCCATTCGGCACTTGCCCAATCGGCTTTGGCGGGAAGTTCCGCGCCGAAGGTGCTGCGAAAGCGCTGGCGGCAGTGCTCGCGGTAGCAGAAGCCCGGGAAACCACCGGCGTTCAGATGGAAACCGTCGATCGCGTACCCGCGGAGAATCTCGCGGATGACAGGAACGGCGAACTCAGCCGCCGCGTAAGGGCAGCACGGGCACACTTGATAAAAGCGGCCTGCGCGAATCGGCGAACCGTCCGAGCGGCAGGCGAACCAGTTCGGGAAAGCCCGGAACACCTCCTCGCGCGCTTTGCTGAAATCCACTCGCGCAATTACGCGGAGCCCGGCGGAGCGGCCATGCTCGACCACTTCCTTCAGAAAATCGCGGCCGCCGGCCGCAGGGCTGACGTAATGGTACTTGACTCCGGACGGATAGAACGCATAGATGCCGCCGGCGCTGACAACAATGCCGTCTGCGTTGGTCACGGCGCAGTGGGCGATGAACCGGCGGGTATCGATGCCGCGAACATCGCGCTCCCGCATGTTCGGATGGAACAGGCGCATCGGCTTCAGCCACCATTTGTCGGGAGGAGTTGCGGAGGGGGCTGCGGCGGCCGCGCCCGCACACGCGAGGAAGGTTCGGCGGTTCGTATCAGAACGTGATCCGCGCGCTTCCCTGAACCTGCCGGGATCCGCTCGCCGAGTTGATGACGCCGAACGTGGCAGTATTGTTCAGTGCCGTACCCGGAGCCGCAAAATTCGGGCTGTTCGTCGCGTCCGTGGCTTCGGCGCGTACCTCCAGCCTCAACCTCTCGTGCAGTGGAAACGACTTCACCAGCGACAGGTTCAGGCTGTGGGCGGACGGTTCGCGCAACTCGCTCCAATAAGGCACCTCGGGTGAGATGGTGAATTGATTCGGCAGGCGCAGGAACGCCGTGGTGTCGAAGTACGGATTCAATACCCTCCGCGTGACCGGATCGACCTGGTCGCCAAGACGGTCCGAAGTCGCTCCGCTCTTCGAGGCGTCGCGAAGCCGGATCGGGCGCCCGTTCGTGTCGCTGATGGACAACGGCCGCCCCGCGGCATACGTGAAGAGACCTCCGGCGACCCAGCCGCTCACTACCTGATTCGCGATCTTCGCCGCGACGCCACCCCGGATGCGGCCCGGTATTTGATACGCGAACGCCACGCGAAGAACGTGCGGCTGATCCATGGACGAAATGGAGCGGTACTTGCGGACGTTCACGATACTCGTCGTGTTGTTGTCGATGAGCTTGGAGAAGTTATAGCTCGTCAGGAACGTCAGCCCGCGGGAAAGACGCTTCTCCACCCGAAGCTGGAGCGCGTGATAGATAGCCCGCCCCGTATTCGCTCCCTGGATGGTCAGGCTGTTGAACTGGGGAAACGCGACCCACAGACGGCGCTGCGGAATCGTTGGGCCGGCGCCCAGCGTCGACGTCGCAGGCAGAATCCCGTAGAACGGATTCGGCACCGCCGTATTCTCGGCTGTTCCGAGAGGGAGGTACTTGTCGGGTTTCTCATTCAGATTGTAGCCCTCGAATTGCTTCAGGCTTTGCATGCCGAGGTATGCGGCTTCAACCACGATCTGGCCCGGCACTTCTTGTTGAACGCTGAACTGCCATTGCTGCGTGTATGGATTCAATCGCTTGAGGTCGAAGAACGTGAGGCTGTCCCCGGCCTGTGCCATCAGACCCACGGCGCTCCCCAACGGCTGCCGGAGACCGTTCGGGAACGGATTCTCCAGCGACGTAAACGGCGTCGCGCCACCGTTTATCGAACTCACATAGTTCGTTGACGCATCAAATGCCCCCACCGACCCCAGGAAATCCGTGTTGTACGATTGGACGCCATAGAACAGGCCGTAGCCCCCGCGAAGCACCGTCCTGGGGTGCGCACTGTAGGCGAAGCCGATACGCGGGCCGAAGTTGTTCCCATCCACCTGCCCGCTGCGTCTCGGATTACCGTCAATCCCCGCGAACAGGATACCGCCGCGAAGGTCCATGCCAGGCACCGTCACAGGCAGCTTCGCATTCTCGTCGAAGGCGTAACTCATCCTGTTGTACCGCTCCGTATACGGCGTCTCCAATTCATAGCGCAGACCGAAGTTGAGCGTCAGCTTCCGGCCTGCCTTCCAGTCCTCTTGGGCGAATAGCGCGACTGCGTGGTTCTGCAGCGCCTGGGGACTTGTGAAACCGAGAGCGCCGGAAGCCGGCAGGGCAAGGAGGATCGATGCCATCGCCGATCCGGAACGGTCCGCGGTCGAGTTTGTGAACGGGTCGGATTGCGTGAAGCCTGCATTGACGGTGAAATCACCGGGCGCGGCAGTGCCAAGTGCGTGCGGATTGCGGTGCGCGATGCGCCAGTCAAAGCCGAACTTGATGCTGTGCGCGCCCTTCAACTTCGTGAATGTTCCCAGAAATGAATGCATCTCGTTGGCTTCAGGGCGGAAGCCGCTGCCGACCATTGGCATGTTCTCCCCCATCCGGAAGATGGGCAGCCCACTCAGGTACTGGCTTTGGATGAAGCTCTGCGGCATACCCAGCACCGCCGGGTCGATCTCGTTAAAGGCGCCTTTGCTGGTGAACTCCGACCGGCGCGTGAAGCCGTATCGAAGCGACCCGATCAACGTGGGGCTGAATGTGATGGTGTCGTCAAGGCCCGCAGACCACAGGTCACGCCGGATCAGATCGCCACCGCCACCTTCGCGGTACTCGGCCGGAAAGGCGCGTGTCGGCGCCTGGTCGCGGACGAGCTTGCTCACCCGTCCAAACAGCCGCTGCCGGGCGCTCAGGTTGTGGTCGATTCTTGCGCTGAGCTGCTTCTCCTGAGTAGTTTCCGGTGAAAGGCCGTTCCAGTTGATGGCTCCGATCTGCGGCCTCACGGTCAGGTTAGGCAGCGGATAGAGCTTCAGAACATTCACCCCGATCGAACTCAGGCGCGAGGCTGGGATCTTCGCGCCAGGAAACTCGGTGCGCGTCGCACGTGAACCCGTGACCACGGTCGAGAGCGGATCATAGATCGCAAACGCGGTCCCGGTACGGCTTAGAGTCTGAGAGTAGTCACCCTGCCGCTCGAGTTCCGTTGGCACGCGGTTCTGCCGTACGTCGGTACCGGTGTTCGCGTTGCGCTCCAGCGCCACCGAGAAGAACGTTTTGTCGCGGCCTGCGTACAGCTTGGGAATACTCACGGGCCCCGAGACGACGAACCCCCACTGGTAGTAATCCACGGGTTGGCGCTGCAGGCCGAGGCGGTTATTGGTCCAACTGTTCGCGTTCAGCGCGCGCCACCGCTTGAACAGGTAAGTGGTGCCATGAAGTTGATTGGTGCCGCCCTTCGTCGTGATACTGATCGCGCCTCCGTTGGTTCGTCCATACGCGGCGTCAAACAGAGTCGTGTGGACCTTCATCTCCTCCACTGAGTCCATGGATGGAACGAACACAATGTTGCCACCGCTCTGCGGGACTGTATTCGGCAGGCCGTCGACGAAGAACTCGTTACGTCCTGTCGTGGATCCGCCACCGGAGATCGTGACATCCTTCTGGCTGTTGCTGGTGTATCCGCCGCCGCCACCCATGACTCCGGGCGCGAGTTTCGCCAGTTCGAGGATATTGCGCGTCAGCGAGACGGTGACGTTCTGGATGTAATTGTTCGTCACCACCTGCCCGAGATCCGCACCCGTGGTTGCGAGTAGCGGCGCGTCGCTGGTCACGGTCACCGATTCGACCGTTGACCCGACCTCGAGCGAAAAATCAAGCCTGACCTGAGCATTCAGCGCAACGCGCACACCTTCGCGAGCCGCGGTCCTAAACCCCGCGCGCTCGACCTTCAGGGCATAGTTGCCCGGCAGCAGAAAGGGAACCTGGTAGTTGCCCGATTCGTTTGTTCTGGTTTCGAACACCGCATTCGTGTCTACATTGATCACCTTGACGGCGGCTTCCGGCACAGCGGCGCCCGTCGCATCCGTCACCTGTCCGAGAATGCCTCCTCGGAACTCCTGGGCGCGAGCGGAGCAAAGAAGTAGAATGAAGACCAACGGGAGATAGATACGCATAGATCGTTCCTTGATCATTTGTCTTTCCATGTGGCGGTGGCCTACGAGAGCCGTCCGCCGCTGACCTCGATACCGTGGGACCTGCCGGCTTGAATCGCTCGCGTGCCGTTCGTCTTCCCGCCGCCTTGGGCGCCATAGGGGCGAACATCGCAGGCGGCGAGAGCAGGGGGCGTCAGCCGCGCCAGCAGACCAGCGGCGATCAGCGAAGCGCGCCAAACGGAGCGCTCCACCACTGTCCGCCGAGGACTCCTCGAATGGCCTCCAACGCCCCGGGCGCCGGCGGGTGATACCTTTGTAAAGGAAGCGAAGTCCACGCTCAGGATTGTACGTCTCGCCAGTTCACTAGAGAAGGTGTTTTGTCGTGAATTCCGAGTTAGTCACGAGTGAAAACTCCCCGGAATGGTTGTCTGAGCAAGCGTTAACGAACCGGCGCTGGACAAACCGGCGGCGCCTGCCGCCTCCACTGGGAAGTGGAGGTACAGGTTACAGGAGGTACATCGGGTTGGAGTCATTGCTGAATGGGAGAAGATACTCCCCCTGCTTGTAGCTGCCTTGGCTTGCGGAACATTGGTGTCGCTCATCTCGGGGATCAGGGCCCTGGCATTGTTAGCAATGGGAACGAAATGGCCAGTGCTCGTCTGCTTCCGACTGATCGGCCATTCGAAAGCTAGGCGTTGGCGGTTTCCCGACGCGCTCCCAGAAACTCAGCTGAGTACGGCTCGCCTCGACTGGTGGCAGACCCCGTAAACCACACGGTGCTACAGCGCTACCTCATTTCTGACTCGTGGAGATGCGGCGGGGATTTGCCCCCGTGCCTCCTGTCGCGGCAGATCGCTGTCGGGACGGCTACCATCCTGTAACAGTTCGGCGGGATCGATGTCGAGCTGTTTGACCGGATTCTGAATGGGCGGATTGTGCCGGGGATGACCGTCCTGAATGCGGGATGCTGCGGGGACCGGAACAGCGTCTACTTCCTGCGGGAAGGGTATGAAGTGTTCGAGGCGGACGCGGCGGCGGTGGACGGCGTCCGGGGTGGCCGGCGACGAACTTCTGTCACGCTATGAAGTCTTCCCCGCGCGCGTGGGGGTGAGCCGCAGGGGGACATAGCGGCGGATGGAGCAGGCGGGGGCCTGGCGTTGCCAGCAGAATGGCGTATGGTGTAATGGGAATGGGATTACACCATGGCGCTGAATATCAAGAATGCGGAGGTGGAGCGGCTGGCGGCGGAGGCGGCGAGACTGGGCCGGGCTTCCAAGACTCAGGCGATCCGGAGGGCACTGGAAGAGCATGTTGCCCAGGCGAAGCGGCGTGGCGGCGCAAGAGCTCAGGCTGACCGGGTGCAGGCGATGCTCCTCCGGTTTAGAAAGAAGTTTCCGAAGGGGGACTTCGGCCGCGCGATGCCGAAGGAAGAGCGGGAATCCGTGCTGGGCTATGGCCCCGAGGGGTTTTGATGATTGTAGACTCGTCAGCGCTGGTGGCGATCGTGATGGGGGAACCCGGCTCCGATGAACTGCTGAGCCGGCTGCGCGCGGCGGATGAGGTTGGCATGGCAGCCCCCACCCTGGTGGAGAGCGCGATGGTGCTTTCGAGCCGCCTGGGCGGGGATTGCTTTGAGATGCTGATGGAGCTACTGGAGGAGTTGAATGTGGAAGTTCTTCCATTCACCAAGGCACACGCAAAGCTGGCGGCAATGGCGTTTCTGGAGTACGGCAAGGGGCGGCATAGGGCTGCTTTGAATTTTGGAGATTGCCTGACGTACGCCATAGCGGCACGCAGTAAGCGTCCGGTGCTGTTCACCGGAGAGGACTTCGCCAAGGCGGGGTTGAAGCGGTGGCGAGGTGAGATGCGGTGCGGGTCCTGCGATGATCGAAATCCTGACGCACGGGATCATCGAGAGCGATGAGCAGTTGTTGGAATTGGCGGCGGGCTCCAGCCGGATCGTCATCCCGGATTGTCATGAGGAGGTTGAATTGACGCACTGGTGGGTGATTCGGGAGGAGGGGCGTGAGGCGCTTTACGCGGGCACGCCTGAGACCTTCGCGACATATGTGGGGGAACGCAACGGGGGCTTACAGTAGTGTAGGAGGAGGGTTTGCGGGCGGGAGTGGTTCTTTCATGCTCGGGTGTGGCCGGGCGCGGACTATGGTTCGACCGGTGATCGGACGAGACTGGCACAGTGGAAGTCAGGTTGAGGGCGCGTGTCGCTCAGAGGAGCAGCGGCCCAGAGTTGTCGTCACGTGGCCAGACGGGCTCGTGCTCACAAGTTGGTGGAGGAGGCGGGCGGGTTCGCGCGAGGGCGAGCCAATCGACTGCGCGAGGGCTTGGATTCAGAATCAGTGAAGTGCGACTACGAAATCCGCCGCGGGACTGCGTTCCTCAGTCGACGCCAGACACTTGGCGAGGGCGGTTGGATGCGATGGCTCAGTGATTGCCCAGGGCTGGTTTGCGTCCTGGGCGCCGCGTCCCGTACGAAGTGGCTCTTCCCCACTGCGAGTTCGGATGCGCTGGAGAGCCTGAACCAGCAGAGATGCCAGGCGTTCCGGCAGTCCGCCGCGCATCGCGTGGACCCTTTTGCCGTGCTGGCGTGGCTGCGAAAAGGGGAGATCGAAGCCCAGAAGGTGGCGACGGCCGAGTATAGTCCGGAGAGGTTCCGGGCGGCGTTGCGAGAGCTGAGCCAGTGTACGGCACTCGATGCCGATGAGGCGCTGCTGAGGATGGGCGCGCGTTGCGCGGCCGCCGGCGTGGCGCTGGTGAGTGTCCCGGAGATTCCGGGCGCCCGAGTCTGGGGGGTGACGCATTGGGTAAACGCCAGCAAGGCGATTATCCAGTTGAGCCTGCGGGGCAAGACGGCGGATGTGATGTGGTTCACGTTTTTCCACGAGGCGGCGCACATTCTGCTCCACCCGAAGAAGAGCATCTTCGTCGAGATGGCGGACCATCGCGACCGATGGGAGGAGGAAGCGGACCGGTTTGCGGCCGACCTGCTCATCCCTCCCGCGACTTGGCAAGCCGTGGCGCAGGCGAAACCAAGGAGCAGGGTGGAGGTGCAGTTACTGGCGGAGCGGATCGGCGTGGCGCCTGGAATTCTAGTGGCGCGGATGCAGAAGTTGAATCTGCTGCCGTGGGGGCACCTGAACGACCTCAAGGTCAGGGTGAACGCTAAACAAGCCGGTTGAAGGCCGGGTTGCGGCTGACGGAAGCCGGGATATGAGGCGCGCGGGCGAACGGGCGAGGGTCGGCAGAATCAGGGGAATCCCTTTTATGCGCAGAATCTTCGTTTGTTTCGTCTTTGGATAGATGGCCGCCGCGGAGGCGGCAAGACTGGGCCGAGCTTCCAAGATTCAGGCGATCCTCCGGGCGCTGGAAGAGCATATTGCCGGGGCGAAGCAGCAAGGCGGCGCTGTTCGCGGGTGAGTTGGGCGGCGCAACTGGCTTTCCTCCGGGACTCGTAGAAAGAGGTTGTGTGGTCGCCGAAGTGGTGGGCGGGGAAGAGGAATGGGGCCTTGTCCGGAGTGATGGCGGCGAAGGGGGTGGGGGGGGGGGGGGGGCGGGGATTCACGATTCAGGAAACTTAATCAAAAGATATGCTGTTGGGTATTGAAAGTTTATGTAAACGGTGTCATTTTCTTCCAAGGTCTGTCACGCCCAGGTGTGCGTGGCACCTTCTGAATCTTTATCACGGGGTCAAACCATGAAGTTCACAACACTCAGTTTCCTGAGTATCCTATTGGCGGCGCTGGGGATACCAGCCTTTTGCCAGACATCGACGGGATCCATCGCGGGGAGCGTACGGGACGCTCAGGACGCAGCCATCGCTAACGCGAATGTCGTCCTTCGGGAGATGGACAAACAGACCACCTTTTCCTTGAAGAGCGATGCCGAAGGGCGTTTCGTCTTCACCAACCTGCTTCCGGGGCGGTACAGCATCACAGTGGAGAGCACCGGATTCAAAAAGCTTGAGAGGACCGACATCAACCTGCTGGCCAACGACAAGATCACGATCGGCGTGGTGTCGTTGGATGTCGGCACACTGTCGGAAAGCGTCCAAGTGAGCGCTCAGGTCACACAGTTGAAGACGGAGAGCGCCGAGCGGTCTGAAGCGATGACGGCCACGGAGATGCAGAACATCGCCGTGAACAGCCGCAGTTACCTGCAGTTGACGGGTCTGCTTCCGGGCGTGGTTTCGACGGCGAACCTGACGACGGGCGGGCATGCCGGCCTGGCCAACATCTCGGCCAACGGCGCGCGGTTCGATCAGAACAATCTGACTCTGAACGGCCTCGGCAACGTGGATACGGGGAACAACGGCGACCAGTTGGCCACGATCAGCCTGGACGCAGTTCAGGAGTTCAAGGTGCTTTCGGGCACGTATCAGGCCGAATACGGGCGGTCCTCCGGAGCACAGATCAGCGTGGTGACCAAGTCCGGCACGAAGGACTTCCACGGAAGCGTCTTTGAGTACCACCGCCACGAGGGCCTGAACGCCAACAACTGGAAGAACAACCGCGACGGCATTCAGCGCAATCTCTTCAGGTTCAACGATTTCGGCTACACGATCGGCGGACCGATCTACATCCCGGGCCGGTTCAACAAAGAGAAAGACAAACTGTTTTTCTTCTGGAGCCAGGAGTATCAGAAGCAACTGAAGCCCCAGGGCAACAGGAACATGACGGTCCCGACAGCGCTGGAAAGGACGGGCGATTTCAGCAAGAGCGTGGACAAGAACGGCGCAGCCATCCCGGCGATCAAGGACCCCCTGACGGGCCAACCATTCCCGGGGGGCATCATTCCGGGCAGCAGGCTATATGCGCCGGGCGTGGCCATGCTGAAATTCTTCCCGGAGCCGACGGTGCAGGGCCAACTGGGCTTCAACTTCAGGTCGCAGATCCCCGACTCTTACCCACGCCGTGAAGACCTCATTCGCGGCGACTACAACCTGAACGACAAGTGGAGGTTCTTCTCGCACTATCTGAACAACGCCGATTCGGTGACTTCAAACTACGGGTCGTTCGTGCTGGGTTCCGGTTTCCCCAAGGTTCCGATTACCGATCAGCGCCCCGGCAAGAGCCTGGCGGTGAACGCGACCACAATGATCAACCCCACTCTGACGAATGAAGCCACGTGGGGCTTCGGGAAGAACATCATCCACATCGATCCGGTGAACGATGGCCTGACCCGCGCCAAGACGGGCATCAACGTGCCGATGCTATACCCCAGTGCGGTGCAAAAGGACTTCATCCCGAGGTTTGGCTACGCGGGCTCCCGCATCGGGAATGAGCAGCGTTTCGGCACCAACAACGCGCCGTTCTTCAACTACAACACGACGATCGACTGGATTGACAACGTCAGCAAGATCTGGAAATCGCATGTATTCAAAGCCGGCGTGTATGTTCAACGCAGCCGCAAGGACCAGACCTCGTTTGCCAATTCCAACGGCGACATCGGCTTCGGGGACGACGCCAGCAACCCGGTGGACACGGGCTTCGGCTTCGCCAATATGGCGGCCGGCACGTATACGACGTTCAACCAGGCGTCGGGGTATTTCACGGGCATGTACCGGTACACGAACATCGAATGGTACGTGCAGGACAACTGGAAAGTGAACCGCCGCCTGACGCTGGACTTTGGCATTCGCTTCCAGATCTTCCAGCCCCAATATGACGCGGCGCTCCAGACATCGACCTGGCTGCCCGAGCGGTACGATCCAAAGAATCCGATGCGGCTCTATTACCCGGTGATCGTCAACGGAGCAAAAGTGGCGCAGGACCGCGCCACGGGTCAAGTGGCTCCGGCGACGGCGATCGGCAAGATCGTGTCGGGCACCGGCAGCGTGACCAACGGCATCGCCCAAGCGGGCAAGACGGTCGAGAAGGGGTTGATTCAGAGCCGCGGCGTCCACTATGCGCCGCGCTTCGGACTCGCTTACGATCTGACGGGCAAGCAGAACCTCATCGTCCGCGGCGGGGCCGGCATCTTCTATGACCGGTTCCAAGGCAACGAAGTGTTCGACATGCTCACGAACCCGCCCACTACGACCTCGCCCACCATGTACAACGGGTACCTGAAGGACACCGACGCCAAGACGGCGCTGCTGGCGCCTCTGGGCCTGAACGCGTTCGATTGGAACGGGCCGGTGCCGACGGTCTACAACTGGAACTTCGGTTTCCAGGCGCGGCTTCCATACAGCCTGATTCTGGACAGCGCGTATGTGGGCAGCGAGGCGCTGCACCAGTTGCAGCGGGTGAATCTAAACGCGATCCCCTACGGAGCGACGTTCCAGGCGCAGAACCAGGATCCCACCAAGTCGAGCAGCACGCTGGGCAGCGCGGCATATGACCGCGACTTCCTGCGCGCCTATCCCGGCTTCGGCGACATCGCGCTGCACGCATTCGGAGGTACGGCGAACTACAACTCGCTGCAAACCACGCTGAGCAAGCGCTTCTCGAAGGGGCTGACATTCAACGCGAACCATACCTGGGCGAGATCACTCGGCACTTCGGACGACCGCGGCAACTACAATCGCATCGACGGCAACACACGAATGGCGAACTATGCACTGACGGCCCTGCACCGCCAGCACACGTTCAATTTCTATTACACCTACGATCTGCCCAGCCTGGTCGAAAAGAGTTCCTTCTGGAACTATGTGGTCAACGGCTGGCAGTTGTCAGGCGCGACATCGTTCGCGACAGGATCGCCGTTCACACCCGGCATCAGCATCAACGGTATCGGCAATGCGAACGTGACGGGCTCATACACAGAGGGCTACCGGCTGAAACTGATCGGCAAGCCCAACACGGGATCGGACAACCCGTACAACCGTATCAACCCGGCTGCCTTTACCATTCCCCCGGTGGGCACAAACGGCATCGATGCGCCGCGCAACTACCTGATCAATCCGGGCGTCAGCAATTGGAACTTCACGATCCAGAAGGAATTCGCCTTCGTTGAGCGCTACCGCATCCAACTGCGCGCCGATGCATTCAACGTCTTCAACCACACGCAGTTCAGCGGAATCAACGGCACACTGAACTTCGCCAACCTGACCAATACGAATCCGACGAACCTGTACCTGAAGGCCGACGGCACGCTGAATAACATCAACGGATTCGGGACCGTCAGCGGAGCCCGCGATCCCCGGGTGATGCAATTGACGGTCCGATTCCAATTCTGATCCGGAGGCTCCGAGGGACCGCTAGCGGATCCGCCGGAAGAAGAACAAGCCGGCCTGCTTTCCCGCTGAAGGCAGGCCGGCTTTCTCATTTGCGGTGGACGGATTCCCTTGGAGATCGTATTCCGGAGGCCGCCGGCGTCCCGGGCTGCGGCGATGGAGACCGAGGCGAAAGATGAGGGGGCGGAGAGCGGGTACGGCACTCTGCAAAGGGGCGATAGAATCGGGGACATGTTCGTTCCGCGCAGAGTGCTTGGTTGTTTCGCATTGGGGATGATGGCCGCCGGGGCGGCTCAGGCGGCCGGGCCGGAGGCCGCGGAGGCGGCGCGGTGGAAGGCGCGGGCGGCGGCGGTGACGATTGTGCGGGATGACTGGGGGATCGCGCATGTTTCCGGGAAGAGCGACGCGGATGCCGTGTTTGGGGCGATCTATGCGCAGGCGGAGGACGATTTTTTCCGGGTGGAGACCAACTACCTCACGGCGCTGGGACGGATGGCGGAGGCGGAAGGGGAAGGACGGATCTGGCAGGATCTGCGGGCGCGGATGTTTCTGGATTCGGGGGAGATACAGAAGCACTATGCCGCCAGCCCGGTTTGGCTGCGGACTTTGATGACGGCTTGGGCGGACGGGCTCAACTATTTTCTGTCGAAGCATCCGGAGGTGCGGCCTCGGGTGCTGCGGCGGTTCGAGCCTTGGATGGCTTTGAGCTTCACGGAGGGCAGCATTGGCGGGGACCTGGAACGGGTGGGGCTGGATGGTTTGCGGGCGTTCTATCAGGGGGGCGGGCAGAGTGGGGCGGAGGTGGCGGCGACGGAGCGGTGGGCGTTTCCTGCGGAGCCGACGGGGTCGAATGGGATCGCGATTGCGCCTTCGAATACGACGGGGAAGAAAGCCCTGCTGCTGATCAATCCGCATACGACGTTCTTCTTCCGGGCGGAACTGCAGATGACGAGCGAGGAGGGGTTGAACGCCTACGGGGCGGCGACGTGGGGGCAGTTCTTCGTGTACCAGGGGTTCAACGACCGGGTGGGGTGGATGCATACGTCGAGCAACGTGGATGCGGTGGACGAGTTTGTGGAGAGGGTGGAGCGAGGGGAGCGGGGATGGACCTACCGGTATGGGGCGGAGACGCGGCCGGTGGAGGAGCGGAAGGTCACGATCGGGTACCGGATGCCGGAGGGCGGGCTGGGGCAGCGGACGTTCACGACTTATCGGACGCACCATGGGCCGGTGGTTCGGCGGGAGTCGGAGGGACGGTGGGTGGCGGTGGGGCTGATGGTGAGGCCGGTGGAGGCGCTGGAAGAGTCGTACCTGCGGACGAAGGCGCGGAATTACAAAGAGTATCTGCGGGCGATGGAACTGAGAGCGAACTCGTCGAATAACACGGTGTATGCGGATGCGGATGGAAATGTCGCGTATTTCCACGGGAATTTCCTGCCGCGGCGGAATGCGGCGTTCGACTACACGAAGCCGGTGGAGGGTTGGAATCCGGCGGCGGAGTGGAAGGGGCTGCACGCGGTGGAGGAGCTGCCGAATCTGCTGAATCCGGCGAGCGGGTGGCTGTACAACACGAACAACTGGCCGTGGTCGGCGGCGGGCGAGAGCAGTCCGAAGCAGGCGGCGTATCCGGCGTACGTGGAGCAGGGGCGGGAGAACGCGCGGGGGCTGCACGCGATCAGGGTGCTGGAAAAGCGGCGGGATTTCACGCTGGAGACGCTGCTGGCGGCGGCGTACGACAGCTATCTGCCGTGGTTCGAGCAGCCGGTGAAGGAACTGGTGGCGGCGTGGGAGGCGCTGCCGGAGACGGACGCGCGGAAGGAGGGGTTGCGGGCACAGGTGGCGGCGCTGCGGGGTTGGGACCTGCGGTGGGGCGTGGATTCCGTGCCGACCTCGCTGGCGATGTACTGGGCGACGCAGTTGCGGCCGGGGCGGGGGCTGCCGGGGGGCCGGCCGGCGAATGAGTTGCTGGGGACGCTGGAGGCGGCGACGCAGAAGTTGACGGAAGACTTCGGGAGCTGGCGGACCGAGTGGGGGCAGATCAACCGGTTCCAGCGGCTGACGGGAGAGATCCAGCAAAAGTTCGACGACGGGCAGCCGAGCGTGGCGGTGGGGTTTGCGTCGGGGATGGTGGGGAGCCTGGCGAGCTTTGCGGCGCGGCAGTGGCCGGGCACGAAGAGGTGGTATGGGACGAGCGGAAACAGCTTTGTGGCCGTGGTGGAGTTCGGGAAAGAGCGGGTGCGCGCGCGGGCGGTGTCGGCGGGGGGCGAGAGCGGGCATCCGGGATCGAAGCACTTCAACGACCAGGCGGAGCGGTACGCCGCGGGGGCGCTGCGGGAGGTGTACTTCTACCGGGAGCAACTGAAGGGGCATACGGAGGCGGAGTATCATCCTTAAGCGGCGGGCCTG
>JACQZS010000070.1 GCA_016213725.1 Acidobacteriota bacterium | reverse complement strand
GAGAGCTTCGGTGCCGCAGCCGAGGCAGGCGAGGGTGATCTTGTCGCTCGGGGCGACGAAGGCGGAACCGCCGAGAACGTGGCGGGGGACGATGGTGAAAGCGGAAGACTGAAGGACCTGGCGGCGGTTGGGGTGTGTAGACATGGGAAGAGTCTCGCGGGCAACTATATGCCTGGAGGGGAGAGGGAGTCAAGGACGGGCATGAGGACGGGCAAGAGGACGGGCGCTTCAGGTGGGGGAGGCGATTTGCCGCCGCGGGGCCGAAAACGGCATGCCGGCAGGATCCCGGGGGCGGGCGGCAGCAGTTACGAGCCCCCGGCGGGCGGGAATCACAACCAGCGGGGCGATTCCCGGCCGCCCAGGATTGGCTAGCATGGGAGACATGATGGCACCGAAACAGGAATCGAAAGTGGACTGGAGCCGGGTGGCAACCTACGAAGACGCCAACCTGTTGCTGCGGCTCTATGAGCTGCGGCGGGAGGAGAAGCTGAGGAAGGCGCGCGCCTGGTTTGTGGCCGAGTGCAAGCCGAAGACGAAGGAAGAGTGGGAGAAGCTGTGCCCGCTGGGCTCCGAGAACAACGCCTACTACCGGATGGTGACGACGTACTGGGAGATGGCGTGCAGCATGGTGACGAGCGGGGTGCTGCATCCGGAGCTGTTCATTCAAAATTCGCTGGAGCACCTGCTGGTGTGGATCAGGGTGCGCGGGATTGTGCCGGAGATCCGGAAGTCGCTGATCGTGCCGCATCAACTGAAGAACCTGGAAGCGGTGGCGGGCATGGCTTCGGAGTGGCTTTCGAAGCAGGGCGAGGGCGCGTGGGAGAGCTTCGAGACGCGGTTCAAGCCCTAATCAGAGAACGTAAAAGGCGGGCGCCGAGGAAGAGGGCGGCGGCGCCGGGCGGGGTGATGGATGGGGCGGTCAGTTTGAGCGCACGTACGAGTTGTGCGTCTGAAGAGAGGGGGATGCGGAGGAGGCCGGGGAGGAACTCTGCGTTGAGGGAGAGGGGACCGGGGTCGTCGAGGACGAAGAGGGTGCAGATTTCGGGCCGGAGATTGAGGTGGTTGAGGGCGGCGCCGGAGAGATAGAGGCGCCCGGCGGAGAGGGAAAGCCCGAGTTCCTCGCGCAGTTCATTGGCGACGTTGGCGGCGATGGAGTAGGGCGGGGCGAACATGCCGGAGGGGACGACGTGGAGTTGCCCGGCGTGGTGGGGCATTGCTTTGGCGGCGACGCGGCCGAGCAGCAGGTGGTGGCGCGGACCTGAGCGGAGTGCAACTAAGGTGGCGATGCCGATGGCGGCGGTGCGGCGGCCGCCCAGCAGCGGGTTCCGAACAGGCAGGCAGGGGAGGCCGGCGCGGAGGTCGAGTTCGCGGGATTCGGAGGTATTGAGGGAATCGAAATACCGGGCTGCGCGGCAGTGGAGGGAGAGTTGGGGCCGGAGTCGGAGGCGGTGGAGTGCGTAGACGGGACCGTTGAAGAGGCCGGACGCGGCGAAGCGGGGGTCCAGAGCAGAGGCCGGAGGCCGGGCAGGCAGGAGAGGGCCGAGGATGGACTCAGGCTGGAGCGACTGGGATGGGGCGGCAGGGAAGGCGGAGACGGGGAAAACGACCTGGGCGCGGCGGAGGGACCTCATGGCAGAGCTAAGCCTAACAACCAGATTGGCCTAAGTACCCCTGCGTACGCCACAAATCAGGCGAATTTCCAACTCGCGGGATTCGGCCTCGATGTCGATGGGGAGGGTGAGGACGGTACTGTTGTCTCGCCCACAAATTCCTGGAGCATTGGCTCTCTGGCTGATCCTCCTCCGTTGCCAGGATGCGAGTGCGGGCCAGGAATGGGTGCAGGTGGCGGCAACCGGAATCGACTTGCTGACTACAGGCGGCCCGGCGGAAGCCGAGGCGGCACTGGGTGAGCTGGAAAGTCTACGTTTTTATTTCCAGAGGACGATGCTCCCGTCCGCGACAACGGGGGTTCAGCTTCGGATCGTAGCTTTCTCCTCAGAAGGGGAGTTCCGTCAGTTTCGCGTGAACTCCCATTCTCCCGCGTACTTCGCCGGTGGCCCAGAGCAACCGACAATTGTTTTGGGCCGGCTGGCGGAGGACAGCAGGGCGGTGTTGCGGCACGAGTATGTGCATTACCTGATGAGGGCGGGGGGCCGGAAGTGGCCTTTGTGGCTGGATGAAGGGATGGCGGAGTATTTCGGCGGGGTTTCCGAGGCGCGGGCGAGAGCGCGGGGGCGGCGGCTGCGGGGCCGGGGCTGGATGGGTTTAGACGAACTGATGAAGGTGCGGCGGGAGTCGGTCGAGTATTCCAGGGCGGACGAGGCGGAGAGGTTTTACGGAGAGAGCTGGGCTTTGGTGGACCTCCTGATGAGGCGCTGCGAGGGCGCGTGCGGCTGGGCGGAAGTGGAGCGCTGGGCGCAAGGAGATGTGGGGGAGAGACCGCGGCTGGAGCGGGCGCTGCGGCGGCATGCGGCCCGGCTGCGGGGCAGCGAGTGGAGCGGTGGAGAGAGAGTGGAAGCCCGGGTGCGGAGGCTGGGGGAGGGAGAGGTGCGGGTGGCGCTGGCGGCGGTGGCGGTGCAGATTGGGGAGTTGGAGAGGGCGCGGGCGCTGCTGCGCGAAGGGGTGGATTCGGCGGAGGGCTGGGGGCTGCTGGGAGAACTGGAGTTGCGTCAGGGCCGGAGGTCGGACGCGCTGCTGGCCTACCGGGAGGCAATGCGGCTGGGCAGCAGGGAGAAACGGGTATTGTGGCAACTGGCGGTGCTGGAGCAGAGCGAAGGCGGCGACATGGTGCCGGCGCTGGAGAAGCTGGTGGCGGCGGACCCGGGATTTGACGAGGCGCGGCTGGTGCTGAGTTCGCATTACCTGAGGCAGCATCGATTCGAGGAAGCGCTGGCCCAGCTGCGCAGCGTACGGCAGGCGGCGCCGCGGCAGGCGCCGTATTACCAGGAGGCGCTGGCGGCGGCGGAGTGGGGCTCAGGATGGAGCGGGGGCGCGCAGCAGGGCGGGCTGGAGTAGGGGCGCGGGCGGCGGGGTGATATCGTGGGTCTAGGGCGACTCGCGCGCGAATGGCATATTCACTGAGAGACCGTGGCTACGGTGCACCGACGATGTTCCGCATGACCCCGGGGGTCAAGTGGCTGCTGATTGTGAACTGCGTGATGTTTGTGGTGTCGTTTCTGGCGACAGGCACGCGGTTTGGCGGATTCCTGCTGCTGCTTGGACTGGGACCCCAGGCGGTGGTGACTAGCGGAGCGGTGTGGCAACTGTTCACGTACATGTTCCTGCACAGCCCGTACGGGTTCGGGCACATCCTGATGAACATGCTGACGCTGTGGATGTTCGGCACGCCGCTGGAGGGGACGTGGGGGACACGGCGGTTCCTGCAGTACTACTTTTTCTGCGGTGTGGGAGCGGGCGTGTGCGTGGTGGTGCTGAATCTACTGGCGGGGACGGGCAACACGCGGACGATTGGGGCGTCGGGAGCGATCTACGGATTGTTGCTGGCGTTCGGGATCCTGTTTCCGCGGGCGATCATTTACTTCTTCATGATGTTCCCGATGGAGGCGCGCTGGTACGTGCTGATCATGGGAGCGATCGTCTTCCTGAGCGCGTGGGGCGACACGGGCGGCGGCGTCAGCCATTTTGCGCACTTGGGCGGGATGGTATTCGGATATCTATGGTTGAGGATGGACCTGGGCAAGCAGGCGGCGAAGAGGCCGCGGAGAAACCTGCTGGAGGAGCTCGAACAGTCGTACAAGGACTGGAAGTTCCGGCGGGCGAAGAAGAAGTTCCAGGTTTATCTGAAAAAGCAGGGATCGGACCGGAAGTGGGATGATACTGTGCACTAACGGGGGCAACCCGCGAGGCGGGGCGTGCATCTGAATGAGAGTGTAGAGGGAGAGTACGCATGAAGATTCGCCGAATGCTGGGACCGTTGATGCTGGCCGGAATGGTGTTGTCGGCCACGGGCCTGCTGTACTCGCAGGCGGGGCCGAAAAAGGAGAGCGGCGACACGGTGGCGCGTCCGAAGAAGAAGAGCGGCGACGCGACGACGGAGGCGGCCAAGGAACCGGAACAGCAGCGCATTCCCTCGAAGATGCAGAAGAAGGGGGGCGAAGGCTCGCCCGACGGGCCGACGTTCCGCAGCGACACGCTGACGGTGAACGTGGACGTGGCCGTGCTGGACAACCGCGGGCGGTTCATTCCGGGGATTCCGGCGGGGAACTTCCGGGTGCTGGAAGACGGGCAGCCGCAGAAGATCACGAACTTCAACACGGGCGAGACGCCGATCACGCTGGCGCTGGTGATCGAGTTCAGCAACCTGTACCAGCAGTATTGGTCGTATGGCTGGCAGGAGACACTGACGGCGTGCTACGGCTTCCTGCAGACGTTGCGGCCGGACGACATGGTGGCAGTGGTGGCGTTCGACCTGCGGCCGGAGATCCTGAGCGATTTTTCGACGAACCGCAAAGACACCTACGATGCCATGGCGCGGCTGCGGATTCCGGGTTTTTCGGAATCGAACCTATATGACGCACTGACGGAGACGGCGGACCGCATGAGCGACATCGAGGGGCGCAAAGCGATTCTTTATATCGGCAGCGGGATGGACACGTTTTCAAAGATCACGTTCGACAAGACGCGGCAGAAGCTGCAGACGGCGAGCGTGCCGGTGTACTCGCTGGGCACGCTGCAATCGTGGAGAGAGTATTACGACTCGCGGGGCGCGATGGGTCCGATTGCGCGGCTGGACTTCCTGCAGGCGGACAACCAACTGAGGACGTTCTCGCGCGAGACGGGCGGGCAGGCGTGGTTTCCGCGCTTCTTCGGCGAGTATGGCGGAATCTTCCGGCAAGTGAATGAAGCGCTGCGCAACACCTATTCCATCGCCTATCAGCCGACGAACGTGGCGCGCGACGGAAAGTTCCGCAAGATCAAGGTGGACCTGGTGGGACCGGACGGCACACCGCTGAAGATCACAGACGAAAAGGGCAAGCCGATGAAGTACCAAGTGATCGCGAAGACGGGCTACCAGGCTCCGCGCGAAGTGGAGTGAGGCGAACCACAGAGAGTGGTGGAAGTCAAGAAGTGGATCTCGCCGCAGATGAGTGCATTACAGAATCGTTGACATGGCGCAGAGGCGTTTGCTAAGTTCGGCTTGGTCTTGGCAATGGTTTTGCGATCAACCGCAGCTACAGTGAAAGCCGCACGCATTCTCCTGGTGGACGACAATCGTTCCGGCCTGCTGGCCCGACGCGCAGTTCTGGAAGAGTTGGGCTACTCGACGGAAGGGGCATCTGACGGGGCGACGGCGTTAACGATGTTCGGCAAGCAGCAGTTCGATCTTGTGGTGACGGACTTCCGCATGCCCGACATGGATGGCGTGGAACTGATCTCGAAGCTGCGGGCGATGAAGCCGGAATTGCCGGTGATTCTGATCTCGGGATTCGTGGAAGCGCTGGGCCTGAGCGAACAGACCACGGGCGCGAACACGGTGATCATGAAGAGCTCGAATGAAGTGCAGCACCTGGTGCGTTCAGCGAACCGGCTGCTGCGGCTGCCGAAGAAGCCGGCGGCGAGCGAGCGCGTATTCGGGCGGGCGAAGCGCAAAGCCTCCAGCCAGTAAGATTCAAATCCACAATTCTCGAGTGCTAGTCTGTGGGAGATGATTCTCCGACTATTGCTGGCGGCTGTGGTGTGCGCGTATAGCGGCCTGGGTGAGACGCAACCGGCGAAGAAGAGCGCCAAGCCCGGCGCCGCGGCGAAGCGGGCGGGCACGGGAGTAGCCCGGCAGAGGCTGAACGCGATGACGCTGCGGGAGCGCGTGGCGCAACTTCTGATGGTGCCCTGCTACGGCGATTTCCCGAACACGGAGACGCAGGCGTACAAGGACTACGCGGCCCTAGTGAGAGAGGTGCGCGTGGGCGGGCTGATCGTCCTGAACCGGGTGAAGTTCGGCCAGGTGCAGAGAGCGGACCCGTTCCAATCGGCCGCGTTTCTGAACCGGATGCAGCGGCTGTCGAAGGTGCCGCTGCTGGTGGGCGGAGATTTCGAGCGCGGCGCGTCGATGCGCATGACATCGACGGTGAACTGGCCGCACCTGATGGCGTTTGGAGCGGCGGGCGACGTGGAGTTGACGCGGGCGCTGGGCGCGGCGACGGCGCGCGAGGCACGGGCGCTGGGGGTGGAGTGGGTGTTCGCGCCGGACGCGGACGTGAACAACAACCCCGACAACCCGATCATCAATCTGAGGAGTTTCGGAGAAGACGCGCAGAGCGTGGCGGCGCATGTGCGGGCGTTTGTGGAAGGAGCGCGCGGGGAGAAGGCGCATCCGGTGCTGACCACGGTAAAGCACTTTCCGGGCCATGGCGACACGGCCACGGACAGCCACTACGGGTTGGGTGTAGTGACGGCCTCGAAGGAGCGCCTGGAGCAGGTAGAGTTGCCGCCGTTCGCGGCGGGCATCGAAGCGGGCGTCGATTCGGTGATGACGGCCCACCTGGCAGTGAAGGCGCTGGAGACGGAGGAGATTCCGGCCACGGTGTCGAAGGCCGTACTGACGGGCGTGCTGCGGGAGCAGCTGAAGTTCCCCGGCATCATCACGACGGATGCGATGGACATGGCAGGGCTGGCGAAGGTGTTCGAGCCGGGCGAGGCGGCGGTGCGGGCGCTGGAAGCGGGCGCGGATCTGCTGCTGATTCCGAAGGACCCGCGGGCGGCGGTGAATGCGGTGGTGGCAGCGGTGAGGAGCGGCCGACTGACGCAGGCGCGGATCAACCAATCCGCGCTGAAGCTGCTGGAGGCGAAGGTGCGGGTGGGTTTGCAGCGGGGCAAGCTGGTGGACGTGGAAAAGCTGGGCGAGGCGTTGAACACGCCGGAGGACGAGTCGCTGGCCAGGCAGGCGGCGCGGCGGGCGGTGACGGTGGCGAAGAACGACGGCGCGCTGCTGCCGCTGAGGGAGCCGAACCGTTCGTGCTGGTACGTGATGGCGGCGGGCCGCTTTTCGATGCAGGGCCGGGAGCTGATGGCGGCGGTGCAGGCGCGGGCTCCGCGGGCAAAGGCGACGCTGCTCGATCCGCAGCTACCGGCGGCAGAATTCGAAGCGCTTGCGGCGGCGGCGAAGGAGTGCGGAAGCGTCTTCGCAGTGACGTATTCGACGGCGGCGCCGGCGGCGAGCTACGCGAAGTTCCTGGCGGCCCTGACGGCGGGGGAGCGGCCGGTGGCGCTGATCACGCTGGGGAACCCGTATCTGCTGCGGCAGTTCCCGAAAGTAGCGGCCTATGCGGCGACGTTCAGCTGGGCTCCACCATCCGAAATGGCGGCGGTGGAGGCCGTTTTCGGAGAAATCGAGATTCGCGGGAAACTACCCGTTTCCATTCCTGGCTTGGCTGCGGTAGGATTTGGCATCGATATCGAGAAGCTCAAGAGGTAACAAGGAGGCTGTATGGCGTTCCGAGTTCGAGTTCTGGCCTTCGACGAGGGTGCGGAGATTCCGCCGCGGTATACCGGGGAGGGCGAGAATCTGTCGCCGGCGATTGAGTGGGAAGACCTGCCCTCGGGGACACGCAGCCTGGCTGTGCTGATGGACGATCCGGATGCGCCGGCGGGGGTCTGGACGCATTGGATGCTGTGGGACATCCCGACGGGCGAGCACGGGATTCCGGAGGGGTTCGTGCCGGGGCGAGTGGGAACGAGCGGGGCGAACGATTTCGGCGCTGAGGGCTACGGCGGGCCGATGCCGCCGCAGGGCCACGGGCCGCACCGTTACTACTTCAAGGTGTATGCGCTGGACATGTCTCGGCTGAACTTGCACGCGGGGACGAAGCGCTGGGAATTCGAGAAGGCGCTGCGCGGCCACGTGATCGACGAGTGCTGCGCGATGGGGCGTTACGAGAGGCGCTGACTGGCGGCGCCGCGTCTTCTAAAATAAGTCACATGGTTGAGATCGTTTGGCTTGGACACGGGACGTTCCAGTTGCGCCTGGACGACGGGCAGACGGTGGTGATCGATCCCTGGGTGAAGGACAATCCGGCGTTTCCGAAGGAGCACCGGTTCACCCGGATCGACACGATGCTGGTGACGCACGGGCACTTCGACCACATCGCGGACGCGGTGCCGCTGGCGCGGGAACACAAGCCGCAGGTGATCGGGAACTACGAGCTGTGCGCGTGGCTGGAATCCAAGGGCGTGGAGAACGCCTGCGGGATGAACAAGGGCGGCTCGCAGCGGGCCGGCTCCATGCGGGTGACGATGACGCACGCGGTGCATTCGTGCGGGATCTCGGACGAGGGCAAGATCCTGTACGGCGGCGATGCGTGCGGATTCGTGCTGCATCTGAGAGACGGGCGGCGGATCTACTTCGCGGGCGACACGGCGGTGTTCAGCGACATGGCTCTCATCGCCGAACTGTACAAGCCGGAGCTGGCGTTTCTGCCGGTGGGCGACCTGTTTACGATGGGCCCGCTGGAGGCGGCCATGGCGTGCCGGCTGGTGAAGGCGAAGCAGGTGATCCCGATGCACTTCGGGACGTTTCCGCCGCTCACGGGCAGCCCGGAAGAACTGAGCGGGATGCTGGCCGGGCATGTGGAGTGCGAAGTGATGGGACTCAGCATCGGAGCGCCGGTCGAGTGGTGACGCGGCGGGAGTTCTGCGCGGCTCCGGCGTTGCTACGGGCGCTTTCGAAGTCGAAGCCGAACCTGCTGCTGGTGATGTGCGACCAGCACCGGGCGGACTGGATGGGCTGCGACGGCAACGGGCTGGTGTCGACGCCCAACCTTGACCGCCTGGCGGCGGAAGGGACGCGCTTCCGGCACGCCTACTCTTCGACGCCGACCTGCACGCCGGCGCGCGCGGCGCTGCTCACGGGGATGTCTCCGTGGCGGCACGGGCTGCTGGGGACGGGCCCGGTGGCGGAGCGCTATGCGGTGGAGATGCCGCGGGTGCTGCGCGATGCAGGCTACCAGACGCTGGGGATCGGCAAGATGCACTATACGCCGCAGCGCAACCTGCATGGTTTTCACCAGACGATTGTCGACGAGGCGTCGCGGGCGCAGACTCGCGAATTCCGCAGCGACTACCGGGCGTGGTTTGCCAGCGAGGCACCGCACCTGGACGCCGACGCGACGGGCATCGGGCCGAACGACTACACGGCGAAGCCCTACGCGCTGCCGGAGCGGCTGCACCCGACTACCTGGACGGCCGACTGCGCGGTGAATTTCCTGAAGGGCTACCAGCAGGCCGACCCGTTCTTCCTGAAGGTGAGCTTCGTGCGGCCGCACAGCCCCTACGATCCACCGGAGCGATTCTGGAACCGCTACCGGGAGGCGGAGCTGCCGAAGGCACAGGTGGGGCGCTGGGCGGAGAAGTACAAGACGCGGAACGGCCCGCGGGACGACATCTGGCACGGCGACGTGGGCGAGCATCTGACGCGGCGCGCGCGGATCGGCTACTCGGGATCGGTCTCGCACGCGGACGAGCAGATCGGGCGGATTCTGGAGGCGCTGGACCAGCGGGGCTGGACGGACGAGACGCTGATCGTCTACCTGAGCGACCACGGCGACATGACGGGCGATCACTACCTGTGGCGCAAGTCGTACGCCTACCAGGCTTCGGCGCGCATCCCCATGCTGGTGCGGGGGCCGGGCGCGGAGCGCGGCAAGGTGAGCGACGTCCCGGCTGAAATCCGCGACGTGCTGGCGACGTTCGCCGCGGCGGCGGGCGCGAGTCTGCCGGAGACGTGCGACGGGCAGGACCTGCGGCGGGTGCGGAGGGAGTGGATCGATCTCGAGCACGACGTCTGCTACGACAAGACGAACCACTGGACGGGGCTGACGGACGGGCGGTGGAAGTACATCTACCACGCCTTCGACGGCACGGAGCAGTTGTTCGACCTGACCAACGATCCGCACGAGTTGCGCGAATCAGCGGACGAGGCGCAGATGCGGCTGTGGCGCGGGCGGATGGTGGAGCACCTGGCGGTGCGCGGCGAGAAGTGGGTGCAGGGCGGGAAGCTGGTTCCCCGCCCCGCGAGCATGGGATTCGGGCCGAACTATCCGGCGGCTTCGCCGGCTTCGGCGGCGGTGAAGTAAGCGCAGTCCGGGTGGTGGAAGACGATGGCGCTGACGGACGCTTCGGGCTCCATCATCATGCCGTCGGTGAGCTGGACGCCGATCTCCTCGGGGCGCAGGAGTTCGAAGAGCGGCTTCTGGTCGTCGAGGTTCGGGCAGGCGGGATAGCCGAAGCTGTAGCGCTTGCCGCGGAAGCGGGAGGTGAAGCGCTCCTGCATGGTCATGGTGGGGGGATCGGGGAAGCCCCAATCTTCGCGGATGCGGCGGTGGAGCCACTCGGCGGCGCCTTCGGCGCTTTCGATGGCCAGGGCCTGCAGCGCGTGGGCGCGGAAGAACTGGCCGGCGTGCTTGGCTTCCTCAGAGAGCTGGCGGATGCCTTCACCGGCGGTGACGGCGAACATGGCGATGTGATCCCGGCTGCCGCCGGGGCCGGGATCGAGCACGTAGTCGCTCAAACAGAGGCCGTCGATCTTGTTCTGGCGGCCGAAGGTGAAGATATGGCGGGGCGAGGCGGCGCCGGCGTCGAACAGGGCGATGGAGTTGCCGTGGCGTTCGGCCTCGAAGAACTGCCAGACGGCGCGGACTTTCAGGGCGGCGGCAACGGAGTGCTTCACCTCCTCGACGTCATGGAAGAGGGCAAGGGCCTTCTCGTCGCGCTCGTGAAGCGCCTTCTCGAAGTTGCCCTTGAAGCCGAGGTGGCGGCCGTAGAGCATGAAGGGATTGATGTAGCCCCAGACCTCCTGGAGGTTGGGGATGAGGCGCACTTTGCGGTCGAGGTAAGGCGCGGCGGGGATGGGGAGATCGAGCCGGACCTTGGAAGAGCGCGCGGTGGAGAAAGGCACAGGCTCGGCATCGGGCGCGGCGGCCGGAGCCTCGGCGGCGGCGGTGACGGTGTGGGCGGCCAGCAGCGAATCGCGCGAGGAGGGATCGACGAGGCCGTTCATGAGGGCGAGTCCGGTCATGGCGTCCTTGGCGTAGAGCGTGGGCGCGGAGTAGGCCGGCGCGATGCGGCCGGAGGTGAACTTCTCGCTGAGCGCCGCGCCGCCGACCAGCAGGGGGACGTTGATGCCTGCGTCGCGGAGATCTTCGGCGGTGACCACCATCTGCTGGGCGGACTTCACCAGCAGGCCGGAGAGGCCGATGGCGTCGGGCCGGTGCTGGTGGAAGGCTTTGATGAGGTCTTCGGGCGGCACCTTGATGCCGAGGTTGATGACGTCGAAGCCGTTGTTCGAGAGGATGATCTCGACGAGGTTCTTGCCGATGTCGTGGACGTCGCCCTTGACGGTGGCCAGCAGGAACTTGCCGCGGGCGGCGGTGTCCTGTTTCTCCATGAACTGCTGGAGGTGGGCGACGGCGGCCTTCATCGCTTCGGCCGATTGCAGCACTTCAGCGACGATGAGTTCGTTGTTGTTGAAGAGGCGGCCGACCTCGGCCATGCCGGACATGAGCGGGCCGTTGATCACCTCCAGCGGAACGGCGCCCTGTGCGAGCTTGAGGTTGAGATCGTCCACCAGGCCGTCCTTGCTGCCCTCGACGATGTAGCGCGCGAGGCGCTCATCGAGAGGCAGGTCCGCGGCGCTGACGCGCTGCTTCACCTGCGCGCCGCGGAAGTGCTCGGCGATGGCGGCGATATTGAACTGGTTGACGGCGATCTTCTCTTCGCGGGACTGCCGGCGCCAGTCTTCGGGGACGCCGGGGAACTGCGCGGGGTCGGGGGTATTGAAGAGCAGGTGCTCGGCGAGGCGGCGCTCGTCGACGGGGATGGAGGCGAAGCGCTCCAGCTTTTCGGCGTTGACGATGGCGAGGTCGAGCCCGGCCTTGGTGGCGTAGTACAGGAAGACGGAGTTGACGATCTCGCGCGCGGCGGCGGGCAGGCCGAAGCTGATGTTGGAGACGCCCAGGACGGTGCGGACGTGGGGGATATTTTCCTTGATGAGGCGCACGCCTTCGATGGTTTCGACGGCGCCGCCGATGTAGTTTTCGTCGCCGGTGGCGCAGGGGAAGACGAGCGGGTCGAGGATGAGGTCTTCGGGCGGCAGGCCGTACTTGGAGGTGAGCAGGCCGACGGAGCGCTGGGCGACGGCCAGCTTGCGTTCGCGCGTGAAGGCCTGGGCCTGAACGGGATCCTCATCGATGGTGCCGACGACGAGAGCGGCGCCGTAGGCCCTGGCGATGGGGCAGATGCGCTCGAACTTCTCTTCGCCGTCCTCGAGGTTGACGGAGTTGATGAGGGCCTTGCCCTGGCAGTAGGTGAGAGCCAGCTCGACGGCGCGGGGATCGGTGGTGTCGATCATGATGGGCGCCTTGATCTTGCGGATGAGCTGCTCGTAGAAGGGCGGAACGTCGTTGGCTTCGTCGCGGTCTGACGACTGGAGGCAGACGTCGACGATGTGGGCGCCGTTGCGCACCTGGCGGCGGGCGATCTCGGTGGCCTCTTCCCACTTCTCTTCGGCGATCAGCTTCTTGAAGGCGCGGGAGCCGATGACGTTGGTGCGCTCGCCGACGATGAGGGGGCGCGTGGAATCTTCAGCCTCAACCACGTCGATGCCGGAGAAGAAAGTCCGGTGGGAGGACTTGGGGGACTTGCGGGGCGCCTTGCCGTGCACCATCTGGGCGATTGCCTGGATGTGCGCGGGCGTGGTTCCGCAGCAGCCGCCGACGAGGTTCAGCCAGCCGTGGCCGGCGAACTTCTCCAGCTGGCGGGCGAGCGATGCGGGGGTCTCGAGGTAGAGTCCGTCTTCGTTGGGCAGGCCGGCGTTGGGATAGCAGGAGACGTGAGTGTTGGCGAGTTCATGAATGGTCCGGATGTGGTCGGTCATGAACTCGGGGCCGGTGGCGCAGTTGAGGCCGACGGCGAGGAGGTCGGCGTGGGAGACGGAGACGTAGAGGGCGTCGGCGGTCTGTCCGGCGAGCATGGTGCCCATGGGCTCGATGGTGCCGGAGACGACGACGGGGATGCGGATGCCGAGTTCGCGCGAGAGCTGATCGATGGCGAGCAGGGCGGACTTGATGTTGCGGGTGTCCTGGCAGGTTTCCACCAGGAGAAGGTCGGCGCCGCCTTCGATGAGGCCCTTGGCCTGGAGGTAGTAGCCTTCGCGGAGTTGGGAAAACGTGACGCCGCCGGTGACGGAGATGGCCTTCGTCGTGGGGCCCATGGAGCCGGCGACAAAGCGCGGGCGGCCGGGCGCGGCGAACTCCTCCGCGGCTTCGCGGGCGAGGCGGGCGGCGATGGAGTTCACTTCGTGGACACGGCTCTCGAGCGCGAATTCGGCCAGGGTCACCGAGGAGCCGCCGAAGGTGTTGGTTTCGACGATGTCGGCGCCGGCGCGGTAGTACTCGCGGTGGACGTCGCGAATCCAGTCTGGCCGGGTGAAGAGGAGGTTTTCGGAGCAGTTTTCGAAGGCGGGGCCGCCCCAATCGTCGATGGTGGGGTTGCGCTGTTGGAGCATGGTGCCCATGGCGCCATCGAGCACGAGAATGCGGGATGCCAGGGCGTCGGCGAGGGCCTGTTGACGGATATTCCAGTTATTCATGAAGCGGAAGGGGTTACTACTATGGTAGCCGCTATCGGTAGAGACCGTGGGTTTGGATATAGGCCAGAACCTGCGGGTGGAGTTCCGGCACTGCGCCTCCGGATTCGAGTTTGCGGCGGATTTCGGAGGAGGAGATGACGAGGGCGAGGGTTTCCAGGCGGTGGACGCGGGCCGCGGGGGGGATGGGGTAGTCGTAGCCGGGGCGGGAGACCACCAGGAAGTCGACAGCCTGGAGGACCTCAGCCGAGCGGCGCCAGGACCCGATTTCAGCGAAGGCATCGGCGCCGATCAGGAAGTGGAGTTCGTCGCCCGGCGCGAGCGCGGCCTTCACTTTGAGAATGGTGTCGATGGAGTAGCTGACGGTGGTATGTTCTTCGAGCCGGGAGGGCACGAAGCGGGGATCGGAGCCGCAGGCCAGCTCTACCATCCGGAAGCGGTGGAGGAAGGGGGTGGTTTGCCCGGCGGGCTTGTGGGGCGGATGGGCGGAGGGGATGAAGAGGACCCGGTCGAGAGCGAAGCGATTGGCCGCTTCGGCGGCGACGCGGGTGTGAGCGGTGTGGATGGGATCGAAAGTCCCTCCGAAGATGGCTGTGCGCAAGCGAGTTCCTTGCCGGCCCGGGAGAAGCCGGTTACATTTTAGTTTCGCTTGAAAACGGTGGATCGTGGGCGGGCGCGGAGTCGAATCCAGGCAAGAGGGTCTGCTATGCTGAAGGTGAGCACTTCATCCCTAATTTAAGAGAGGATACTCCTGTAATGGCCGTGAAAGTAGCAATCAACGGGTTTGGCCGCATTGGACGCAACGTCCTGCGCGCCGGCTATCAGAATCCTGGCATCGAGTTCGTGGCGACGAACGACCTCACCGACACGAAGACTCTGGCGCACATGCTGAAGTATGACTCGGTTCTGGGTCCGCTGGACGCGGAAGTTTCCGCCGGTCCGGACTCCATCACCGTGAATGGCAAGACGATCAAGGTCTTCTCGCAGAAGGACCCGGCCGCCATCGACTGGTCCAGCCTTGGCGCGCAGATCGTGGTTGAATCCACCGGCCGCTTCACCGACGCCGAGCAGGCGAAGGCCCACCTGCAGGGCACGGTAAAGAAGGTGATCATCTCCGCTCCGGCGAAGAACGAAGACATCACCCTGGTTCTGGGCGTGAACTGCGACAAGTACGACGCCGCCAAGCACAACATCGTTTCCAACGCCAGCTGCACCACGAACTGCCTGGCTCCGTTCGTGAAGGTGATCCACGACAAGTGGGGCGTGGAGCGTGGTTCGATGACCACCATCCACAGCTATACCAACGACCAGAACGTGCTGGACTTCCCGCACAAGGACCTGCGCCGCGCCCGCGCCGCCGCGATCAACATGATCCCGACCTCGACCGGCGCCGCCAAGGCCATCGGCCTGGTGATGCCTGAGCTGAAGGGCAAGCTGGACGGCTACGCCATGCGCGTGCCGACGCCGAACGTTTCCGTGGTGGACCTGGTGGTTGAGCTGAAGAACGCCGCCACCGCCGAAGAGATCAACGCCGCGCTGAAGGCTGCCGCGGAAGGCCCGCTGAAGGGCATCCTGGCCTTCACCATGGACCCCGTGGTCTCCACCGACATGCTGAAGAACCCGAACTCCTCCATCGTCGACGGCCAGTTGACGAAGGTGATCGGCGGCAATTTCGCCAAGGTTGTCTCCTGGTACGACAACGAGTGGGGCTACTCCAACCGCGTGATCGACCTTTGCATCCTCATGGATAAGAAGGGTCTGTAATCGATTCAAGCATCGGATCCATTGCATCGGATCAATGCCAGAGCCCCGCGAGGCGCAAGCTTCGCGGGGCTTTTTCCATGACCGGATAGCATTCTCATGCGTGCAAGCACCGCTCTCGCCGGCATCAAGCTGCTGCACACACTGGGGTGGGCGTTCTTCGCCGGCTGCATTCTGGCGATCCCGGCGGCCGCGCTGGCCGGCCGGTTCCGCTGGGCCGCCATCCTGAGTGCAGCGGTGGCCGTGGAGTGCGCCGTGGTGGCGGCCAACCGGATGAGGTGTCCGCTGACCGGGTGGGCGGCACGCTATACCAGCGAGCGGTCAGACAACTTCGACATCTACCTGCCGCTGTGGCTGGCGCGCTACAACCAGCGAATCTTCGGAACGCTTTACATGCTGGGCATGGCCGCGGCGCTGGGCCTGTGGCTGGGGGCGTGAAGGCCCGGAGCGCCGTGCAGTTGCGAGCGGCAATTGCACCCTCACCGCGCACGGCGGCAGGCACTTTTTGTAGCCGCGGACCTGGCAGCGGGCGTTTCCTGGATCAAGGCTCAAGGGAGGCGCGAGAAAACTTGCCAATCAAGTTAAGATTGTTCAATAATTGAGGAATCACTGGAGGAGAACACTGTGAATACTTATAAGATCCTCGTCTCTGTTTTCAGTGCGGCCCTGGCGTGCCAGGCCGCAACCATCAACGTCGACCTGAGCAGCGCCGCAACCGGAACCGTGATTACCGCGCCCGGCGGGAGCTTCGCGGAGACATTCGCCGGCCAGACCGTAAACGGGACTGGAATCACGGGTTCGCCCACCGATCCCTTGACGCTGGCGGCTTCGGGCTCGCTTCTAGTTGCCTTCTTCAACCCGGGTGTCTCGGCGGCGTCGAATTCCATCCTGCCCCAGCCCGGAAACGCGGCGCCCTTGTCGCTGCTGCTGGATTCGGAAGCCGACTCGGTCACGTGGACGATGGGGAGCGGCAACGGCGGTGCGGTGACCATCGACTTCTTTGGTGGAAACGGCTCGCTGGTGAACACGCAGACTCAATCGGGTCTCTCCGGATATGCCATCTTCACCTACTCGGGCTTCGGCGCTTTCCGCGGCCTGACCATTCGTGACAACTCGGACGGTGGCGGGCTGCGTTTTATGAATTTCTCATATGAAACCGCGGCGGCGGCAGCCGTGCCGGAGCCGGGCACGCTGGCTCTGCTGGGCGCCGGGTTGGCGGGCATCTGCCTGCTACGCCGGAAGCGCTAAGCCGGCTGTAAGATTCGAACTGCCAAGGGCCGCTTCCTCCGGGGAGCGGCCGTTTTGCGTTCAGGGCCGCGCGCGGCGGGCGGTGAGATGGCGGTGTGCCCGGGCGCGCGCCGGATTACTGGCCGATGGTGACCGGCAGTTCCACCTTCATGGTGCGCGGCGGCAGGCACTGCTTGTCGTCGCAGGCCTGGAAGCGGGCGTTGACGGTGAGCGTGACGGCGCCGGGCCTGGCGTCCTGGGCGGCATCGACGGGGAGTTGGAAAGTGGCCGAGTAGGCGTACGACTCGACATCCATCTGGAAGGTCTCGTCGTAGTTGGAGAGCGGCGCGGAGGCGTCGATGTCGCCGGCCAGGCGGAAAGGCTGGCCTTCCGGGAGGGTGATGGTGGTGGCGATGGGGCCGCCTTCGAGTTTCTTGAGCGAGTAGAGGTGCCAGCCCTCCTGAATGGAGGCTTTGAGCACCACCTGGATGCGTCCGCCGGCCTTGACGGCGGCGGGCGGCTTGGCGGCGGTGAGGGTCCACTGGACCGGAGCCGCCTGGAAGGCGAGGAGCAGGAGAACGGGCGCGAGCATGGATCGTGCCCCTAGCGAGTCTCGGCGTAGGCCGCTTGCAGCACTTCGCGGGTCTTGGAGTCCTGGATGAAGGCGATTACCGCCAGGTGCGCGGGATCGATGGTGTCTTTGCGCTCCATGAAGCGGAATTTGCCGTCTTTGTTGTGGCGGTCGTCGTGCTTTTCGAAGTCGTCCAGGTGCTTCTTGAGGGCGGCGGTGACAGCATCGATAGAGAAGGCGTGGGCGGCGCTGAGGCTGGTGACGTTCTTCAATTCCACGGTATGGATGGCGCGGGCCACCATGGGGTGGAAGCGGATGCTGTTCTCGCCGGAATAGCGAATCTCCTTCTCCACCAGGACGAGCTGCAGGACGAGATTGGCATTGGGCTTGGCGATCTCGCTGACAACCGCCGTGGCCTGCACGGAGCCGCCGCTCTGGGCCGCCTTGAGGGAAAGCTGCGCGCCGGCCGGTTTGAGCAGATCGTTCTCGATGGAGGCGCGGACGAGGGATTCGATTTCGGGGGCGTCGCTGCGAGCGCCGCCGCCGCGGTTGGAAACGGCGCCATCGACGGCGTAGGTGGGCACGCCACGGCCCTGCTGCCACTTCCAGCGGGAGATGGTGTCGGTATTCGCCATCGGGTCTGGGCGCGGGATGTGCTCGTGGTACATGACCACGGCAACGTCGGAACGGGAGTAGCGTTCGAGCACTGCGTCGAAGGCCACGTCGGCGCCGGCGCAGGGCGGGCATCCGGAACCGGTGTAGACCTCCGCCAGGACCACCCGGTTGGTGCGAAGGGCCTGCTTCTGGTACGGCGTCACCGCGATGGGCAGGGGGAAGAGCTGTTTATGGCGCTGGTCCAGGTACTCTTCGGCGCCGCTGAGCGAGCCCTTGGCGGCGATCCAGGCATCGTAGAACTTCTTGCGGGATTCGGGATTCGTCCGCGCCAGCATCGACTGGGCGTAGTAGCCCAGGGCCTCGTCCTTGCGGCCGGCTTTGGCGGCCGCGTCGGCCAGGGCCTGCGCGGAGCTATTGAGCGCAGGATTGGCCTGCAGCGCTTCGCGGTAGAGCTTTTGGGCCTTGGAAGAATTGCCCTTGGCGCTCAGCATGTCGGCCACGGCTTCCACATAGGAGGCCCGCTGCGCCTGGTAGCGGGATTTCAGCACGGCCTCGGAGGGGGCGGGCCGCGTTTCTTTCGTGGCTTCGGCCTTGGCCTGGGCGGCGTAGGGCGCATATGCGTACAGCTTGAGGGCGCGCCGGACGGCCTTTTCGGCCTCGTTCGGGAGCTTGTTGGCCGCTTTCAGATCGGCGCCAAGCTGGCGGTAGAGAGCGGCGGCGTCGGGCGCCGGCATCGACTTCTCAAACGCTTTCACCTGCGCCACGGCGTCCTCGGGCCGGGTGGCGATCAGGGCGGAGATCAACTGGCGCTGCGCCGATTGCGCGGCCCTGGAGTTCGGGTAGTCGTTGAGGAACTTCTTGAGCGCCGCCGCCTTCTGCGGCGGATCCTTAAGCGAGGCAGCTTCGGAGTAGGCCTTGATATCGGCAGGCTGCTGGTCTGTGCGGACGGTGCCGGCGGCGGGCGGCGCCGCGGGCGGCGTCTGCGCGAAGAGGGGGAAGAGGAGTAGCAGGGTGCCGGAGAGCAGTCGCATAATCTGATTGTGGCCCAATTGGAGAAGAATATGCGACTCGGAACTCTGCTTCTGCTGACATTTTACGGATTCACGGCCGGTGCGCAGCAAGCGGCGGTGATGGATGTTCTCAATGCAACGGCGTGGGTGCAGACGTCGGTGGAATACCGGGCCTCCGCGCTGCAGGCCTACCGTTCGGCCGGCCAGAGCCTGCCCAAGGCGCTCAAGGACAGGAATTGGACCGCCGCCCTGGAACAGACGGGCAAGTTCAGGAAACTGCCGCCGGCGATCATCGTGGACGTGGACGAAACAGTGTTGGACAACACGCCCGGGCAGGCGCGCTTCCTCCTGGAAGGCAATGGCCGCTACGACCGGAACATCTGGATGAGTTGGACGGAAGAGAAGCGAGCCAAGGCCGTGCCCGGCGCAGTCAAGTTCCTGTCGGATGCGGCGGCGCGCGGCGTGACGGTCTTCTACGTGACGAACCGGGTGCCGCAGGAAGCGGCAGCCACGGAGGCCAACCTGAAGGCGGAAGGCTTCCCGTGGAAAGGCGCCGCGGCGGGCGGGCTGGGTGACGTTCTGCTGCTGGCTGGTGAAAAGCCGGAGTGGACGTCGGACAAGAGCGCCCGGCGCGCAGCCGTGGCCGCCCACTACCGGGTGATCTTCCTGTGCGGCGACGACCTGAACGACTTCTTCTCCGCCTGTCTGAAGCCGGCCGAGCGCACCGCGAAGGCGGCGGAGCACGAGACCTGGTGGGGCGAGCGCTGGATCATCCTGCCGAATCCGATGTACGGCTCATGGGAAGACGCCCTGTTCGATTACGACCGGAAGCTGAGCGGAGCGGTGGTGCAGGAGAAGAAGCTGAAGGCGCTGCGGAGGGAGTAGGTTAGCGCGCGGGACGGGAGACGAATGAGCGGAACATGCCCGAAAGGCCGGCGGGCTTGCGGTCCGCGGCATGGGTTCCGCCGGGGGCGGAGATGCCGAGCAGTTGTTCAGAGAACTCCAGCAGCGCCTTGCCGAGCGGCCCGACAGGCGGCACGGGCAGGCCGCCGGCCTGAACCTGCCGCGCCCGCTGATAGTCGTTGGGGATCTTGAAATGCGGCGGCGTGGCTACGATGGCGGCAACTTCGTCGACGCTTGTGTCGCGGCTGGTCCAGCGGTTGACGAGGAGGCGGATGCGGGATTCCTCGGCGCCCCAGGTGGTGCGCAACTGGTGAATGCGCCTTTCCGCCATTTTCAGCGCAACCGGCTCCTGGGTGGTGACGACGATGGTGAGGGCGGCGCGGCGGATGACCTCTTCGGTGGAGTCGTTGATGAGTTCGGGCAGGTCGAAGAGGATGACGTCGTAGCGTTCGCGCACAAACCGGAGCAAGGCGAAGTAGTGGCTCCACTCCGGGATCTGTTTCGGTACTCCTCCGGCGGAGAGCAGGAAATCCACTCCGCAGATGGATGTGACGGAGTTCTGCCACTTGAAGTTGTCGAGTTCGTAGGCGGCCGACAATGCGCCCTGGATGGAGCCCCGGGTGGAGGCTTCAAACATCATGGCCATGGGGCCGGAGCGAAGGTCGGCTTCGACACAGAGCACGCGCTTGCCCAGGGAATTCGCCATGGTGGCGGCGACGCCGGCAGTCAGCGTGGTGCAACCGGAACCGGCTTTGGCGGGGATGAAGGCGAAGAGCTCGGGCATCGGCTCGGCGTGCTGGGCGCGGATGGCCTCAGCCAGCGCGGCGATGAAGTCGTGGGGCTCGCAGGGATAGGGGAGGTAGTGGTGGACCCCGAAGAGGCGAAACGACTTGTGATTCGCCGCCGTCCCGCCGAAGCAGATGAGCGGCGCTTCGGGAAAGATCTCCTGCAGGGACTTGATGCAGGACATGGCCTCATCGGGGTTCTCGAGGTCGATGAGGAGTACGTCGGGACGGGACACCGCAGTGAGGCGGACGAGTTCATTGCCTGTGGGGTAGCTGTCGGTGGTCCTGGTCAGCATTAGCATGCCGGAGTTCACAGCCAGCGCATGAGTGTATTGCCGCCGGACCGAACTGGAATGGATTGCGATGCCTTGGAACATGAATCACCGGGCTTTCAACGATCGCCGGTTTGCTCGCTTCCCGCGGGCCTTTCGGCCTCGGGTGCGGCGGCTTGCCAGCCATTGCGCCGATCTCCTGGCGTCGAACGGCACTTTGGTACTACAGGTATATCGGCAGATTCTGAGGTGAAGTTTATGAATGTGCGCGGACAAATACCCAGAAAGGAAAAGATAACCTTATGATGGAGGGCGGAGCCGACTGTGCCGCTGCCATGGAGAAACTGGCTGGAGCGAGGCGCGGCCCGCGCGGTGCGGCCGGCGGGGCCGCGGCACGCTTCCGCGCCGGGGCGCCTGATCTGACATGAAACGCAGAGCGGCCATTGCCGGGATCGGGTTCGGCTTGGCGCTGGCCGTCTGCATCCTGGCTTCCGCGCTCTCCTTCACTTCCCTGGCCGGGCAGTTCGACAATAACGTCTACGATTTTCTGTTCCGCGCCATGCCTGCCCGGCAGCTCAAGTCACCGGCGGCGCTGGTGGTTTTCGACGAGCGCACGTTTCGCGAGCACGGCGGGGTGCGCAGCTTGCGTGCGTCTTTGGCGGCACTGCTCGAGAAGATGGCGGAAGAGACGCCGGCCGTGGTGGCCGTGGACTTGACCCTGGCCGACGCCGGCGATGCCGAGGAAGACGCGCGGCTGGCCGGCGCGATGGGCAAAACCCCCAACCTGGTGCTGGCCTGCGAGATGATGCCCGACGGCTCCGCGTGGCAGGACCCCGTCCAGGCGTTCCGCGAGAAAGCGGCGGCGCTGGGCCACGTCTCAACGCTGGCCGGCCCCTACGACGACGTCAACCGCCGCATCACGCTGGAGCGGGTGGCCGGACGCCAGCGGCGCTGGGCGATGTCGCTGGAGGCGTTGAAGCGAATCGAGGGGACTGGCGAGATCCTCAGTTCGCCGGACGACCTCGTGGTGGGGCAGCGCGTGATCGCGTCGCGGTGGGACGAGGGCCGCCCGCTGCGGGTGCGGTATGCGGAGGGATCGATTCCCAGCATCCCGGCCGGGGCCATTCTCGAAGGGCAGGAGCACGCGAGCCTCGCCGGCAAGGTGGTGTTCGTAGGCATTACGGCCACCTCGGCCGTGCCGGACCGCCTGTTCACGCCGCTTTCGCGGGGGATCCCGGTGCCGGGGGTGGAGATTCACGCGCAGGCCTTCCAGACGATGTACGCCGGCCAGTTCCTGGCCGATGCGCCGGCCAGCGCGGCCCTGCTGGTGACGCTGCTGGCCAGCCTGATTCTGATGATGCTGCTGGCGCTGGTGCGCGGCTGGGTGGCCTGGGCGGGCGCGGCCGCCGCACTGGTGGCGGTGCACCTGCTGCCGTGGGCGCTGTTTGAACGGGGCACAGTGCTGTCCGCCTTCGGCCCTGTGAGCGCCTCCTGGCTCGCCTTGCTGGCCGGCGGAGCTTACCGCTATTTCTTCGTCCGGCGCAGCCTGGCGGCCAGCGAAGCGGCGACGGCGCGATACCAGCAGGCCTTCCATTTCGTGGCCCACGAGATGCGCACGCCGCTCACCGCCATCCAGGGTTCCAGCGAGCTGATGGCGCGCTACAACCTGCCGGATGAAAAGCGGCGCGAGATGGGCATGATGATCAACGCGGAGAGCAAGCGCCTGGCCCGGATGATCACGACGTTCCTGGACGTGGAGAAGCTGACGGCCGGACAGATGGAGCTGCGGCGGACGGAGTTCGATCTGCAGGAACTGGTGGACACCTGCTATCAGCGGGCATTGCCGCTGGCCGAGAGAAAACAGATCCGCATCACCTCGGAGGTGCCGGAGGGGCTGCGGTGCGAACTGGATCGCGAGTTGATGGAGTATGCCCTCTATAACCTCATGACGAACGCCATCAAGTACTCCGCGCCGGAGACCGACGTGGCGGTGGGCGCGGCCGACAGCGGCGGCCTGCTGCGGGTGTGGGTGAAGGACCAGGGGATGGGCATGGACGCCGAAGAGATGAAAAACCTGTTCCGGAAATTCTACCGGACGGCCCGGGCGGAGAAGTCGGGCGAGATGGGAACGGGCATCGGGCTGTCGATCGTGCAGCAGATCGTGGAGCATCACGGCGGGCGGATGGAAGTGGAGAGCGCGCCGGGCAAGGGGTCGGCATTCACGATGGCCTTGCCGCGCACGATACACTAGTGGTCTGGTATGCCCACGTTGTTGCTGGTGGAGGACGATCCTAGCGTCCGCACGACTATTACCACGTTCCTGGAGCTGGAAGGCTACACGGTGGAGGCGGTCTCGTCCACGAGAGAGGCCATCACCCGGCTGGAGAGCCGCAGCTACGGGATCGTCATCAGCGACATCTACATCGACGACAAGACGGGCATCGACGTGCTGAAGGCCGCCCGGGCGGCCAATGAAGAGTGCCACGTCATCCTGATGTCGGCCCGGGGCAGCATGGAAACCGTGATGGCGGCCACGCGCGGCGGCGCCTTCGATTACCTGGCAAAACCGTTTGAGCTGGACGATTTACTGACGGTGGTGAAACGCGCCGAGGGCGTGGCGGCCGAAGAAGACGACGACGACATCGAGCCGGAAGAGCCGCTGGCCACCGAGATGATCGGCAGCAGCGCGAAGCTGATCGAGATCTACAAGACCATCTCGCGCGTGGCGCCGACCGACGCGCTGGTGCTGATCGAAGGCGAAACCGGCACCGGCAAGGAGCTCATCGCCCACCTGCTGCATACCAATTCGCGGCGGGCGGCTCAGCCGTTCGTGCCCGTGGACTGCGCGTCCCTGGCGCCATCCTTGATCGAGAGCGAACTGTTCGGAGCCATGAAGGGCGCCTACACCGGCGCCGACCGCGACCGCACAGGCGTCTTCGAGGCGGCGCACGGCGGCACGGTGTTTCTGGACGAAATCGGCGAGATCGACCTCAACTTCCAGTTGAAGCTGCTGCGGTTCCTGCAGGAGAAAGAGATCCGGCCGCTGGGCTCTTCCCGGCCGAGGAAGGTGGACGTGCGGATCATCGCCGCCACCAACAAGAACCTGCGGAAGATGGTGGAGGAAGGCAAGTTCAGGGAAGACCTGTACTATCGCCTGGACGTGGTGCGGGTGGGCGTGCCTCCGCTGCGCGAAAGGCATGGCGACGTGCCGCTGCTGGCAGGCGCGTTCCTGATGCGCTACAACGAGCGCTACAACCTGGAGACCCGCATCACCGAGAGCGGCATGAAGTCCCTCTGCGACTACACCTGGCCGGGCAATGTCCGGCAGCTGCAGCACATGATGGAGCGGCTGGTGATCCTGGCGCAGGGCGGACGCATCACCGAAGATGCGGTGGAAGACGCCATCCGGTCCACCAGCCCGGCTGAGCAGGGCGGCGAGACGCTGGCCGACACCGAGGCCGAACAGATCAGGAAAGTGCTGGCCGTCACCGGCGGGAACAAGAGCCGGGCGGCGCGGATCCTGGGCATCGAGCGCAAGACCCTCTACCGCAAGCTGGAGCGGATGGGCATTCAGTAGGGATTCCACCTGAGGCCCGGCGGCAAGCCAAACAAAACGCGAAAAATAAAAGTTGCTCACTTTGCGCCATTCGGCGTTAGAATGAGGCTGCTCATAAGCGGTGATCTCGGGTTTGCAGATCTTGCAATCTTATATACGGTTCGTACCCAAGTCCGTAGACGGGAGGTCTATTCCATGTTCGAGTCTCTCGACGATCAAATGAAACACGACGCGCAGGAGACCACAACACCTCGCGAGCGAGTAATCAAGTGGGTCTTGACCGGGATCGTCGCCGTGTTGTTGTTCGGCGGCCTGTATATGGGCGTGAGGCTACTAGAATAGCCAGGCGCTGGACAGGATCCGGCGCGGGCCTCGATCCCGTGTGTGCGTAGACATAGGGGTTGAGTTCGAGGTTCGGAAAAAGAAAGCCGCGCGACCGGGAAGGCCGCGCGGATCGGGGTTGGGTGTGTGCCGCCGTCCTAGAAGATGCCTTCGGGCACCAGGTTGGCGGGGCCGAGCTGGTTCATCACCGATTTCACGGCAATGGCATACTCGCGTCTGGGGTTGTACCGGCGGAGCACCTGATCGATGCTCTTGTTGCGATAGATGCGCGAATTCGCGAGCCTCGCCGCAACATTGTAAATTCCCTCGCGCGAGCTGCGGAATCGCCTACGGCAATTGTCCCAGCCGAACATATTGTTGTTGTGGGCATCCTTGCCGCCGCCTGACTCGATGAAAGACAGGCTGGGCAGAAGACGCCAGTCGAGATTGTTCTGGTCCGCGGCGGAGACAAAGTCCCCGGCGTAGATATGCGCAGGACAATCGCGATCAAGAAAATACTGCTTGATGCGGATGAGGCGTGGGTCGGTCTGGTTGACCGCTATATCTGCTGGCCGGGGATCCGGGTCAGCTTGCGACTGGGTCGCCAGCAGCCCCGCTACCACCACAAGTCCTCTCGATATCGCTTTGGTCATCAATACGCGAAACTCCCTCTCTGGGTTTTGGATTTTTGCACTTGTTCGCCTTGCCGGAATCCGGGGGAACTTTCCGGCGTTAGAATGCGGCGGCCGGCCAAATCTCGGGTCCGATGGGACCGGAGCATGATCAAGTCAGGCGAGCCGCCGGAGGGTGGGCGGGGTCAGGTGGCATTGCACAGACGCCGCTCAAGTCCGGAATCAGGGGGGATGGCCTCATGGGCATCCACCCAGGCGACTCAGTGAGTCATTGACATGAAGTCTATTATAGCACAGACAGCCGCTCGTCAAAACTATCCAAGCCATTGAAAACATTGACTTTAATTGCGGACACTGGCGTCGTTTTGAGCAATTTGCCAGCTAACGCGGCCTCCGCGGGGGCCTCCTTCGGGGCCGGGCGGCCAACCTGAATATGATCGGCCAGAGAGAATGAATCCCGGCGGGGCCACTCGAGTTCGGGTTGTGATAAGGTGGGAAGTTCAAAGATAGTGTTCGCGAACGATGGAGGTGTCATGGAAGCGTTGGGCATGATCGAGACGAAGGGTCTGATCGGAGCCATAGAAGCCGCCGATGCGATGGTGAAGACCGCCAATGTGACGCTGACCGGCAAGGAATATGTTGGTGCGGCCTACGTGGTGGTGACAGTTCGCGGCGACGTGGGCGCGGTTAAGGCGGCCACGGACGCCGGCGCGGCGGCTGCCCGCCGGGTGGGCGAACTGATTGCCGTGCATGTCATTCCGAATCCTCACGACGAGACCGAAAAGGTCCTGCCGGGCGCCAAGAAGTAGGCTGTCCGGATAGACGCCGCCCGCGCTCCTGAGCGCCGGCAGGGGGTGAGTTCATGTTGCAGGATCAGGACCAGGCCGCGGTCCAGGAGGTCCGCGGAAAGGTCGAGCAGGCCTACGCGGCCTGGCAATCCTACAGGACATTTTCGCAACAGCAGGTAGATGCGGTCGTGGAAGCGGTGGCCGCGGCGGGGCGCAAGCATGCCCGCCGGTTGGCCGAACTCGCCGTGGCGGAGACCGGCATGGGCAACGCGGACGACAAATACGCGAAGAACATGCTGTGCGCGGACCTGCTTCCCCGCGCCATCGCCGGCGTGAAGACGGTGGGTGTGCTACGCGAAGACCCGTCCAGAAAGATCACTGAAATCGGCGTTCCGCAGGGCGTGGTCGCGGCCATTTGCCCGACCACGAATCCCACCTCCACGGTTTTCTACAAAGCGATCATCGCGCTGAAATCCGGCAATGCGATCGTGCTGAGTCCGCACCCCCGGGCCAAGGACTGCACCTGTGCGGCGGCGGCCGTGGTGATGGAGGCGGCAGCGGCGGCGGGCGCGCCGCAGGGCCTGGTGCAGTGCCTCGAGAACTCATCGCTGGAAGCCACCCAGGCGTTGATGAAGCATCCGCGCACGGGAGTGATTCTGGCCACCGGCGGAGCGGGCATGGTGCGCGCGGCGTACTCTTCGGGCAAGCCCGCGTTCGGCGTCGGGCCGGGCAACGTGCCGGTGCTGATCGACACCTCCGCCCCGCTGGCCACGGCCGTGCAGCGCGTGATCGACGGCAAGCGCTTCGATTACGGCACGGTCTGTTCGAGCGAACAGGTAGTGGTGGCGGAGCGAAGCCTGCGGGAACCGATGCTGGCGGCATTCCGTGCCGGCGGCGCCTATGTCCTGAACGACGCGGAGCGGCAGGCGGTGGAGCGGACGCTCTTCACGGGCACCACCACGGTGCGGGCCGAGTGCGTAGGCCAGTCGCCGCAGAGGATCGCCCAGCTGGCCGGCTTCCAGGTGCCAGGGGAGACGAAGATTCTGCTGGCCGAGATCGGCGGCGTGGGCAAGGATCACCCGCTCTCGGCCGAGAAGCTTTCACCGGTGCTGGCGGTGCTGTTCACCGAGTGTTTCGACAGCGCCGTGAAGGCCTGCGAGAGCATTCTGCAGTTCGGCGGTCTGGGCCATACCAGCGTGATTCATGCCGAGGATACGGCCCGCGTGAAGCGCTTCGGCGAGCACGTGAGTGCCTTCCGCGTGCTGGTGAACACCTCTTCGCCGCAGGGGTCGGTGGGCATCACCACCAACCTGCAGCCCTCGATGACCCTGGGTTGCGGCGCCATGGCCGGCAACATCACCAGCGACAACGTGGGCCCGCTGCACCTGATCAACATCAAACGAGTAGCCTGGGCCGTGCGGACGCCGCAGGAAGCGGCGGGCGGGCCGGCGGCGGCCTCGGGTGGAGCTGTGATCGACAAGGCGGCGCTAATCGCCGCGGTAGAACGCTACCTGGCGCAGAAGGGGATCGCCGTGGGCGGCAAGACGGTGGAGGCGGCGGTGGCCGCCGCGCTGCCGGCTGCTCCGGCGGCGGCTCCGTCGTGCGGTTGTTCGGCCAACAAGGCAGCAGGGACGGCTCCGGCTCCTACACCCGCTCCGGTTCCGGCGCCCGCGCCATCCATCCCCGCGCCGAAGATTCAGATTGTGGATTTCGTCTGCGAGGCCGACGTACGCGAGGCGCTGTCGCGCAAGAAGAAGATTTTCATCGGTCCGAAGACGATTGTGACACCGGCGGCCCGCGACGCAGCGTCGCAGGAAGAAGTGCTGGTGATGGCCGAGAGGCCGGGCCCTGCAGGCAAATAGAACATGAACCCCAACCTCGATTCGCTGAGCGAAGAGATTCAACAGTACCTGGAAGGCGAGCATTTCATCATCTTCCGTTCCCTGAGCCGCTCGCTGGACGAAGGCTCGTTCGTCTACTGGGACGCAGGCCGGCAACCCGATTACCGCAAGTTTCTGGACTGCGCGCTGCAGTTGGGCGTTCGCCTGATCCACTTCCACACGCGCGAGTTCCGGCATGACCACCGCGAAGAGGCGCTGGAGCTGGTGGAAGAGGCCGATCTGACGCGCGAGGAGAAGCGCGATCTGCAGCGCCGCATCAAAGAACTGGCGATCTACGAGGGCTTCGTCTGCGCCATCGAGCTGACGTTCGATTTTGAAGGCCGCATCTACGTCTACGAGCTGGAGACGGAGTGGTTCGAGGAGTGGCGCGACATTCTGGACGAACTGGACGCCTCGGATGCCGAACCCGCCGAAGGCGAGAGCGGCTACGGCGGATTCTACTCGAATAACTGAGCCGATGCCGTCCCGCGCGAGATGGTCGGTTGCCGCGACAAGCGAGGCGGAGGCATCGGCGCTGGCGGCTGCGTGCGGACTGCAGTTGCCGGCGGCGCGGGTGCTGCTGGCACGGGGCTACAAAACGGCGGCGGAGGTGGATCAATTCCTGCACGCGCGGCTGCACGCGCTGGAAGAGCCGTTCCAGATGCTGGGCATGGAAGCGGCCGTGGAGCGCGTGAAGCGG
>JACQZS010000067.1 GCA_016213725.1 Acidobacteriota bacterium | reverse complement strand
GCCGGAGCCAGGCAAGTTGGAGACCAACGCGGCATGGCGGACACCGGGCAGGGCCTGGAGATTCTCGATTAGCGCCTGCTGAAAGCGGGCGGCGGCGGCAGTGCCGGAGTAGCGGGCTTCCGGCAGAGAGAGCCGGAAGGTGAGCGCCTTTTCCGGATCAAAGGCGACGGCCACGGAACCGATGGCCTGGAAACTGCGCACCATGAGACCCGCTCCGATGAGGAGCACGACGGCGAGCACGGCCTCAAAGACCACCAAGCCGGTGCGGAGGCGCTGGCGGGAGAGTCCGGAGGTGGAAGCTCGGCCGGCTTCGTGGAGGGATCCCGCGACCGGAATGCGGTTCAGCCAGAAGACTGGCGCGAGCGAGGAGAAGAAGCCGGCGGCAAGGGCCGTGACGACGGTCCAAAAGAGAACGAGCTGATTGATGCCCAGTTGGCGCCAGCCGGGGAGGAACCGCTCTACCTCGGGCGGCATGGAGGCGCGGATGAAGTCGAGAACCCAGGAGGCCAATACAACGCCGAGGCCGGCTCCGGCGGCGGAGAGCAGCAGTCCTTCCACCAGCACCTGGCGGGCGATTCGGAAGCGGGAGGCTCCGAGGGCCGCGCGAACGGCCATTTCGCGGCTGCGGGAGACGATGCGCGCCAGTTGCAGATTGGCCACGTTGAGACAGGCGATGAGGAGCAGGAAGAGCACGGCCACGATCATGATGCGGGTGTAGCCGGGCGCGTGATCACCCGAGGCACGTTCGCGGATGGGCACGACACTGGTGGTGACACGGGTGTGGGAGTCAGGATATTGAGCTGCGGCGGCCCGCGCGAAAGAGGAGAACTCCTCGCGGGCCTGCTCAATTGAGGCGCCATCCCGGAGACGGGCAGAGACTTTCAAGTAGAAAGACCCGGCGTCTGCCCGGGCCGCGGGCGTAAGGGCGAGAGGAACAAGGAAATCCGCCGCGCGCGGATAGTTGAAGCCTTGGGGCAGAACGCCCAGGACCGTGAACTTGCGGCCGCTGAGCTCGATGGTGCGGCCGACGATGGCCGCGTCGGCGGCAAATTGGCGTACCCAGAAGCGGTGGCTGAGCAGGACGGAGTCGTCTTCACCAGGCGCCTCTTCGCGGGTGTCGAAGAAGCGCCCGAGGGCGGGCCGGATCTGCATGACGTCGAAGAAGGAGGCGGTGACGCGGGCGCCGGTCACCTGCAGCGGTTCGCCGGAACCGGTGAGGGTGGAGTACCAGAGGCGGTCGGCGGCGACGGCGGATACGGTGCGGGCGGAGGAAGCCCATTGGAAGTAGTCGGCAGCCGGGACGGAACGGAAATCCTTCGGCTTGCCCTCACTGCGCATGCCGACGACGAGAACCCGGCTGATGTCGGGAATGGGTAGCGGGTGAAAAAGGAGCGCATCGGCCACGGAGTAGTTGGCCGTACTGAAACCGATGCCGAGGGCCAGAGCGGCGATCGCGGCGAAAGTGGCGGCGGGTCGCCCGATGAGGCGTCGCCAAGCGATCCGCAAGTCTTCGCGCATGCCGGCCATGGCGCCTACTCCACGGCGGACGAGAAGGATTCAAACGAGCGGCAGGGAAGGCGGTCTGCGAAGCGAAGGCGGTTTTCGATAGCGCGCACCGTGTTTTCGACGCAATTTCCGAGATTGAGGGCGGTGACCTGGAGGTGCTGAACTGAGCTGGCGGCGTTGCGGATTAACGATGTCCGAAAGCCGTTGGGTTCGGGATTGCCGGCGAACAGGAGCACGAACAACACGATGGCCACGACATCGGCATTGGAGCGAAGCAGTTGTTTCATGACATGGTACCTACACTCTCTTCCACAATCCGTCCGTCAAACAGGCGGATGGTGCGCTGGGCCAGGTTGGCGTAACGGGGGTCGTGAGTCACCATGCAGATGGTGGCGCCCCCGCGATGCAGTTCACTGAGCAATTCCATGACGGACTCGCCATTGGCGGAGTCGAGGTTTCCGGTAGGCTCGTCAGCCAGCAGGATGGACGGGCTGCCGACCAGCGCGCGGGCGACGGCGACGCGCTGCTGCTGGCCGCCGGAGAGCTGGGCGGGAAAATGCTTGACGCGGTGGGACATGCCGACGCGCTCCAGTGCATCGTGCACGCGCTTTTTGCGCTCGGCGGAACCCATGCCGCGGTAAGTGAGCGGCAGTTCGACATTCTCGTAAACGGTCAGGTCGCCGATGAGGTTGAAGGCCTGGAAGATGAACCCAATTTCGCGGTTGCGGATGCGAGCGCGCTCAGCCAGTTTGAGGCCTTCCACGGAGTGGCCGTTCAAGGTGTAGCGGCCACCCGAAGGAGAATCGAGCAGACCCAGAATGGCGAGCAGCGTGGACTTGCCGCAGCCGGAAGGACCGGCGATGGTGATGTACTCGCCTTTGTTGATTTCGAGATGGATGCCTGACAACGCATGGGTTTCAATGTCCTCGGTGGTGAAGACCTTGGTGACGCTGTCGAGCTGGATCATTGCCTGTTCACTCATTGCCGATTCTCCTGAGAAGGACTGTTAGTTCAAGCGGAGGCGATCGTGCCCGTCCCATGCGGACATGTCCGAAAGCACGACTTTATCGCCGATTTTCAAGCCATCGAGGATCTCAACGGTCTGCACGGAGACACGGCCGATGCGGACCTGAACGCGGGAAGCTTCCTTGCCGTCGGGACTCAGCCTGAAGAGCCCGACGAGGCTGTTCGGCTGGCCGAAGACGGGGCGTTGGACGTAGAGGACGTCGGTGAGGCGCTCGAGTTCGACGGTGCCGTCAACGCTGAGATCGGGGCGCGCGCCGGCCGGGAGGTTCCCTTCGAGGCGGATGTCGATGGTGACGTTCCCGTTCACGGCGCCGGGATCGATGCGGGAGACACGGCCCTGAATAACGCCATTGTGGGTATCAACCTGGGCGGCCTGGCCGATGATCACGTCCTTGGCCTGGGTTTCGGGAATCTTCACTTCCGCCTTCAGCTTTTCCGGTTGAGCGACCTTGGCCAGGATGGTGCCGGCGGCAAGGCGCTGGCCAACTTCAACGGGCACCTGCTGCAGCACGCCGTTGGCGCCGGCGCGGATCTTCAGGTTATCGACCTGCTCCTTCTTAAGCTGGTAGGCGGCCCGAAGCTTTTCGATCTGGACCTGCTGGGCTGCGAGCTGGGCTTCGGCGGCGGTGGCGCTGATCTCGAGGCGGGTCTTGTCGATTTCAAATCGCTTAGCTGCTTCCTCTGAAGCCGCGCGGGAGAGGCGGACGTTGAGGTCCGGGGTTAGACCCTCTTTGCCCAGCGCCTCGTCGCGTTCTGCCTTGAGCTTGGCTTGAACGAATTCGCTCTCCACGCGGGCCACGGCGGCGCGCAGATCGAGCTTGTTGGTTTCGAGCTTCACCCGCAGGTCCTTTAGATTCGCTTCGGCGGCCTTGACCTGCCACTTGAGGTCTTCGGCGGCGAGTTCGAGTTCGGGGTTGGAGAGCACCATGAGAATGGTGCCGGCGCTGACATGGGCGCCGGGGCGGAGCAGAATCTTGTCCACGCGGCCGTCGTTGACTGCCGGAATCCAGAGGATCTCTTCGGGAACCAGAGTGCCGAGGCCGCGTACCTGTCGAAGCATCGGGCCGCGCTTGACAGTGTCGGTCCAGAGGGTGGACCCTTCCACCGTGGGAGCGGCGGGCTTCATCCGGGAGAGTCCCCAGGTGGTCAGCGAAAGGACTATGATCGCTGCCACCGTGAACAGGATCAGCCGAATCATTCTCTTTCTTCTTGCGCCTTCTCTGGGAACATCCATATGAGACCTCAAACCAAAATAGGGGCAAGCCGCCTGCCAAGTCATGGCGGACGGCTGCCTCATTGATTCTAAACGGTTTGCTGGTGAAAGTCGCGTTTACAGAAGAAAACCAACTGTCCGCTTGTGGGACAGCAGGTGACCGGAAACGGCGGCCAAGCAGCCCGGAGCCTCAAGGGAGGCTGGTAAACAGGCCCGCCTTGGGTGGTCCACTCGACAGGAGCGAGGAGAAGATGAAGCGACCTGCCGGAGTGAGGTAGATCACGGGGTTGGGCTTGCCGAGGATGCCAAGACCGGCAGGCGCCTGTTCGCCGCCTGCGGCAAGTGGGCGGAGTTTGGCGTCGGTGTCCGAGATCACGATTTGGGGTTGTTTGTCGCTGCCGTTGACCTCGGCCACGTAGGCGGCCAGGTCTCCGGAATCAGAAAGGAACCCAGTGCGCCCAGCGAAAGCGACAAAGCCGGCAGTACCGCCGGCAGGAAGGGCCTGGCCGGTGTAAATGCGAGCCTTCGGTTCGGCGCCTGGAGTGCCAACGAACCAGCCGCTGGCCGGCGCCGCGCAGCAGAGGACGGACCAGAACGCCACCTGACCGCTGGAGTTGATGCTCAGAGATTGGGCATTGAACCCTCCGAACCTGAAGCCAGACAAGCCGGGCGCGGCCGCACCTCCCAGAGCCACGGGCTGAGGCGGATTGGAGGCGGATCCGACGAAGACGCCCGGACCGCCGGGGAAGTTGCCGACGAAGGCGACTTTCCCATCTGAGTTGATCCGCAACTGCGGAGGGAATCCACCAAAAGTGCCCGAGGGGGCGGAGTCGCCAGCAGCGGCGATCTTGGAGACGGTCGAATCCGGGTTGACGGCGAAGATCGCCGGCCGGTTTGGGCCGCTGATGGTCCCCAGGACGGCGACCAACCCTGTTTCGCTGAAGGCGAGGTTGCCGGTGACGTTGGAAACGGTTTGGGTGCCGGCGTTGGCGACGGGGTCGCCCATGCCAGCGAGGCGCTTCAGAACAGGCCCATAGAGAGAGCCGAGGTACATCTGGTTTCCAGTGGGCAGGTCAGTATTCGCGGTGAAGACGAACTGGCTGAGGCTGTTCAGCTGGGGTGTAGTGAAGCCTTGGAGCTTGCCTCCACCCGGCAGGTCGTCGCCGAGGCTGATGATCGATTGGAGTCCTGAATCCGGGCGGTTGGCGAGGAGGGTGGTGAGGGGGTATCGACTGGGGGCGAGGACCTGCGCGAGGAAGAGGGCTTCGCCCTTGGCGTTGAGGCTCATGGCGCCAAAGCTCAAGCCAACACCTCCTTGCGGGAGTTCGTCGCCTTCGGCAACAATCTTCCGGGATGCACCCGTACCCGTGGAATCGACGGCGTAATAGGTGGCCCGCCCTCCGGCCCGCAAAGAGCGGACGATGATTTCACTTTCGCTGCGGAAATTGGAATTGCCAGTCAGGGGGCGCAGGACTTCGTTGGCACCCGAGGGCAGGGTATCGAGATGGCTTACGACGTTGGCAAGGCCTCTGTCTGCGGTCCAAGAAAGAAGAGCGGCAGCGCCAGTGTCAACCAGATCAACCGCGAATACGACCTGACCCGAGGCATTGATCAAAGCAGGCAGATTGTTATCGGTCAGACCGATCCAGCCGCCGGACGGGGACTTTTCGCCTTCCGCCGCAATCTTGACCGGCTCGGCACCAGCGGCGCCGAGGAACCAGGCGACGGACGAGGAAGAGCCGGTGAGTGAACTGAGGAACGCCACTTTGCCGCTGGCGCTGAGCGAGGCCTGCATGGGCGCGTCGAACCTGCCCAGAGCTTCGGCGGTCTGACCTCGCGAGAAGATCACCTTGGCGGAGGCACCACGATCTTTCAAGAACAGACCGAGGTTCGATGAGCCTCCGGAGATGTTGGAGGAGAAGAGAACCTGACCATCGTTGTTGAAGCCGCGCAGAACGAGACTTCCGGAGAACGACCCGCCCAGCGGCGTGCCGGTGGCATCGTTCTGACGGATGGCGGCAGCGGGAGCAGCCGAAGCGCTGGCGAGCCAGATGCCGGAAGGGCCGCCATTGGCGTCGGAGGCGAAGGCAACGTCGCCTGCATCGTTCACCATGTAGTTCGCAGCACCTGGACGCAGGTTGAGGCGGCCGCCAGCTTCCACCGGATCGTTGCTCCTGACTATCACCTGGGTATTGGTTCCGTCAGAGGAGAGAACGGCCAGCGGCGTGGAGCCCCCATTGATGGCGAGAAGATAGATGGCGCGCCCCGCTTCCGTTATCCCGAGAAGGGTAATGTCGCTCACCGTTCCGCCGAGACCGGCCGGGGAGGGCGAGCCGAACTGGGCGAGTAGTTTCAGGTCGCCCGATGGCGTTTCCAGCCAAAGCTGGAGCGGCCCGTTGGCCAAGACATCCGGATAACCTGCCACAGCGACACGGCCGGCTGAATTCACAGCCTGCTGGAGAATGTTGGCAAGGTCCGCCAGGATGAGGCGATAGGATACGCCATCGTGAACGAGGATCCCAATAGGTTCGGGCTCGCCCGCCTCTACGACTGAAACCGCGAAGACGGTTTTGCCGGAGGAGGGGTGAACATTCAAAGACAAAGCCGGAAGATCCACGAACATCCCGGGCGGCAGAAGCGCCACAAGAAGGGGCGAGAGGACCTTGTCCAGAGTGTCGTTGGTTTGGAGGAGGCGCTCGCGATTGCCGGAGGCCTGATTCCAGCGGAATAGGGCCGTATTGAATCCGGAGGTGAACAAGACGTCGCCACGGTCAGTAAGCTTCCACTGATTAGGAAATCCAAACTGCTCGCTGGTGGCCAGACCGGCCTGATCCGTGACGATGGGTGCAGAGGCGGGCGTTTGCGCAGACGCTGGGGCGACGGTGGCTATTGCTCCTAATAACGCAGTGACAGACAGGACACGGACGAGGCGATGACGCAATGAATCCCAGAATTGCATCGGATGCTCCTTCAAAGTTCCAGTGAGCCGGCAAGGGGCACATGCCGGATAAGCGCATGCCAATGTAACAGAAATCAATTAACAGGACAACACCGTCAACTATCTTCTGATCGCAGGTTTTTGAGGCGATTGGGCGCTTGGCGGCTGTGGCTCTAGGCTTGGCTGGAAGGAGCGGCGCCGCCAGGCTTCAGCGAAGGCTTTCGACGTGCGCGGGTGGCCTGTTCATACGAGTAGGCGAGGGCGAACAACCGCGGCTCGGCAAAGGCTGTGCCGAAGAAGGAGAGCCCGATGGGCAGGCCGTCGACGAAACCGGCGGGAACGGTGATATGGGGGTAGCCGGCAACGGCGGCCACGGTTGAGCAGCCGCCCGTGTCATAGTCTCCATTCACCCAATCGATGAACCAGGCGGGTCCGTTAGTGAGAGTGACGATTGCGTCCAGGCGATGTTTCCGGAGGACGGCATCGATACCTTCATCCCGGGAGAGTTGGAGGCACTGTCTGCGGGCATCGAGGTACTTCTGATCCGTGAGCGGGCCTTTGGCCAAAGCCAGGTGGAGGATCTCCTGGCCGAACCACTTCAACTCGCGATCCTTCTGCTTGTCGTTGAAGGCAATGAGTTGTTCAATGGAGCGCACCGGCGCCGAGGGGGGCTGCGTGGCGAGGTAGGCGTTGAGGTCGGCTTTGTATTCGTAGAGCATGACCTCGAATTCGGGATCGCCAAGCTTGCCGTGGGAGGGCAGCTCGGCTTCGTCGATCACCTCAGCGCCCGCTTTCCTGAGCGCGTCGACCTGGGCATCGAGAAAACGGTTCATCTTCTGATTGCGGTCGAAATACTTGCGAGGGATGCCCAGGCGGGCACCCTGGAGGGCCTTGGCGTCGAGCGATTGCGTGGCGCGGAAGGCAACTGGGAAGGAACGGGCGCCGGCATCGGCTGGATCTGGAGCCACGAGGGCATCGAACAGGATTGCCGCATCGCGGACGGAGCGGGCCATGGGACCGGCGGTGTCCTGGCTGTGCGAGATGGGAACGATGCCGGACCGGCTGACGACGCCCACCGTGGGTTTGACGCCGACAATGCCGCAGACGGAGGCGGGACTCACGATGGAGCCGTCTGTCTCCGTACCGACGGCGGCAGCGCAGAGCGAAGCGGCCACGGCGGCGCCGGAGCCGGAACTGGAACCGGAGGGCGAATGGTCAGTGGCGTGGGGATTGCGAGTCTGGCCGCCCCGGCCGCTCCATCCGCTGGAGGAGTGGGTGGAGCGGAAATTGGCCCACTCGCTGAGATTGGTCTTGCCGAGGATGAGCGCGCCGGCGGCGCGAAGGCGGGCGGCGATGAAGGCGTCTTTGGGCGGAGTCCAGTGTTCGAGCGCCAGGGAACCGGCGGTGGTAGGAATGTCGGCGGTGTCGATGTTGTCCTTGAGGAGGATGGGGACACCGTGCAGCGGAGAGCGCGGGCCTTTGGACTTCAGCTCCTGATCCAGTGCGTCGGCCTGCTCCATGACATGCGGATGAAGGGCGAGGACGGAGTTCAGGCGCGGGCCGGCGACGCGGGCGGCACTATCGAGACGATCGATGCGTTCGAGATACCAGCGGGCAAGTCCGCGGGAGGTCCAACGGCCGGAATGGAGGCCGGCAACGATCTCATCCAGCCCGGTGTCGAGCAGGTCAAAGGCGCCGTGATCCTGATTGGGGCGGACACATCCGGTGAGGGCCAGAGCGGCTCCGGAACAGATCAGGTCTCTTCTCGTCATGGAGGGCATTGTACAATCAGCGCATCTGGAGGTGGCCGACATGATTCACGCGGAAAGCACGCGAAGAGGATTTCTGCGATCCCTCAGCGCCGCAGCGCTGGCGGAAAATGTAGTGGCAGGCACGAGCAGCGCCGATGCCACGGGCATGCCAACGCGGGTATTAGGCCGCACGGGCGTGCGAGTGTCGATTCTCGGCATCGGCGGCGCGCATGCCGGCCGGGCAAAGGAGGAGAACGACTGCATCCGTCTGATTCAAACAGCGCTGGATGAAGGCATCAACTTCATGGACAACGCCTGGGAGTACGGCCGCGGGCGCTGCGAGGACGTGATGGGCAAGGCGCTGGCCATGGACGGGCGGCGCAAGAAGGCATTCCTGATGACGAAAGTATGCAGCCGCGAGTACGAAGGCGCCAAGCAGCAGATCGACGAGAGCCTGAAGCGGCTGCAGACGGACTACCTGGACCTGCTGCAGTTCCACGAATGCAACTGCTACAACGATCCGGAGTGGGTATTCGAGAAGGGCGCGGTGCGCGCCGTGGAGGAGGCGAAGAAGCAGGGCAAGGTGCGGTTCATCGGCTTTACAGGGCACAAAGCTCCGGCCATTCACCTGGACATGCTGGGAAGAAATTTCACCTGGGACACGTCGCAGATGCCGAACAACATCATGGACGCGCGCTTTGAGAGCTTCCGCCAGCGGGTGATGCCGGTATGCCTGAAGAAGAACGTGGGGATCATCGGGATGAAGGGAATCGGCGGAGACGGAAAGATGGTGAACGCCGGGCTGGTGACACTGGAAGAGTGCTACCGGTATTGCCTGTCGCAGCCGGTGGCGGTGCAGGTGGTAGGATTGACCGACCTTGAGATGCTCAAGACAGCGCTCAAGTTGGGGCGCGAGTTCAAGCCGCTGAGCGAGACGGAGAGCGCCGCGCTGCAGGCCAAAGTAAAAGACGTCCAAGGGGACGGCCGCTACGAGCTATTCAAGAGCAGCAAGCGCTACGACAGCGCCTACCACCGGCAGCAGCACGGCTTCGACCTGCAGGGGAACTAAACGCTATTTCGCCACGCCGGTCTTCAGGAACTCCTCCAGCCAGGCGTTGACCAAGGCGGTCTGCTCCGGCACCTGGTTGTGGCCGGTTTCGAGCGCCAGCAGCAGGTGTTTGCCGCCTGGAATCACGTTATAGGCCGAGAACATGGAAGTGGGCGGGCAGGTCTCGTCATTGAAACCCCAACTGTATAGGCCGGGCACCTTCACACGGCGGGCGAAGTTCACTACATCGTAGTAGCGGGTGGTTTCGATCTTGTCGTTGGAGCGGTGTGCCAGCGGGCCTTCCGTGGCGCGGAACATATGCGGCCATCCGCCGGCGCGGCCTTCGAGATATCCGGAGACGTCGGAGAGCGCGGGGTAGTAGGCGGCCAGGGCTTTGACGCGCGGATCGAGTCCGGCGACGACGATGGAGAGGGCGCCCCCCTGACTGCCGCCGGTGACGGCCAGTGTGCTGCCGTCCCATTTGGGATGGCTGACGAGGAAGTCGTTGGCGCGCAGGCAGCCCAGATAGACGCGCTTGTAATAGTAGCGGTCGCGCTGGTCCATCCCGAAGGTGTTGTAGTTAGCGAGGGCACCGGCGCCGAGCGAGTCGTAGACGGACTGGTCCAAGATGACGGGGATCCCGTGGATGCCTACCTGCAGGGTGATGACGCCTTTGGCGGCGAGTTCCGCCAGACCGCGGTAAGGCCGAACGCCGGCACCCGGCACGCTGAGCAGAGCCGGGTATTTCCCAGGCGCCTTCGGCTCACAGAGGACACCGTAGAAACGCGACGGCGCGGCGCTCATGCCGACGTTCTGCAGATTCAAGTGGAAGCAGGCAGCGCCGGCGTTACCGTACTCCGGCAGGGGCGTAAGCCTGGCATCCATGGGAATCTTAGCCAGCGCCGCTTTGGCGGCAGACCAGAATGCGTCGAAATCGGCCGGATCCTTCTGCGTCGGCTGGATACGCTCCGGATCAAAGGCGGCGGTGGCAAGTCCTCGATAGGTCTTCCCATTGGCCTCCACCGTGGCAATGCAGCGCAGGAAGCCGGCATCTTTCATGGTGCCGCCATCGACGGTGAGGCCGCCGGCGGCCAGCGTGGCGGTGGCCTCAATCTGCGGCGCCACCATCTCAGGCCCGATTTTGTAAGCGACCTTGACGCCCTCGAGGGCGTGCCCATCCTGCACGGCCACAATGTGGAACTTCACCGGCTGCCCTGGCGAGTAGCGCCAGTCCGCGCGGTCCGTGGAGACCCGCACTTGGATGGTGCCGGTGCGATCCTGCGCGCCGGCGCCCAGGGTCATGATGAGAAGAAGAGCGATTCTGAGCATAGGTCCTCGACTGAAACAGTAACTCGAATGCCTGTGGCCGCGCTGTCCTGCCCGCTTACAAGACCGCCTCGATCAACCGCGGGGAGCAGGCCAGAAGCGCGCTCTCGAACTGTGTGGTGAACTCGCGCACCGTGGTCGCGCGGGAGGCTTCCACCCCCATCCCCTGAGCGAGCTTGACCCAATCAAGCGCGGGGCGGCCGATATCAATCATCTCCGTGGCGCGTGGGCCGACGGGTCCGGCTCCGGTGCGCTGCATCTCGACATCGAGAATCCGGTAGCGGCGGTTCGCGAAGACAATGGTAACCACATTGAGGTTCTCGCGGGCCATGGTCCACAGAGCCTGCAGCGAGTACATGCCGCTGCCATCGGCTTCCAGGGCAACCACTTTGCGATCCGGACAAGCCAGCGCGGCGCCCACAGCAACGGGCAGTCCCTGGCCAATGGAGCCACCCGTCACTGGCAGAAGTTCGTGTGGAGCAGCGTGATTCAGAGCGGTATTGACCGGCTCTCCGCTGCTGACCATCTCGTCGCTCACCAGCGCTCCTTCGGGCAAAAGGCAGGCCAGAACGACGCCCAGCGACTCAACGGTAAGCGGCCCATCGCCGGGCAGGTTCAGGGGCTCTGGCTCAGGCGGCAGAGGCGCACCTCCGCCAAGCGCCATCAGCGCCGCCACTCCGTCTTCATCCTGAGCGGCGAGCAGCGGTGTGTGACAATCTTCGGGAGCCACCGTACTGCGGCGCTCCGGATACCCAAAGAACGACACGGGTGCATCGGCTTCGACAAGAATCAAGTGCCGCAGACCGGCCAGCATGGTTTCGGCATGCTCGGGGAAGTAGGCCAGGCGGCGGGCGAACGCCCAGGGCCGGCCGCGCGAAACGCGAGCGGCATACCGGTTCAGGAACACGGGGAGGCCCGTGGCACCCGCCGCGCGCAAACCGGCCGCGCCGGTGGCGCTGCCGCCAAGGAAAATGGCGGCTGGGCCGGCGCCGGCGATGGTCTGCCAGACCGGTTCAATGCGGGCCTGGGCAGGCAGGCGCCGGACAGACAACTCGGGCGCCGCCCCGACCGCGCCGGATTCGCTCCAGGAGTGGTCGGCGGGGATGACGAGCGAGGATACCTGCCCCGGCGGGCGCAGCGATTCAGCGATCGCCTGGCGGGCAGCCTCGCCCATTTCCAACGGGGAGGAGAGGGTCTTCACCCAGCCGGAGACGGGGCGCGCGAAGGCTTCGACATCGGCGGTGAGCGGCGCGTCGTAGCGCAGGTGCGCGGTGGAGTGCTCGCCGACGATATTGACGATGGGAGAGCGGGCCTTGCGCGCATTGTGGAAGTTGGAAAGGGCGTTGGCGAGACCCGGACCGAGGTGGAGCAGCGTGGCGGCGGGCCGGCCAGACATGCGCGCATACCCATCGGCGGCGCCGGCGCAGACGGTCTCCTGCAGGCACAGGACGCCTCGCATGGCAGGCACCCGGTCCAGCGCGGAGACGAACTGCATTTCGCTGGTGCCAGGGTTCATCAGGCAGAGATCGATTCCGCCCTCGAGGAGGGTTCTCAGGAGACATTCGGCGCCAGTCATCACGGCGCCTTATTCGTAGGGATAGCCGAGGCCGTCCATGACGCCCTTCATGTAGCCGAAGGCGAACACCTTACCGGTCATGGCATAGCCGGGGCGGTCGTTCTGCTCGCCCTCCATGGTGGGCGCATGGTCAGGACGCATGGGGCCCGCGAAGCCGTTCTCGGCATAGATCTTGAGCATCTTCGCCATGTTCGTGGGGCCGTTGTCGTGGAAGGTTTCGGTGAGATGCGTGGCGTCGCCTTCAATATCGCGGAAGTGCACGAAGAACACCTTCTTGCGCTGGCACCACTTCCTCGCCAGCGAGTAGATGTCTTCCTTCATGGCCACGAAGTTGGCCTGGCAGAAGGTTACGCCGTTCATCTTGCTGGGCACCGTATCCATCACGCGCTCATAGTTGCGGGCGCTGATGAGGATCCGGCCAATGCCGCGCAGCGGCGACAGCGGCGGATCATCCGGGTGCAGAGCCATCTGCATGCCCACCTTGTCGGCCACGGGGATGACGGCTTTCAGGAAGTACTCGATGTTGGCCCAGACCTTCTCTTCGCTCACCTCGCCCCACTGCGTGAGGCCCTGCTTGAGAGCAACGCTGTTGTCGAATTCAGAGGTAAAGGCCCCGCCGCGCCCTTCCTTCTTCGTGTTGGTGCGATACCAGCCGAGGCCGGCCATGAAGTTGTAGCAGATCATCGGCACGCCGATCTTTTTCAGTGCGACGATGGCTTCCTTGTAGTTTTCGATCTCCTCGTCGCGGCCCGGCAGGCCGAGCTTGATCTTCTCAGCAGGCACGGGATGGCTCTCGACGCCGGCGATCTGAATACCCTGCGCGGCGTATTCGTCTTTGATCTTCTGCAGGACGCTGACGTAGTCTTCGCGGCGGGCACGGCTGAGCGCTCCGGAGACTCCGGAGATGGCGTAATTGACGCCCATCTGCTTGGCGAGTTTGAGCCGGCTGGTTTCGCCCGGATTGTAGATTTCGCAGAACTTGATACCGGGCCCCTTCCCGGTGGGATGCGCGGCGGCGGAGGGCGCGGCAGCACGGGCGGCCAGCAGGCCGGCGGTTCCACGAACACAGTCACGGCGGGTGAATCTGGGCATGGCTGAAGCTCCTGGTGGAGTGAAGTCAGAACGATTCTATCGAAACAGCGCGAGCGGGGAGGGCGGTCATTCGGCAACTCGCTCGGCGAGCAGGCCAATCTCTTCGCGCATCGCCAACCGCTTCAGCCAGAGTTCCGGAATGCCCTGTTCTCCGAAGAAGGCGCCGGCGAGCTGGCCGTAGACCGCGCCGGTAGTGTCGGCATCGTCCCCGAGATTCACAGCCAGCAAGGCCCCGTGCTCAAAAGAGCGGCTTTGAGCGAATGCCCAGAGCGCAGCCTCCAGGCAATCGACCACATAGCCGGTACCGCGGATTTCGGGCGGCTCCTTGCGGAGGAAGCTACCCAGCCGGATGGCGTCGATGGCCGGAGCGAGAGCACCATGGCGCCAGCGCGACGGATCGAGAATCTGCTCCCTGGACTCGCCCTGCAGCGCCGCCACAATCAGACAGGCGAAGTACCGGCAAGCGTCCACGCACTCCGGAGCTCCGTGGGTGGTGCGGCTGCTCTGCGCGGCCCGGAATACGGCCGACTGCTCGTCGCGGGCGAAGAACATGGGTACGGGCGCCAGCCGCATCAGGCTTCCATTTCCAGCCGAGCGCGGATCGGTGTCTCCGGCCATCGGCTGGCCGGATAGCTCGAACCGCTGGAGCGCCGCGCTCACCGTGGTGCCGATGTCGAAGCACCGCCCGGTGGAAGACCAGTAACCCTCGCGAAACCAGCGGACGTAGCGATCCATCTGATCGCGTGGGTTGAATTCGCGGCAGCTGTGGAGGCTGTCAGCCAGACAGAGCGCCATGGAGGTATCGTCGGTCCACTGTCCGGGTTGAAGGCGGAAGGGGCCGCCGCCAACCAGATCGGTCAATGCCGGGAAAGTGCCCGGCGCCCGAAACTCAAGGGTGGTGCCCAGAGCGTCACAAACAGCAAGGCCGAGCAGCGCACCGCGGAGACGATCGATTCGCGGCGCCCTGCCCGGCCTTTCCATTTCGCGGCCTGCTAGACGAACTTGTACTTGCCCGGCACCGGGAAGGGCGTCTCTTCGTTCTTGCCGTCGTACTTCCAGGATTCCTGCTTCGGCATCAGATCCTGCTGGGAGTTCATAATCATGTCCCAAGTGATCTTCAGGCCGGAGTAGGCGCTCTCGCGGCCCATGATGCAGGTGAGCGTAGACTCGGCGACTGCCTGCGTCTCGTTGATGTACGGACCGTCGCCACGGATGGACTTGTAGAGCTTGGTGTGCTCGTTGACGTAGCCCGGACCGCCGCGGGTCTGATTGAGGGTCATGCGCCCCTTGGAGCCGGCGACGATCTCATTCACCTGTTGATAAGCGCCGCTGGGGTATTGGCGGCAATAGGAGGACATTCTCACACCGTTGGGGAATTCATAGTCGGAGGAGATGTGGTCGTAAATATTGCCGTAGATGGGATCGCTCTTGGGACGCCAGGCTGCGCCGCCACTGGCCACGACACTGGACGGAGGGCCGCCCATGATCCAGCAGCAAACGTCGATGTTGTGCAGGTGCTGCTCGACGATCTGGTCGCCGCAGATCCACAGGTTCGAATACCAGTTACGAAGCTGCCATTCGAAGTCGCCCCATTTGGGGTTACGGCCATTGCGCTGCTGGATGACGGGGCCGCCCACCCAGTAAGCGTAGAGGGCAGTGATGTCTCCCAACTTACCGTTCTTCAAGGCGTCCACCGTTTCGAGATAGAAGGGATCGCTGCGGCGTTGGGCGCCGCTGACCACCGTGAGCTTCTTCTCACCGGCCTTCTTGCCGGCAGCCATCATCTTGCGGACACCGGTGGCATCCACGCCGAAGGGCTTTTCGCAGAAAACGTGCTTGTTGGCTTCGATGGCGGCTTCAAAGTGCAGCGGGCGCCAGCCGGGGGGCGTGGCCAGGAAGACAACATCGATATCCGTCTTGAGGAGCTTCTGGAAGGCGTCGAAGCCGACGAAGCGCTTGTCGGGCTCCACCTTGATGCGGTTCTGAATGGGCAGACCCCGGAGCCGCTTCAGGCTGCCTTCGAGCTTGTCTTCGAAGGCATCGGCCATGGCTACGAGCTCGACCGCGGGGTCCCCGGCCATGGCGTTTTCAACGGCCTGAGTGCCGCGCCCGCCGCAGCCAACCAAGCCAACCTTCAGCGTCGACGGCGCCCAGCCGCGCACCAGTTCCGGCCGCACAATCGTAAAGGCCGCGCCCGCGGCCGCCGGTCCTGTCAGGAACGACCGGCGTGATCTCATCAGATTATTGTTTTCCATTTGGTTCGGCACCTCAGCCGCCCATCATTGTATAACCGGAAGCAGGAACCTTGGAGTAACTCGCTTTGCGCCCACACGATCTTTCCCCTGAAGAATTCAAGAAGTACGGCTATGAGGTAGTGGACTGGATTGCGCGCTACCTGGATGAAACCGGCAACTACCCGGTTGTGCCCAGAATGCAGCCGGGTGACCTGGTTGATGCGTTGCCGGCCTCAGCACCTATCCAAGGTGAGCCGATGGACGAGATTCTCCGCGACTTCGAGCGGCTGGTGGTGCCGGCTCTGAACCACTGGAATCATCCGCGGTTTCACGGCTACTTCTCCGTAAGCGCCTCCGGGGCTGGGATTCTGGGCGAGATGCTGGCCGCGGCGCTGAACGTCAACGGCATGCTGTGGAAGTCCTGCCCGGCGGCGGTGGAACTCGAGCAGGTGGTGATGAACTGGCTGCGGCAATGGCTGGGCCTGCCGGAGACGTTCTTCGGCATCATCCACGATACGGCGTCCGTTTCCACGCTGCATGCCATTGGGGCCGCGCGGGCCATGGCGGATGAAGCTCTGCGCGAAGACGGCTCTGCGCCGGGGCTGGTGCTCTACACCTCCGAACACGCCCACTCTTCGGTGGAGAAGGGCGGACTGAGTCTGGGATTAGGCCGTAAGTACATCCGCAAGATCGGCGTGGACAGCGAGTACCGCATGAGGCCCGGCCTGCTGCAGGCGTCGATCGCTGCGGACAAGGCGGCCGGATTGCGGCCTTTCTGCGTTGTCTCGACGGCCGGCACCACCTCTGTCACCAGCGTCGATCCGATTGCGGAGATCCAGCAGATCGCGGAAGCCGAAGGGCTCTGGCACCATGTGGATGCATCCTACGGCGGTGTGGCGGCGATGCTGCCGGAGAACCGCTGGATGCTGGAGGGTGCGGACCGGGCCCATTCCCTGGTGGTGAACCCGCACAAGTGGCTCTTCACGCCGATCGACCTCAGCGCCTTCTTCTGCAGCCGCCCGGACATGCTCAAGAAGGCGTATTCCCTTGTGCCGCCCTACCTGGCGTCGCAGGAGAACCCGCGTGCCGTGAACCTCATGGACTACCGTATTCCGCTAGGTAGCCGCTTCCGGGCGCTGAAGCTCTGGTTTGTGATGCGCAGTTTCGGTTATGAGAAGGTCTGCACAATCATTCGCGATCACATCCGCTGGGCCAGGGAACTGGAGCAGGAGGTGCGGGCGCATCCGCTTTTCGAGGTGGCCGCCCCCGTGCCGATGTCCCTGGTCTGCTTCCGGCTGAAGGCGGGCGACGAGGCGAGCAAGGCACTGTTGGAAGCGGTGAACGCATCCGGCGAGGCATTCCTGTCCGGCAATGTGCTGGACGGCAAGTATGTTCTGCGTATCGCCATCGGCAATCTTGGCACCCAGCGGGAAGACGTCTTCCGGAGTTGGGCTGCCGTATGCCGGCTGGCTGAGCAATTCGCCTAGGCCTTGCGCTCCAGATCTTCGCTTCGCAGACGGTTCAGTTCGACATCCAGCATGGCCAGGCCCGGCTGTCCGTCTGGGTTGCCCTGCGAGAGGTAGCGTTCCACGATAGCCAGCAAATGCTTGTGATCCACTGGTTTGGCAAGATACTCGTTCATGCCCGCTTCCAGGCAGCGTTCGCGATCGCCGTTCATGGCATGGGCGGTCATGGCCACAATGGGCAGGCCCACCCATGAGGGGTTGGCGCGGATACGGTGAGTCGCCTGGAGCCCGTCAAGCACAGGCATCTGGACATCCATCAGGACCAGTTGGTAGCGCTGGCGGGCGAGTAGATCCAAGGCCTCCTGGCCGTTGTTGGCGGTGTCTACCAGGTAACCCTTCTTGCGGAGCAGGCAGGTGACCACCTTCTGATTGATTAGATTGTCTTCCACCAGAAGGATGGGACCGGACGAATGGTCCACTTCGCCGGCCGTCTTGGCGAGCAGGCCCGAATCCTGACCACTCACCGGGATGGCGGCAACCGACAGCGGCAGAGTCACGTTGAATCGGCTGCCCTTCCCCGGCTCGCCCTCCAATTCCACAAATCCGCCATGGATCTCAGCCAATCGCTTGACGATAGCTATGCCTAGACTGGCGCCTCCGTGTTGCCGGCTGTTGAATCCTTCCGCCTGGAGAAACTGGCCGGAAACAGCGGACTGTCTCTCCGGCTCAAGGCCGGATCCTCTTTCGGCGACGCTCAGTCGCAGGTGAACAATGGAACCGACCGCCGGGACTTCTTCGGATGCGGCCCCCTCGGCAACCTCCACCTCCACTCTGACCGAACCCATGGAAGTGGATTTCACAGCATTGCTGAGCAGATTGCACAGAATCTGCCGCAGCCTGAGCGGATCACCGACCAGAACCCGGGGGACCTGCATGCCGACTGCCCAGGTGAGCGACAGGCCCTTGCTCCGGGCCTTGGCGCCGTAATTCCTGACGCAATCCGCCACCAGAGCCCGCGGCTCGACGGGGACCTTCTCGAGAATCACCTGGCCGGCTTCGATCTTCGACAAATCCAGCAGATCGTTCAGCAGCGACAGAAGTGAGCGGGCGCAATTGTGCGCGGCTGTCAGTTGTTCTTTCTGTTCGGCACCCAAAGGGCTGTCGAGGGCTAATTCCAGCATTCCGATTACTCCACTCATTGGCGTCCGCAACTCGTGCGACATGTTCGCCAGAAACTCACTCTTGGCGGCGCTCGCTTCCAGCACTTTTTGAAGCGCCCTCTCCAACTCATCGGTCCGTTCCCGGATCTTCTCTTCCATTTCTTGCTGATGAGTCCGGACCTGCTCATGCGTGGCCCGCAGCACTTCAGTCATCTGGTTGAAGCTGCGGCCCAGGGATTCCACCTCGTCTCCGGTGTCATCCAATTCGACATGGTGCAGACGGCCTTCGCAGACATCCCGAATGGCATGCTCGAGCTTCCGCAAAGGCTGAATCAACCAGCGGCAACTGATGCGCCACATAAACGCGACGATCATGCCCAGGGACACTACCAGGAGCACCGCCTTACCTGCAGGCATCCTCCGGCTGACGGTGATGTCGTAGGCCAACACCACAACCACAAACCAGGAGGTAAGCAACGCGGCCAGCATGGACAGCTTGGTTGCGATCGAATTCGGGCCAGGAGGCTTCATCGATTCTGGGACTCCTGGCTGTCCATCGGCATAGCCACGGGGGAGCATCATCGGGAAAACACCTATTCGGCCTAAGGTGTTTCACCGATCAGAAACCTGACGTGCAGTCGCCATGCGCCTTGACGCCCATCCCGATTCCGCGAAACAATGACTCACGATGCGCCGCATAGCACTTGCCGCCGTATTTCTCGCCATGTCAGTTCAAGCTGCAGTGAAAATCGAAAAGGTCGCCTGGCAGGGTTGGCCGAATTGTTACAGGATTTCGAATGGGGAAGTGGAGCTGATCGTCACCTCCGACGTAGGTCCGCGCGTGATGTCCTATGGCTTCGTGGGAGGGCAGAACTTCTTCTGGGTACAGAAGGAGACGGCCGGCAAGACGGGCCAGCCGGAATGGATCCTGCGGGGGGGCCACCGCATCTGGGTGGGACCGGAGGACATCAAGTACACCTACCCGCCGGACAACTCCCCGATTGCCGTGAAGATTCAGGACGGCGTCCTCATCGCCACTCAACCCGTGGAGAAAGAAACCGGCATCGAGAAGCAGATCGAAGTCCGTCTGGCCCCTGCCGGAACGGGCGTGACTGTCATCCACAGGCTGACAAACCGCACCAACATGCCGCTGGAGTATGCAGCCTGGGCGCTGACAATGATGGCCCCGGGCGGCCATGGCGTCTCGGGCTTTCCGCCGCGTGGAACGCACCCGGAAGTGCTTCAGCCCACCAATCCGCTGGTGATGTGGGCCTTTTCCGACCTCACCGATCCGCGCTGGACCTGGCTGAAAAAGTACTTTGTCCTGCGGCAGGATCCGAACAACAATACACCCACCAAGATCGGCCATTTTAACCCGAAGACCTTCGGCGCCTACTTCCTCAACGGCGACCTCTTCGTGAAGAAGTACGACGCCGATCCCGCCAAGACCTACCCCGACTTCGGTAGCTCCTACGAGACCTTCACCAACGCGCAATTCCTCGAGATCGAGACGATGGGCCCACTGAGCAAGATCGCTTCCGGCGCCACGCTGGAGCATGTGGAGCGCTGGAGCCTGCACCGGAACGCCAAACCTACCGCCTGGACAGACGCTGAACTCGACCGCGTGCTGCTTCCAGTGCTGTCGGCGAAATAAACGCCGTGTGGTGGCTGGCGCTGGCGCTGCTCGCCATTCCCCTGGCGGGCGTGGTGTATCAATGGCTGGAAGAGCGGCGCGACGGGAAGCGCTTTCCACCTCCCGGACGCATCGCGGACGGACTGCACCTGCTTGAAGCCGGCAGCGGCGCGCCCGCTGTGGTGCTGGAGGCGGGCATCGCCGCTTCCAGCCTGAGCTGGCGCCTGGTGCAGGAGCCGCTGTCGCGGGATACCGCCGTAATGGCCTACGACCGTGCCGGCTTCGGCTGGAGCGCGGGCGGCGCTACCGCGCGCACGATGGCCAACCTGGTGGAGGAACTGCGGCGCGCGCTGGACGCCAGCCGCTCCCCCGGCCCTTTCGTTCTGGCCGGCCATTCTTTCGGCGGCCTGCTCCTGCGCCACTTCGCCGCCGCTCATCCCCAGTATGTGAAGGCCCTGGTCCTGATCGACCCGCTGGAACCAATCGAGTGGTATCCGTTGAACGACGAGCAGCGTTGGCGGTTGGGGAAGGGCGTGATGCTCTCCCGCCGCGGGGCACTTCTGGCCAGGCTGGGTGTAGTGCGCCTTGGTCTGGATCTGCTGCTTTCCGGCTCCAAGGCGCTGCCGAAACTACTGGCCAAGGTCTCCAGCGGCAAAGGTAGCGTGGTGCCGGACCGCCTCGTCGGTGAAATCAGGAAACTGCCGCCGGAGATCTGGCCGGCGGTGCGCGCGCACTGGTGCCTGCCGCGCAGCTTCCGCACGCTCGCCGAGTACCTGGAACGTCTGCCGGCCCACTGCGCGCTGCCCATTGAAGAGACAGGGCTGCGCGAAATCCCCTTGGTGGTAATCTCGGCCTCCCGCTCGCCTCAGGCTGTTGTCGAGGCTCACCGCCGCACGGCGGCGCTCTCCGCTCACGGCAAACATGTGGTTGCCGGGGAGAGCGGTCATTGGGTGCAACTGGACCGGCCCGACGTGATTGTGCGCGAGATCCGGGATCTACTCCAGCCCGGTCCAGTACACTAGTTCTGATGGCTGGTGATCCCGTCTCTTCCCGTCTGGCCACCTCCCTGTGCGGCATTCCGCTGAAGAACCCCGTGCTGGCCGCCTCCGGCACATTCGGCTACGGCATCGAGTTCGCTTCGTTGGTGGATCTCAATCAGATGGGCGGCATTGTAGTGAAGGGGCTCTCCCGCGATCCAATCGCCGGCAATCCCCCGCCGCGCGTGTGGGAGGCCGAAGCGGGCATGATGAACTCCATCGGCCTGCAAAACATCGGAGTGAGGGCATTCGCCCGGGAAAAGCTGCCCGAACTTCGCCGGTACTCCACGCCGGTCTTTGCCAACGTCTTCGGCTATGCCCTGGAAGATTACGTCGAAGTGGTGCGCGTGCTCGAAGACCATGAAGGCATCTCCGCCTATGAGCTGAACGTCTCCTGCCCGAACACGAAGCACGGCGGCATCTTCTTTTCCAGCGATCCGCAACTGCTCGGCCAACTTGTCTCGGCCGTCCGCCCGGTGGCCCGGCGCCCGGTGATCGTCAAGCTTTCGCCCAACGTCGGCAGTATCGCTCCTCTGGCTGTCGCAGCGCAGGACAATGGCGCGGACGCTGTGTCGCTGGTGAACACGTTCATCTCCCTGGCGATTGATCTGCACACGCGAAAGCCCCGGCTGGGCGCCGGCTTTGGAGGACTTTCCGGACCGGCCATCAAGCCCATCGCGCTGCGCATGGTGTTTGAGGCCGCCCGCGCAGTGAAGATCCCCGTGGTGGGCCTCGGCGGCATCGCCAGCGGCGAAGATGCGGCCGAGTTTCTAATCGCCGGCGCCACGGCCGTGGAAGTGGGCACCGCTACTTTTTGGGATCCCCGCTCGCCGCTGAGAATCGCCGCCGAACTGGATACGTTCCTGAAGCAGGAGCGAATTCCAGGCGTCGGACAACTGGTAGGAACCATCGAATGGAAGAAGCCATGAAAGAAATCATCTCTACCCCCTCCGCACCCGCCGCCATCGGCCCTTATTCGCAAGCTGTGCGCTGGAACGGCCTGGTCTATTGTAGTGGCCAGATTCCGCTGGATCCGGCTACGGGCCAGTTGGTGGAAGGCGGCATCGAAGCGCAGACGGTGCGCGTGCTCGAAAATCTGAAGGCGGTGCTGGAGGCCGCCGGCGCGTCGTTCGAGACGGTACTGAAGACGACGATCTTCGTGAAGGATCTGGGCGATTTCGCCAAGGTCAACGAGATCTACGGGCGCTATTTTCCAGTGAATCCGCCAGCGCGCGCCACGGTGGAAGCGGCTCGCCTGCCGCGTGACGTGCGGGTGGAGATCGAAGCCGTCGCCTTCGTCCAGGCCTAGCAGGCCGGCTTGGCGAGGATGATATCGAAGTCGCGCGGGTCCAACTGGCGGCGCCGGAGTTCCGCGAAGCACTCCGCCGGAGTGGCGCCGATCGCTTCGATGCGCTTCAGCGGCAAAGTGGCCGGCGAATAGGCCTCCAACGCAACCCACTTGCCCGCCAGGCGGGCCTTTTCATCCAGGGAAAGCTGTTCCGGCGCGCGGCCGATGAGTTTCGACGAATCCATCGTTCGTGATCTTAGCGCATTGCGCGCAGCTGCTGGACGACGGCGCTGAGGCCCTTGCGCCGGTAGACGTTTCCGAGCCGGCTGAGTTCACCGGAGACCGGCAGCGCCGCCGCCAGTTTCGGATCTTTCCATGCGCCGGACGGCGGAACCCACAACTCGCCGTCTGTGAACTCGATCACCGCCGGATACGCGGTGAGCCCGGTCACCGGCTTGGCGAAACGCAGTGTGCTGTCCTTCCGCACGGTGGACTGCTGCCCGGGGGCCAGCGAAACTTCCGCCGGCATGGTGCCCGCTGGGTACTCCTTACCCTCGGCGTCGCGCACCAGCCAGCCCAATTCCACATACCGGATGGGCTTGCGGCCGCCATTGCGGAGTTCCACGCGCGGCGCCCGAGCTTCCGTGGCAGCCATCGTGGCCTCGCCGGACATCAATTCCAGGGGGGATTCCGGGATGCGAAGGAATGCGAACTCCACCTGTTTCTCGCTGCCGGCGTTGGTCGCCGGCAGACTACGCATCACCTGCATGGCCATGCGCGGCTGAGACTCGGTGCGTGCCACCGCGGCCAGCAGACTGTCGCGCAGCGCGTTTTCCCCACCGCTTTCCAGCGCGGCCAGCAGAGCGCGGCGGTCCCGCCGGGCCTCCATCTCCCACGCCAGCATCGCACGCTTCGAATTCATGCGGTTCGGGCCGTAGAAGCTCAGATCGTCGTAGAGCACTCCGTCGAGGCCGACCTCCACCAGCGTGCCGCCGGGCGCGGCCAAAGGACGCATCAGCCGGAGGTCGATGCGCACGGGAAAGCTCTCGCCAGGCTCGACGTCGATGCTGGGAACCGTGACGGAACCCTTGCCCCCGGGCGTCACCTCCTGAGCCAGGACAAGCAGGGAAACGGCGCGGATCTTGCGAACGCCGCCGTTCTTCAGCACCAGAGTGGAGTGCAGATCCACCTGCATGGCCCCGCCGCGCGCGGTGGCGTTGGACTGGCCCCAGTCCGCCGAGACCAGCGACAGCGGCGACTCCGCCGGGAGTTTCACTTTGAACGAATTCCGCGGATCAGCCGCGTCCTGAGCCTGCGCGCAAAGTCCGCCGGCAACCAGCATCGCCGCGGCCAAACTTGTGCAGAAACTACTGAGCCGAGACGTCATAGATAGTCACCTGTCCCGTATCCGCGTCGACAAAACGCGCGCTGCCGCCGCCATCCCAACTCACGGCCGTGGCTACCGGCCGGCGGGATGGGGCGATTAAGGTTACGGCGGAATCCTGGTTGCGCAGGGCCAATCCGTCCGGACGGGCGTCGAGAATCAGTTGCACGGTTTCCGCAGGCGCGACCGCCTGCAAACCGTGCTGCGGCGCACGCAGCATCCAGCCGGCCAATCCGACGAACGCCATGGAGCCCAGGACGACGGCCAAGCGCCATCCGGCGCCGATCTGAAACTCCGTTCGGCCAGTTTCCCGTGGTTTGCCCACCACGGCGCCAGCCGCTAATCCAAGGCGAACATTGGCGCGCATTTCCGCTTCCAGCACCGCCCAATCCAAACCTGCCGGCAGCGCCTCGGCCTCCGCCCGCAGCGCGGCCCGGCCATTCCGGAATTGCTCCACCTGAACTCTGCAGTTTTCGCATGACCGCAGATGCCAGCCCAGGCGTAAGCGGGCGGCGCGGCCGCACTCCCCACCCGCCAGCAGAGCCAATTGTCCCAGCGTCGGATGCGTCTTCATCGCCCGTGCCTTTCGATGTACTTCCTGAACTTGATCCGCGCGTTCGCGATATGGCTACGCACGGTGGCCTTGCCGCAGTTGAGCCGGCGCGCTACTTCGTCGGCCGGCAGATCTTCCACATCCCGCAGGATCAGCGCCGCGCGTTCCCGGGCCGTTAGGCGGTTCAGCCCCTCTTCGAGGTAGCCGGCCTCTTCGGCTCGTAGCAGCAGCGCCTCCGGACTCCGGTCTCCGGCAACCATCAGCGGCTCAGCCACTTCGTCGATCTCCGTCTCGCCCAACCGGCCCTGCTTTCTCAGGAAATCGATCGCCGTGTTGGAAGCGATTCGGGAGAGCCAGTGCGCCGCTCGCTCCAGGTCTTTCAACTGCTCCTGCTTTTGCAGCGCCTTGATGAAAGTATCCTGCGTGAGATCCTGGGCATCGGCCACGTTGCCGACAATCCGGTAAATGATGGCAAACACACGCCTCATGTTGGCGCGGACAAACTCGTCCTGCCGCGCCTCCCATGACGAGGCGGCAGCATGGTCTGGATAGTTCTCCGTACGTTCGCTCATGAACGGCTCAATGCCGGCGACGCGCTCCCGAGATACACAGGCGGCGCGGGCACAAACCATTGTGCGCCCATCGCGCCCGTTCTGCATCCGGGTAATCAATCCTGCCTCTGCTAACTCTGACGAGGCGGTCAGCGAATCCGTGCAGTCTCTTCTTCGGCGGTATGCTGGAAGAATATGAGGTCCATTGGTCCGTGACCTGCGCCTGGTCCATCCTAGACGGCCCTGCCAGCCGGCTGACTTGGCGCAGCACTGGCCCTGCCCGCATCGCAATTCGCATTCTTCTTTCCATGTAAGAAAGGCTTTTCCATCATGCAGCTAGCTTCCGCCATGGCTCGGCTCGGGACCGAGACCGCCTTTGAAGTTCTGGTACGCGCACGCGCCTTGGAGGCGCAGGGCCGGGATATCATCCACCTGGAGATTGGCGAGCCCGATTTCAACACCCCCTCTCACATCGTGGAGGCCGCCAAGGCCGCCCTGGACGAAGGTTGGACGCACTACGGGCCCACCCAAGGCCTGCCTGAACTTCGCCAGGCGATCGCCGAGTACGTCTCTCGTACGCGGGGCATCAAGGTGACACAGAACCACGTCTGCGTGGTTCCTGGCGGCAAGCCGATTATCTTCTTCCCAATGTTGGCCTTGCTGGAAGCGGGCGACGAGGTCATCTACCCGAACCCTTCGTTCCCCATCTACGAATCGATGATCAACTTCGTGGGTGCTACCGCGGTGCCGATGCCTCTTATCGAGAGCCGCGGCTTCAGCTTCGACCTGGACCTGTTCCGCCAGAAACTCTCCCCGCGGACGAAGATGGTGATCCTGAACTCGCCGGCCAACCCGACAGGCGGAGTCATGCCGCCGGAGGACATCCGGGCCATCGCTGCACTGCTGGCTGACCGCGATGTCATCGTGCTCTCCGACGAGATCTACAGCCGGATGAGCTATGGAAAGGCGCCGATTTCGATCGCGGCCTGTCCTGGGATGCAGGACAAGACCATCATTCTAGATGGCTTCTCGAAGACTTACGCCATGACGGGCTGGCGGATCGGCTACGGAGTAATGCCGGAGCCGCTGGTTGCCGCCGTGAACAAACTGATGGTCAACTCCAACTCCTGTACGGCCAGCTTCACGCAGCGTGCCGCCATCGCCGCGCTGACCGGCCCCCAGGAGCCGTCTGAGTCGATGATTGCCGAGTTCCGCAGCCGGCGGGATCGGTTCGTCGCCGAGTTGAACACCATTCCCGGTTTCCGGTGCCCGCTGCCGGAGGGTGCCTTTTACGCCTTCCCAAACATCGAAGCAACCGGCTGGCGGTCCAAGGCCCTTGCCGACGCCCTGTTGGATCAGGCGGGGGTAGCGTGCCTCAGCGGCACCGCCTTCGGCGCCTTCGGCGAGGGGTACCTCCGGTTCAGCTATGCCAACTCACTGGAGAACCTGTTGAGCGCAGCAACGCGGATCCGCGCGTTACTGGAAGCTTCAGAGGCGAAATAAAACGAAATTAACCGGTTAGAGATGTCCCTAAATGGGCAGGTTATGCGCTGATAAGGGTATGGAACCTGCAGGTGTCGTCCTCTTGGGTCCCGACCAGACCGCGCTCGCAATGAACTCGCTGGCCGCCCAGCTATGGGACTCTGATGATCTCGTGGAATTCAGAGAGGGGTTTTGTTCGCCACGTCTCCAGTTGCTTGACGGCAAGTGGTTCAAGATCGAACGTGGCTGTGGCTGCCAACCTCTTCTGGCATGCATTACCAGTCTCACGGATGGGGGGTTCTCCCAATACCGCGTCCTGAGCATCTATGATCCGGAAAGGTCCATCGAGATCACTCGATCGGCCTTGCAACAGGCATACCGCTTTACGAAGGCGGAACTCAGGCTGGTGGAGCAGCTTCTACTCGGACGGACGCCCGCTGAGGCAGCCACCGCATTGGGGGTCACCATTCATACAGTGCGGACCTATTTGAAGCGTCTCTTCCACAAGGTGGGAGTCCGATCCCAGGCGACACTCGTGCGCCGGCTGGTGCAGATTTCCAATGTCGCGCTTCCCTGCCCGGTGGAAAGCACGATGTCGTTGACGGTTGTCCCCGAACCGGCAGCCGCTGACCGTGCCGTGGCCTGAAAGCCGTGGCCTGAACTAGGACAATTTAAAGCGCTTGGACCATAGGCGGCTGGCGGCGCTATCAAAATCAGCCGGCGGCATCAGATAGAAACGAAGATTCAGGCCTGTGTGTCGTCCCAATTCAGCCTGCATGGCCTCTCCCGGCAAGTTTGTGGTGGCTACGTGCGCCGCTCCCTCCGACACCAGGAACGGCAGGATACTCCAGCGCCGTTGGAGGGTATCCGGGAAGAGCCGGGCCAGGCGGGGCTCCACTTTCAGAGGGTCGAAGCGGGCTTCCGGGATGCCGTGCTGGCAACTGAGGGCCGCCCACAACTGACGCTCAGTCACCCACCCCCGATCCAGCAGATAATCTTCAAAAGAAAGATGTTCCGGCCTATCGTCGTCAGCGGCGGCGGCGAGTTCCGGCGTGAGAGCCCCCAGGGAAACCAGGATTTCGCCGAGCGGTCGCAGGTGCCGCCGCAGGGCATCCGCGCTCGGATAGGCATGGCTGGTTTTCATCCAGTGCAAGGGCCGCCACCCGATCGAGGCGAGCATCCAGGCCCAGGCCGCCCTAATCACTGCCACTGAGTTGATCCAATTCCCAAGAAGCAACCGGCAGGGGACGCCTGAGGCGAACCGCCATCCATAGAACTGTGAGACCACCAGGATCCTGACGGCGATGCGCTCCACAAACAGCGCCATATTGCAGCCTAGCAGCACCTTGATGATCGGATACTGCGCGGCGTGCCACTCCGCCGGCCACCACGAGATGCCCCCTGCCCATGACATCACTCCACCGATTAGCAGCAAGTTGCAGGCAACGCTGAGCGGATTCCCCCAGAGTCCTTTGCGATCTCTCCAGAAGTACCACGCCTGAACCCAGGGCTGCCGCATGCCCCGCCCCCAGCCGTGCCGTTGCCACGCCTGAAGTGAGTTGCCGGTCACCCAGCGGGTTCGTTGCCGAATCGCCGCCGACGGCGTGCGCGGAAAGAACTCGCCTGTCGCCACAGGCACCCCGCGATCCAGTTGCAGAGGAATGAACTTCTGCCTGAAGCCCAACCGGTGAAGCCGCACACCGAGGTCGTAGTCTTCGGTCAGCGACGCCGGCTGCAGGATACAGCCGCTCTCCTTCAGGGCCAGTGCATCCACAGCCTCCCGGCGAAGAGCAGTGCCAACACCACACCCCGGCAAGAATCCGCCATAGGCGACTCTGGTCTCGAGATCCTTACCCTGGCTCTCCGCGAAATCATCGCAGTATAGGCCGTGGGTCCACTCGCGCCAGGGGGTCTGTAGCGGCAAGACCGGCATCTGGACCATGTCCGCCACTTCGCAGTACCTGTTTACAAGTTTCAGGGAGAGAGGATGGATGACGTCCTCGGCGTCATGAATCACCACCACTTCCATCCGGCGGCCACTGGCGCGTTCCCAGTGCAGCATCCGCTGATAGACCCAGTTTAGGCAGTCCGCCTTCATGGTGGGCCCATCGTGCGGCACCTCCGCCAGGTGGACGCGATTGTCCCTGGACGCAACAGCCAGAACTTCAGCCCTGGTCTCGGGATCGTTCCGGTAAACTCCGACGAATACCTCGTAGTCGCGATAGCCGATAGCTGCCAGGTTGTGCTCCAACATGCGGCGTATGACGGCCGCTTCGTGCCAGAGCGGAATCCAGATGGCTATCGACCTCTCCCGATCAGGGTCTGGGAGAACCTCCCGCCGCTTTCGAGCAACTCGCCAAAACCAACCCAAGTCCACAGCCAGGTCATCGAGTCCCCCCAGCAGGAGGCAGGATGCGAGCAGGAATAGCAACAGGGGAGCCCACCGGGCCAATGCACTTGGCACCGGGGAGTTCCAAGCGTCAGGAAGCCAGGCTAGAAACAAAAGAAGCGGCTGGGGCACTCACAATAGAGTGCTCCAGCCGCTTCAATATTCTCGGCGAGCCTGAACTACTTCTTCTCAGCCGGATGAGCGGCCTTGTATTCCTTGCCCTTGTCGTTCAGTTCCTTCTTGCCCTTCTGAACGTGGCAAACCGTGCACTCCTTGCCTTCCTTCTTGCCAATCGCCGGAGTGGCAAAGGAAGTGAGGGCGCCGGCCAGAAGAACGGCCACCAGCGTCACCGCTGGGAACATAAGTCTCATTGCTTTCATTGTGTTTCCTCTATCGCCGCAGGTTGCAGCAATCAGCAGATAATAGCATGTCTTACGACCGAATCTCAAAGAAAAGGCACGCAACCGGCGCTGCCAGCCGCGCGCCCCTATCGAAAGAGAGCCGGACTACTTCGTCGGTGCGGGAGCGCCTTCCAGCGTCTTCTTCTCGCTGTAGTACTTACCCACGTTGTTCAGCATGGGCTTTTCCTTGGTCGCTTCCTTCGTCGAAGTGTGGCAAGTCGTGCAAGGCTTCTTTTCTTTCTTTTGCATTTCCTTCGTCGCGAACGCGCTGGTGGCCATGAAGGTCAAGAGTGCACCGGCGACCGGCAGTACCAAACGCAGAGCTTTCATTCCCAATTCTCCTGAGTAGTTAAACCGCCCTTCGGCGGCACCCATACTATATCACTGCTTGTTAGACTCTTTCAGTATCTATTCGGTTACTTCGATCTGATTCCCCCCTTTCCAGCCCGGGCACAATTCCTCCTCACGGAGAGCCGCTCGGAGCCGATGAGACAACCAACAGGAAGAGATATGTCTTTTATCGAGTGGAGAAGCGAATTCAGCGTGGGCGTTCAAGAGATCGACACGCAGCACCGTCGGCTACTCGACATCATCAATCAGATGCACGAGGCCATGAAGATGGGTGGGAAGGCTGGCGCGGTCACCGAAGTCATCAACGACTTGATAGGGTATACCCGCTACCACTTCGCCTATGAGGAGAAACTCCTGGAGGGCACTGGCTATCCGGAACTGGAGGAACACCGCCGGAAGCACCGCGCGATGGTGGCACAGGTGGAGGCGTTCCGATCCCAGGCCAAGACAGGCAGTGCCGCGGTCTCGCTGAAGCTGATGGGTTTCCTGAAAGACTGGCTTACCAGGCACATACTGGAGACTGACAAGCGCTACTCTGCCCACCTCACGGGGTACCGGGCTGCTTAGGCCCTTTTCAACTCCAGAAAGAACGATCGCCCCCGCACCTCACGGCTGGGAACCGCAAGGCCCGTTTGGCCCGCCAACGCATCGTGGTGGGCCGCAGGGGAGAGTCTCCAGAGCCCTCAAACACGGCGACTTCCCGGCCGTAGTGGAGGATCTGCGCCGGCGTGAGGTGCGGGCGCCGCTGCTGAGCCAAGGCCATAGCAGGAGAGATCAGCGCAGAGAATCGGAGTTTGCCGTCTCCAACTAGCGCAGGCAGCCCCTATGCGTCTATTCCCCGCCGAAGTCCTGCAATCGGGCGGAAGGCGGAAAACCACGCGCTAACGGAGTTACTCTAATTAAGTTCAGCATCCACGTTCGAAGTCGAAGTTGCCAGCGTGCCGCACCGACACATCCTTTTCTACAAGCCCTATGGCGTGCTCACCCAGTTCACCGACGAAACCGGTGCAGACCGCCCTACTCTGAAGAACTACATCCCCTTCCCCGACGTCTACGCGGCCGGCCGGCTGGATCTCGACAGCGAGGGACTGCTGCTGCTCACCTCGGATGGCGCGCTGCAGCACCGGATCACCGATCCCCGCTTCGGCCATCCACGAACGTATTGGGTGCAACTCGAGGGCATCGTCACGGCGGAGGCCGTGCGCCAGTTGCAGGCCGGCGTTGAAATCCAAGGTAGAACCACGCTGCCGGCCCAGGCTCGAATACTGAATCCGACTCCGGACGTTCCGCCGAGGGATCCGCCTATTCGCTACCGCGCCGCGATACCGACATCCTGGATCGAACTGACGCTCACCGAGGGTCGCAACCGCCAAGTCCGCAGAATGACGGCGGCGGTTGGATTCCCCACGCTCCGCCTGATTCGCGTGGCGATCGGCCCCCTGACTTTGTCAGGCCTGAACCCAGGCAACTACCGTAAGCTATCCGCCCAGGAGGCCCGGACGATGGCTGCGGGATCCAAAATGCGAGGAAACCGGAGACGAATCTAATCCATCTGATAAGACAGCTTGAGTCAATATCGAGCATTCAGAGAAGGGGGATTGCATGAAACGAAATTTGCTGCTCCTGGGAGGCCTGACGGCCATCCTGATGGGGGCACCCGCAAGCGCCCAGCAGCCGCAGGATGAAGATATCATCGCCGCGGCGAAGAAGGCCCAGACACCGCAGTCTGTCCTGCGCATGGCCAACGAGATTCAGAAACAGATTCTATCGCTGCCTGAATATGGCGTCTTCGATGACTTGCGTTTCCAGATCAAGGATTACACCGTGACGCTGCGCGGTTCAGCCTCACGCCCGATCCTCAAGAGCTCTGCCGAAAACGTGACCAAGAAGGTGGAGGGCGTGCAGAAGGTGATCAATGAGATCGAGGTCCTGCCCCTCTCAAGAGTGGACGACGACATTCGCGCCAGGGTCTACGCGTCCATCTACTTCAACCCGATCCTGAGCCGCTACAACCCCAACCGCGGGACGCCTGCCTGGGTGTCGCCGGCGAGAATGGCCGCGGGCATCACCAATGACCCGCCGTTTGGCTACCATCCCATGCACATCGTCGTGAAGAACGGCAATGTGAAGCTGGTGGGAATCGTGGACAATGCCTCAGATCAGCAGGTGGCCGGCATGCAGGCCAATTCGGTTTCGGGCGTCTTCTCGGTGGAAAACGACATCCAGGTGGCGCAGAAGCCTCCGAAGGAAAATAAGAAGAGCAAGAAGTAGCGTCAACGGCTCACTGCAGTTCATAACTAGAGGCCCGGCGCCTGTGCGCCGGGTTTTCTAGTGCCCGACGGTACTCCGCTCCAGCGCCAGGTAACTGTCAATCAACTCGTCGGCGATCCTGCCGTTGTAGCAGTCCCAGAGAAAGTCGCCTCCCCGCAGGCGCGCCGTGCGGAAGACGCCTTTCCTCACCAGCAGCCGCTTGAAGAAGGCAATGGATGTCCGGATTTCCTGGTTCGCATAGGCCAGCATCGGCAACATCTGGCGGAACAGGGCCAATGCCAGATCCCGGCGGCCGGCGGCGTGGAGCCGAAACACTTCCGCATACACCGGCACCATGGAACATTCGGGGATCATCGCATCTACGCCGCGGTCGAGCGCCTCGATCATCTGCGGCGCGGCCCAGCCGCCAGCGATAAAGAAATCCATACCCAGGGCCTGGCGCACCTGCGTGTACTTGGGGCCAGCCGGCACGGTCTCCACTTTGAGTCCAACGAGAGTGGGAATCTCCGCCGCCAGCTGTTCCACCACGGCGATGGAGAGCCCGGGCCCACTCCACTCGAGATCCTGAATCACCAGCGGCAGATCCACGCTGGAGGCGATCCCGGCGAAGAAGGGAACCACCTGATCCTGTGCGGCATAGAACCGCTGCGGCACTGCCACCAGGATGGCATCAGCGCCAATCCGCGCCGCCACGCGGCCATGCTCGCGGCACTCTTCCTCGCTCTCGGCAGATGCGCCGGCCAGCACCGGCACCCTGCCTCGCGCGGCGGCACAGACGATTTCCAGCACACGCCGCCGCTCTTCCGCGGACAAGGAGACCACTTCGCTGGCCACCGCCGGCGCCAGGAATCCACATGCACCCCACCGGATGGAGGCCTCGGCCAGTCCGGCCAGGCTCTCCTCATCCAGACTTAAGTTCTCGTGGAAAGGCGTCTGCACCACCGGCAGGATGCCGCGACGCAGGCCGGACGGTTCCCCTCTTTTCATCTCGCCGCCAGTATACACGGCGCTTCGTAGAGTTATAGTGAAGCGGATATGGGCCGAACTACGAAACGCTGGCTACTTGGCCTCTCAGCGACGCTGGGAGTGCTGATTGTCGGAACCATCGGCGCCGGTTATTGGGCATCGCAGCGCCTGGAGCCCTTCGTACGGGAGAAAACCACTCAATTCCTCAGCAAGAGATTCGACGCCGATGTCCGGCTGGAGAGTTTCAAGGTCCGGCTGTCCTGGAAATCGACCTGGGAAGTTCTGCTCAACAAAGGCAAGGGCGCCGACGCGAAGGTCGAGGCCGGGCCACTGGTGCTCAGCCTCAACAAGTATCCAAACCTTCCGCCGCTGCTTTCGCTAAAGAAGCTGCGTTTTACCGTGGACCTGGGCTCGCTGGCGCAGGAAACTGCCGTCGTCCGCCAGATCCGGCTGGAAGGCATGGACATCAATCTTCCGCCCAAGCAGCCCAAACCGCCAGCCGCGGCCGCACCGGGCGGGAAAGCCCCGCCCCTGGCCTCGCCGCAGCGCGCAGCTGGCAAGGGCACTGAGCCAACTGGCCTACCGCCCGCCGGAGACGATGCCGAAGCCGCTTCCGCCGCCAATAAGAAGTCCTCCGCGCCGCCGGTGATGATCGACGTCATCGAGGCGCCGGGCACGCGCCTGGCGATCCATCCCAAAGACCCCACTCGTGCCCCGCTCGTCTGGGAGTTGCACAAACTCGTGTTGCGCGGAGCCACCGCCGGACGGCCCTTGGACTACGACGCAGAACTGACCAACGCCAAACCGCCCGGGCTCATCCACTGCAAGGGCCAGTTCGGCCCCTGGGTCTCCAAGAGCCCTTCCGATTCTCCGATCTCGGGCGACTTCACCTTCGAAAACGCAGACTTGTCGGTGTTCAAGGGCATCGCCGGCATCCTCGCTTCCAAAGGCTCCTTCCAGGGCACGCTCGACGAGATCATCGTCGACGGGAGCACAACCACCCCGGATTTCCGCCTCACCCACAGCGGCAACAAGGTCCCGCTAGCCACCGAATATCATGCCATCGTCAATGGCACCAACGGCAACACCATTCTCGATCCCGTGAAGGCCAGACTCGGGTCATCTTCGTTCACTGTCAAAGGCGGTGTGGTCCGGAACGCGGGCGAAAAGGGCAAGACGGTGGATTTGAACGCCAACATCCCAGCCGGCCGCATTCAGGACTTCCTGTTGCTCGCGATGAAAGGCTCGACGCCCATCATGAAGGGGGGCATCAACCTCACTACCAGGGTGCTGGTTCCTCCGGGAAAGGGCCACATCGCCGACAAGCTGCAACTCCAGGGCACCTTTCAGCTGATCGATGGCCGCTTCACCAGTGCCACGGTGCAGAACAAACTCGACGACCTGAGCCGCCGCGCGCAGGGTACGCCAACCGACCAGGGAATCGCGGAGGTGCCGGTGGTGATGTCCGGCGATTTCAAGATGGGCGGCGGCCGCATCGACTTCCCCAAGCTCTTCTTCTCCATTCCGGGCGCCGACGTGGACCTGAGCGGAGGCTACATCTTCTCCAACGAAGCCCTCGACTTCACCGGAGAAGCGAAGGTAGAGGCGCGGGTTTCCCAAATGATGGTGACTCGATGGAAACGCTGGGCTTTGAAGCCGGTGGACCCCTATTTCGCCAAACAAGGCCACGGCACGGTGGCCAAGTTCAAGGTTGGCGGCACGCGGGACGACCCCAAATTCAACCTGAAGAAGTAGACAGCTCCGATTTTTCCTGGAACGTTCGCCTCTTTTGCGCGTCTGTATAGATGTAGGCGCCGCAAGGCCCCGGAGGATCCAATGAGCCTCAAAGAACGTCTCCAGCTCGAATACGAAATTCTCGATCGCCTCGACTCCGCCCGCACTTCCGCCGGCGAAGAAGAGGTCACCGAGGAACTGGAACGGGCCATTATCGAACACGAACTCGCTGAACTGGAAAAGCACACGCAGGCCGAGCCCATCCTTGTGCCTGTGCGCCGCCGCCGCGCCGCGTAAGACTCACCGCCAGCCGTTGCCATATACTTGTTCCGTCACCCACGGAACCATGCGACTGCTCTCTCTGTGCACACTTTTCGGCGCGCTCGCCTGCGCTCAAATCCAGAACGTGAAGGTCTACGACCAGCCCGGCCGTTTTGCCGGCTGGCCGGCCAACCACGGCATCTGGAGTTGGGGCAATGAAATCCTGGTCGGCTTCGAAGCCGGCTACTTCAAAGCCAGCGTTCGCGACCATGCCATCGACCGTTCCAAGCCGGCCGAGCATCTGCTGGCCCGCAGCCTGGACGGCGGCGTCACCTGGAAGATCGAAAAGCCCGAGGGCCTCAAGCCTCCGCCCGGCGTCGAGCAGGCCAATGTCCCCACGGAAACCGGCAAACCAGTGACCGAATGCCCCGGCGGTATCAACTTTACCGCCCCAGGCTTCGCCCTCACGGCGCGCATGGCAGACATCCACACGGGCCCTTCCCGTTTCTATGTCTCTACGGACAAGGGTCACACCTGGGCCGGGCCCTACGGCCTGCCTGACTTTGGCACCCCCGGCATCGCCGCCCGTACCGACTACCTGGTGAACGGCAGGCACGACCTGACGATGTTCCTCACTGCCGCCAAGTCCAACCGCCGCGAAGGCCGCGTCATTTGCGTGCGCACCCGCGACGGGGGCAAGACCTGGACGCTCGAAGGAAACGTCACCCCCGAACCGGAAGGCAACGACTTCGCCATCATGCCCGCCTCCGTGCGCCTGGGACCGAAAGAGATTCTCACCGCCGTCCGCCACCGGACGTTTATCGACGTATGGCGCTCCGCCGACGACGGCAAGAGTTGGACTTCCGCCGGCAAGGCCGCGCCCGACACAGGCCGCGGCAATCCGCCCTCGCTCACACTGCTGAAGGACGGCCGTATCGTGCTGGTTTACGGTTACCGCGCCGAGCCCTTCGGCATCCGCGCCCGCGTCAGCAAGGACAAGGGCAATACTTGGAGCGACGAGATCATCCTGCGCAAGGACGCCGGCGCGTGGGACCTGGGCTATCCGCGCACCGTGCTGCGCCCCGACGGCAAGCTGGTGAGCATCTACTACTACAACGACGCGGCGCAGAGCGAGCGTTACATCGGCGCCACCATCTGGCAGCCGTAAAGACCCGAACGGCGCTCGGGCCCGGCCATCACTCGGCCCGCAACGCTTCCATCGGATCAATCGATGCGGCCCGGCGGGCGGGCACAAATGCCGCCACACCCGCCGCCAGCAGGAACACGCCAGCCACGGCGGCCATCACTCCGGCCTGCATCCCGCCCGCTCCGTAGAGGAAGCTCTCAATGAGGCGCGCCGCGGCCACGCTCAGAAGCAACCCGCCCGCCAACCCGGCCGTCACCGGCCAACCCGCCTGCCCCATCGCCAGCCGGTAGACCCCGGCGCGCGTCGCGCCCAGCGCCATGCGCACGCCGATCTCCTGCCTCCTCGCAGCCACGGCGTAACTCAACATGCCGTAGATGCCCAGCATGGCCAGCGCCAGGGCGGAAGCCCCGAACGAGATCAGCACCAACGTCTGGAAGCGCTCCCGGGCGACAGAATCGGTCACCTGGCGGTCCAGCGTCTTCACGCGTGTCACCGTGACGTTGGCCTGACGCCCCAGGGCCGCTCGCATACCAGCCAGCACGTCTTCCGCGCGACCGGCGCTCTTGACCACGAAGAACGTCTGGAATGGCGGCCGGAACCGATAGTGCTGGTACATCATTCTCACCGGCGCGTCCTTCAGCGAAGTGCTGCGGGAATCCTGCACCACACCGATCACCTGCACTTTGCGGCCCATCGCGTCGACCTCGTGGCCTACCGCGGCTTCGTTGCCGAAGAGCGCTTTCGCCGCACCCTCAGAGAGGATGATCACAGGCAGACCAGCGTCGCGCTCCTCGAGAAGGCGCCCGGCCGCCAGACGTTGGCCGATGGCCTCAAAGTACCCAGGGCTCACCCAGCGCGCATTCACCAGCGTCCGCTGGCTGTTGTTCTCTCCGGCCCTGCCGATCCACTCAATCCAGCTTTCACCCTCCAATGGCATGGCGGAGACAAAGGCGGCACGCTGTACGCCCGGCGTGCGCCGCAACTCGTCAAGCGCACTTTCGATCAGCGAAATCCGGGACTCGTCCTTCAGGAAATGCTTCGTTGTCAGACGCAACTCGGCTATGGATGCCTGGCCGGTTTCAAAGCCGCGATCCTGCCGCAGCAAGGCGAGCAGGCTTTGAGCGAGCAGAGCGGCCACCAGCAACAGCACCGTGCATCCGCACACCTCCACCCCAATCAGATAGCCGCGCCATCTCTGGCTGGCCCGGCTGGCGGTGGTCCGGGCGCCGCCGCGAGCCAGAGATCCGCCGGCCAGACGCAGCCCGGGTGCGAGTCCTGCCACCAAACCCGCAGCCATGGTCAACGCCAAAGCGAAGAGCAGGACACGCCAATCCAGGTGCACCTCATCCATGCGTGGAAGGTCGATGGGCGCATTGCGCCGGAAGAGTTCCAGGCCGGCGTACGCCAGCCCGATCCCCAGGACGCAGCCCATCAGGCCCAGCAAGAGATTTTCCGCAATCGCGCTCCACACCAGCCGCCAGCGCGCCGCACCCAGAGCCGCCCGCAGCGAAGCGTCATGCTGTCTCGCCAGCGCCCGGCCCAACTGAGCGTTGGCCAGATTCAGCGCAGCCAGGAGCATGAGCGCCGCCACCGCTCCCATCAACAAGACGATCCCACGCCGCGAGCCGCTCACGACAGTCGCCTGCAGCGGCCGCAGAGAGGCTCTCAATGAACCCGTGCCCGACCCTCCGCCCGGCATCTCCTTCCACACCTGCGCCTGCACCGCATTGAGTTGCGCCGTGGCCTGCTCCTGGCTCACCCCTGGCCGCAACCGGCCCACCAGCACCCAGTTGCCGTAGTTGCCGTTCCACTCCATTTCGCTCAATTCGAACACCACGGGGAGGAAGATCCACGGCTCCATCACGCCGCTCTTCTGCTGGTCGGGCCGGAAGGCCCGTAGCATGTTGGCGTTGGGAAAGTGGAACCCCGCGGGCAGTACGCCCACCACCTCGCGCGGCACGTCGTTGATGCGGACCGTCCGGCCGATGACACCACGATCGCCGCCGAACAACGCCTGCCATCCCTCATGCGTTAGTATTGCGCCGCCCGGCGCGTTCCTGCCTTCGCCGTCGTAGAAGGTCCGGCCCATCGCCGGTTCTATGCCGAGCACGCGCAACAGCGCCGGCTCGCATAAAACCTGGGCCACGGGGCGCGTGCCCCCGGAGTCCAACGCGATCGAGCCGACGTCGTGCCTTAGCTGGGCTATCCCGCTGAATACCTGAGTGCGTTTCACCCACTCAGCGGCGTGCCGCGGGTTGGGCCCCACCGGGTCGTCGCCGATCATACTGACGTGCTCCCACGCAGTCACCAGGCGGTGGCTGTCGCGGTACTCGAGCGGGCGCAGCAGCACGCGGTCTGTCACGGTG
>JACQZS010000066.1 GCA_016213725.1 Acidobacteriota bacterium | reverse complement strand
GCAAGGTTGGGCGATTGTGGACAATCCCACGGCGCAGGACTGGGAGAAGGTGGAGATTTCATTGGTGGCCGGCGCGCCGCAGGCGTTCATCCAGCACCTATCTCAGCCGCTCTACGGGCGGCGGCCGGTGGTGCCGGTGGCTGAGGCCGTCATGCTGTCGCCGCAGACTTTCCAGACGGCGCTTTCATCGGGGCCGGTGCGGCTCTCCGGAACCATCACAGACGCGAGCGGCGCGGTGGTGCCCGGAGCCACGGTGGCGGCGCGGGATGGGATCGGGAGCATTCTGGCGACCGCGGTTGCCAACGCCAATGGCCGCTATGAGTTCGCCACACTGCCGGATGGGGTAATCCAACTTTCGGTGGAGGCGCGCGGATTCAAGCGGGCCGCGGCCACCGAACTCTTGACAGCTTCTTCCCGGGCGCGGCACGATTTTCAGCTCAATGTGGGCGAATTAGCGGAATCAGTGACGGTGAGCGCGGACACGCCGGCTTTGGCGACTTCTTCATCATCGGCCATGAGCCGATCCGTTGGCAGCGGGCGCTCCATGGGATCGATGCCGGAAGGTGCGGGCATGATGAAAAAGGCTCCAATGCCACCACCGCCCCCGCCTAGCCCAGTGAACGCAGCGCGCGCGGGGCTCGAAGCCATGGCGCAGGCGCAGGCCCTGGGCGACATGTTCGAGTACCGCATCAAGGAGCCGCTGACGCTACGCAAGAACCAGTCGGCACTGGTGCCGATCGTGAATACGCCCGTGGGCGCGGAGGCGGTTTCCCTGTGGACCGCACAGAACAGCTCAGGGCGCCCTTTGCGGGCCATCTGGCTGCACAACAATACCGGCCTGACCCTGGACGGCGGCAGCTTCGGCGTGCTGGAGAACGAGACATTCGCCGGGGAAGGCATCTTTGAACCGATCCGTCCGAACGAGAAGCGGCTGATCTCCTATGCCGCCGATCTCGACCTCACCACCTCCACGGCCTTCGGCAGCGAATCGCGGAAAGCCTCGCTGGTCACCGTGATCCGCGGAGTGCTCACCATTCACCAGCAAGCCGTGGAGAAGAAGACCTACACGGTGCGCAACGCGGCATCCAGCCCACGCGCGGTTCTCATCGAGCACCCTGTGCGGCCAGGCTATCGCCTGACAGCCCCGGCCCAGGCCGAGGAAACCACACCTTCTTACTACCGCTTCCGGCTGCCTGCACCCGCCGGGCAGACGGCGGCGCTTACGGTGGAGGAGGTGAAACCGCTCAGCCAGGTTGTTTCGCTCTCCTCGATCGAAGCCGACCGGGTGAACGTGTTCGCGAAATCCGGGCTTCTCTCGCCTGACCTCGAAAAGGCGCTGCGGAAGATCGTCGCCGACAGTGCAGCAGTCAATGAACTGGATAGGCAGAAGGGTGAACTGGAGGAGCATCGGACTGAGATCTTCGACGACCAGCAAAGGCTGCGGGAGAACTTGAAGAGCCTGAAGTCCTCGCCGGAAGAGAAGGCGCTGCTGCAGCGGTACACGCGGCAGCTCGACGCGCAGGAGACGGAACTCGAAAAGCTGAAAACGCAGATTGCCGACCTGGACGCCAAGTACCAGGCCGCGAAGTCGGCGCTCGAGAAATATGTCCGGAGCCTGACGTTCGAAGTGAAGCTATAGCGGCGCTGCGCGCTGAAGTACACTTCTAGCGATGTACAAACTGCTGGTACTCACCATATTGGCGGTCGCGTCGCTGCCGGCGGCCTCCCTGCCCTGCCCCGCTCCCGGCTCCGCGGCGCGCTATCGCCTGTCTGAGGCTTCAAGCAAAGCGTCCGTGGTGACGGCATTCCGTTACGCCTGCCAGGATGGCTGGGTCTCGCTGCGCGGCGAGAAGCAGGACGGATCTCACTTTCAGGTGTGGGTTCTGGATCCGGCCGCGCCGCGGCGCTATGTGCTTCAGGAAGGCGACGGCGTGCCGCGCGAGTACCGGCACGCAGTGGACGGCAGCGCGGTGCTGCCATCGGCGGTGCCGCTGAAGCAGTTGCTGCCGGAGATGGGCGACGCGGTCACGTACCTGGGGCACCGCTACTTGCGTGAGTCGGAAGGAGCTTCAGCTTGGCGCACGCCCGAGAACGCGCGAATCGTGTTGTTACGGCCCGACCTGCTGATAGGCCCCGCCAGCAATGCCCGGGTCAAGGTGGACCGGCGGCGTTGGGACGGGTCCGACTATGAAATGGTCCCGTTCACGCGCGCGGATTACCAGCAACTGGCCGACGCCGGCATCACCTTCGTCCGCGCCGATGACGCGCAAACGCCCTGGGCCGACGAGCTGGGTTTCTTCTACTGGGGTGGCGGCAAGCAACTGCCGTTCCCGGAGATGCTCTACCGCAGCCAGTACATCGGACCGATTCCGTATCTCGACGAGCCCGCGGTGGGCACGCGGGATCACGTCCTGCGGCCCCGTCTGGCGAAAGACGAAGCCTTCCGGCACGACATCACTCCCGCCGTTGCTCTGGCGGCCTTCGAGGAGCACTACCGCGAAGCATTGGAGAAAGGTACGCCTACGCGGTTGCAGGCGGTGGTGGCTTCGCGGGCGGATGTCGACCTGGGCACGTGGCGCCTGCAGCCGCACAACTTGTACTCCTGGGAGACGATGGTGGCCACCGCGGCGCACGAGTTGACGGCCCGTCCTTTCCTGCCGGCGGCGTTGGTGTTCGAGCCGCCGGGGCGCATCGGATCGCGTCGCACGCTGCCTGAACTGAACATGGCTGCCGGCACCCAGTTCGCCACCGGCGACACGCGGGTACTGACTGATGTGATCTTCAGCTTCCTGCGCGGCGCCGCGCGGCTGTCCGGCAAAGAGTGGGGTATCAGCATCTACGGCGCCGTGGAGCGCGCCGATGCAGCCTGGTGGATGACTCGGGCCTATGACATGGGCGCCACGCGCTTCTTTTTCTGGGACAACTACCAACTGGCGACGGTGCCCTTCTCCGAATACCTGGCCCTGACTCGCCACTTGCGCCAGCATGCCGAGAATCATCCGGCGCGGGACCTGGGCCGGCTGCGGCGCGCCGCCGAGGTCGCCATCACGCTGCCGCCGGGCTATGACCTGGGCCACACGCACATGGGCCGCGGAAATCTGTGGGGCTTGCCGGAGCTGAACCTGGAGCGGCGGAATCGCGCCGGAGTGGCGTACCGCACGGTGATGAGCAACTTCTGGTTGGAAGCGGAGCGATGCATCAATCAGGGCATCCCCTTTGATGCGATGTGGGAACTGCCGGGGCACGCGGCTTCCGGGTATCGCGAGGTGGTGCGCATCCGGGAAGACGGCAAAGTGGAAGTGGAGGCCGGCGGCAAGCGGGCGCTTCTCTCCGCCGCGCGCGGCATCGCGGCGAAGCCTGGACCCGCGCCAGGGCTCGACCTGAAGTTCCGCATCGAGGGGCCTGGCGTTACCGCCACGGCGCTGGTGCGTGAGACGGGGGCGCCCGTCTACTACACGCACGGTACGGACGCCGAAGGAGTCTACAGAAACGCCATGGTGCTGTGGGAACTCTACGGCCCCAAGGACGAGGATTACCGCTTCCTGTCGCCGGATGCGTTGCGGCCACTGGTTCGTCCTGTAGCCGGAGGCGCCGAGGTGGAAACCAGCTTCCGGCTGGAGCGAGCGGGTGTTTATCGACTGCGCGCCGCCGTGGTGGACACCGCCGGCCGCCGGCGGGTGGTTTGGCGCACGTTCCGAGTGGACGCGGCAGGTGCAGTGTCGCTGAGCCCGGGGCAGTGATCTGGGTGGGTGGAGGGCCGGATTGAAATCGAATCTGTGACCTGCCGCGTGTCGAGGGCACGCCCGGCCTGCAGGCCGGGAAGCGGTGGACCGTGGGAGACACGCCGGAGTGACCGCGCATTAACAATGAACTTGAGAAGTTAGGGGCATTGCGCGCTAATGCCTATTGTCGCTGAGGTGCGATTGGCTTAGGCTGACAACCGGATACCGCAGGAGGTCAACCAATGGCCGAAACGCCAGTCAATGACAGGGTGGGCACCAAACTCGACTCCTGGAAGGAGATTGCCCTTTACCTACAGCGTGATGTCAGCACCGTGCGCCGGTGGGAAAAGTACGAAGGCCTTCCGGTTCGCCGGCACGAACACCGTTCGCGCAGCAGCGTGTATGCGATCGCCGAGGAATTGGACGCCTGGCGGGCTGCACGGCAGCCTGAGCAGGAAGCTGCGGCTGCGCCGCCCATCGCGAAACGGCTCACCATCGCCGCGGCAGTGGCCGTGGCATTGCTTGGATCGGGCTGGACTCTGTGGCGCAGAGGAGCCCTTCACTGGCCGTATCCGCTCGTGGAGGCGGCGGAAACCAGCTCCGGGAAGACCGTCTCGCGCCAGCTTTGGGCGAGCAAAACCAGCAACCTCCTGGCAGGTGAGCCATCCGCCGACGGCCGCCTGGCGGTGTTCACCGACTGGTCCACCGGCGACCTCGCCGCCATCGAGCTTGCGACGGGCAAGCAATTGCGCCTGACCAGGGAGGGTGAGGCTTCCAAGGGCGCCGGCTTCGCGCAATCCCCGGTCATCGCCCCGGACGGACAACTCGTCGCCTACTCGTGGTATTCCCGCAAGGCAGAAGGCTACGAACTGCACGTGGTCGGAACAGCGGAGGGTTCCGTGCCGCGGGCTCTCTATAGAAACGCTGATAGCCCGCTGGTCTTCGCCGCCGGCTGGTCCAGAGACGGCAAGCAGTTGCTGGTGAAGACCGGGAAAGTGATCGGGTTGCTGTCAGTAGAACGGGGCGAATTTCGGGCAGTGCGGTCTTTCAGCGACCGCGAACCGGGGAAGATCAGCCTGTCTCCCGACGGGCGATACATCGCCTATGACTCCCCCCAAAGCGCGGAAGGAGCAGAGCGCGACATCTTCTTTATTGCCAGCGATGGAAGCCGTGAAGTCCCGCTGGTCCGGCACCCCGCGCATGACACCGCGCCCGTGTGGACACCTGACGGCAAACGGGTGCTGTTCTTCAGCGATCGCAATGGATCCATCGGTCTCTGGAGCGTGACGGTGGGAGCGGGCGCCGCCCAAGGCACGCCCTCACTGGTCCACGCCAATGCCGGGCAGATGACTCCGCTCGGATTCGACCCGAAGGGCGGCTTCCAGTACGCCTTGCCGGGTGGGGCCGACGATCTCCTGATGGCGGAGATGGACATGGAAACCGGGCGGCTCCTCTCCGGACCTGCGCCCGCGGTCTCGCGGTATGGGCGGCCCACCTACCGGCCTTACTGGTCGCCGGACGGCCATCACCTCGCCTACGCGGTAAGAACGCCGTCGGCCATGGCGAGGGGCGGATCTTTGCGGATCGTTGTCCGGGATGTGGAAACCGGCCGCGAGCGTGAGATCGGCCCAGGCTTCCGCACCCTCGGGGACGGTCCGCGGTGGCGCCCGGACGGGAAGACTCTGCTGGTATTTGGGCTGCCGGCGGATGGCCGCGCCCGGACTCTGCAACTGGATGTCGCGGACGGCTCGGCCAGTACTGTGCCGGAATGTCCCTTTCCACAGTGGTCCACGGCAACCGATGCGGTGTGGTGCGTCGAGAAAAGCGGCCTCATCCGGCGGCAGACCGATTCAGGCGCCGGGAAGGAGCGCGTGCAATTCGAACGTACATCCGCCAACGCGCCCGTGTCGCCGGACGGACGATGGCTGGTGTTTCGGAATCAGGCTCGCATGCTCAACCTCGTTCCAATCGCCGGTGGTCCACAGCGTCAGCTATTGCAGTTGGACGACACCAACGACTACTGCCTCGCCTCCTGGACGCCGGATTCCCGCAACTTGCTGTGTCCGAAGAACGGCCAGGTGTGGCGCATCCCCATCGAGGGCGGCGACGTACGCAAGCTCGCCATCTCCATAAAGGGGCTGAGGGAACTAAGCGTGCATCCCGATGGAAAGCGGGTGGCAATTTGGGCCCAGGAGCCGGGCGCCGAGATCTGGGTTCTGGAGAATTTCCTGCCCAGGATGTAAGCAAGCCGCTGAAGCTATCCGCTGAAGGAGGACTAGTCCATGCCAACGAATGCTCTCAAAGCGGTGTTGCGGGTGCTGGCCGGGACCATCTTCATCCTGGCATTGGCCGCCTCCCTCGGCATCCCGACAGATGAATGCGGTTCGGCGGCGGCGGAAGCACGTAATCCCGATAGCGCCTGCATTCAACCCTAAACCGCTTCAAATCTTGCGAACTACCGATGCTCTTCGCGTGCTGACTCCGCCTGCAGACTCAGAGTGAGAGGATTGTGCTGTTGAGCCAGCCGGGAGGGGGAGGGTGGATGGTGGGCCTGACAGAACTCGAATCTGTGACCTCTACCGTGTCAAGGTAGCGCTCTAACCAACTGAGCTACAGGCCCGTTTGGGGCGGACGATTTCATCTTACCACAGCGTCCGCGAAATGCACTTCAGGCCCGAATTCCGGCGTTTCCTTCACTGTTTACAGCCGTATCAACAGCTGCGGGCCGGCGCTCTTCACTTGACAATCTAGTGAACCAGCCCGATAGTGGAACCAGGGAGCACTTGAATGTCTAGTGGAGCATCAGACCGAATGGGCGTACTGCAGGGCACGCTGGACCTGATCGTACTGCGCACCCTGCAGACGATGGGCGCCATGCACGCCTATGCCATCGCCACGCGCCTCGAACAGATCTCAGACGACCTGCTGCACCTGAATCAGGGTACGCTCTACCCGGCGCTGGTGCGGCTGGAGCAACAGGGCCGCATCAAAGGCGCCTGGGGCAAGACCGAGACGAACCGCGAAGCGAAGTTCTACTCGATCACGAAATCCGGCGAGAAGGCGCTGGAGGAAGAGACGCGCCGCTGGCGGCTGATGTCGGGCCTAGTGGAGAAACTGCTGGGCGAGGGAGCGTAGCCGATGCGGCGCGCACTGGCCAAGTTCATCAACCTCTTCCGCTGGCATACGGCGGAGCGGGAGCTGGAACGCGAGATCGAGGCGCACCTGCGCCTTCTGCAGGACGACTTCGAACGCCGCGGGATGCCGCCGGAAGAGGCACGTCTCGCGGCGCGGCGCAGCTATGGCGGGGTGGAGCAGTCCAAGGAACTGCACCGCCAGGCGCGCTCGTTCCTGTGGGTGGAGGAGGGCGTGAAGGACATCCGCTTCGGGCTGCGCCATCTGTGGCGCTCGCCGGGTTTCACAGTGGTGGCCGGCCTGACGCTGGCGTTGGGGATCGGCGCCAACACCGCGATTTTCAGCGTGGTGCAGGCGGTGCTGCTGGAACCGCTGGCCTACAAAGATGCCGGCCGGCTGGTGACCATACTGCACCGCGGCACGGGGCCGGTGGCTCCGGCTAACTACCTGGATTGGCGCAGGCAGGCCACCTCCTCATTCCAGGCCATGGGCGCGGCACAGGCCTGGAACCCGAACCTGACGGGCATCGATCAACCCGAAACCGTGCGCGCACTGCAGGTGACGCAAAGCCTGCTGCCGATGCTGGGCGTGGAACCGGCCCTCGGCCGTCTCTTCGCCGCAGGAGAAGACCAGCGCGGGCGCGACCATGAGGTAGTGCTTAGCGACAGGCTCTGGCAGCGCCGCTTCGGCGGCCAGCCGGATGTGATCGGCAAGCAGGTGGCGCTGAATGGTGAGCAGTACACAGTGGTGGGCGTGATGCCGCCTTCGTTCCAGTTCGCGCCTTTCTGGGCCACACGTACGGAGATGTGGGTGCCGCTTGCTCTGGAGGCCCGTCAACAGGACCGCCGGGGCCAGAGCTTGCGTATCTTCGCGCGATTGAACGAAGGCGCGACGCTCGCTCAGGCCCGCGCCGAAATCGGAGCCATCACCGCGCGCCTGGAGCAGCAGTACCCTGGCACGAACCGTGCGTGCCGCGTGACGCCACTGATGGAAAACGTAGTGGGCAAGGTGGAGACGCCGTTGCTCCTGATGATGGGCGCTGTGGCGTTGGTTCTGTTGATTGCCTGCGCCAATGTGGCCCACATGCTGCTGGCGCGGGCCTCGGGCCGCCGCAAGGAGTTTGCGCTGCGCGCGGCGCTGGGCGCGGGCAGGGCTCGGCTGGTGAGGCAGTTGCTCACGGAGAATCTGCTGCTCTCCGCGCTGGGCGCGGCGGCAGGCTTGCTGCTGGCGCGCTGGGCGCTGCAAGCCATCGTGGCATTGAGCCCGCCCAACCTGCCGCGCATCGAAACCGTGGAACTGGGCAGCAGCTCGCTGCTTTTTCTACTGGGAGCCACCGCGGCCACCGCGCTGCTGTTCGGCCTAGCTCCTGCGCTGCAGACGGCGGCGGAGCGCCTGAGCATTGCGCTGAAGGAGTCCGGCCGCGGCAGCGGCGGACCGCGCGGGCTGAAGTTGCGCGGCTTTCTGGTGACGTCGGAGTTCGCGCTGGCGTTGACGCTGCTGGTGGGGGCGGGCCTTCTGATGCGCAGCTTCCGTGCGCTGCAGGCCGTGGACGCGGGCTTCGATCCGCGCGGCGTGCTCTCGATGGTAGTCTCCGTTACCGGATCGAGCGAGGCGGAAGGGGGAAGGCGCGAAATCTTCTACCGGCAGTTGCTGGAAAGAGTGCGCGCGCTGCCGGGCATTGAGGCGGCCGGAGCGATCAACCATCTCCCGCTGGCGGGGGATCTCTGGGGCACCAGTCTCCGCATCGGCGGCCGGCCACAGCCGCGGCCGGGCGAGGCGCCGGGCGGGATCTATCGGGTGGCGATGCCCGGATATTTCGAAACCATGCGCATCCCATTGCGCCGGGGCCGCGCCTTCACAGACAATGACCAGCTTGGCGCGCCCGGCGTGGCCATTCTGAACGAGCGCGCGGTGGCGGAGTTCTTTGCCGGAGAAAACCCCATCGGCCAGCGCATCTCAGTGGGCACGGACCGCCCGCAACCGGAGTGGCTCACTGTCGTCGGAGTGGTGGCCGATGTGGCCCAGCACGATTGGGCCGCCCGCACGGCGCCGGAGATCTACATCGCAGCGCTGCAGAGCCGCGAATTCCTGGGGCTGAGCGAGTCCCATTCCGGCTACATCACGCTGGTGGCGCGCACGCGCGGCAACGCAGCGGACGCCGTGCCGGCCCTGAAAAGCGCAGTCTGGGCCTTGAACCGCGGCCTGCCCATCTCAGAAGTGCTGACGATGGAACAGGCGCTGGCGGACGCCACCGCACAGCCGCGCTTCCTCATGCTGCTGGCGGGCCTCTTCGCCGGCATCGCCCTGGTGTTGGCGGCAGTGGGCATCTATGGCGTGATGGCGTACTCGGTATCGCGGCGTACGCGCGAGATCGGCATTCGCATGTCGTTGGGCGCGGACCAGGCCACTGTACTGCGCATGGTCCTGGCGCAGGGCATGCGGCAGGCGCTGCTCGGCGTCGCCGCGGGCTTGGCGGCTTCCCTGGTACTCTCGCGCCTCCTGGAACGCCTGCTCTACGGAGTGGCCGCCACAGATCCGCTCACTTTCGCCGTTTCGGCGGCCGTGCTGTGTGCTGCCGCGCTGCTGGCCGCGTGTGTCCCGGCCGCACGAGCCGTGCGCGTGCCGCCGGTGACAGCCTTGCGGGAAGAGTAGTTACTTCGCGGCGCTGGCGACGGTGTGCACTCCAATGGAAGCGAGTTCCACCGTCCAGCTGCCATTGACAAGCATCGGCTGCACGCTGCGGCCTTCGGGCACCAGCGCTACGGCGCCGGGGTTGGACTTGCCAAAGCTGAGTTTCACGGGTCCCACGGGCGGCACGAAATCCACCGTGGCAAAGTCGCCAGCCAGCTGCATGTTGGTGCCATTGAGCAGGTGCACCAGCAGGCGCCCGCCCTTGCGACGCAGCACCACTTCCACCGTGGGCGGCGCGCTGACCTTCACCAGCGGTTCAAATCGAGGAGCGATGAGAGACTTGGCGAACTCGCGCACCGCCGCGGCGTGCGTGGCCGCATAGACGGTTCCAATGGGGCCGGGGACCAGCACGATCTCGCCTTTGCCCACCGCTGCCGACACCGCCGCCGGCTTACCCCCGCTGCGCGTATCGTACACGGGGTAGCGCTCCGCCAGCACCTTTGCAGCGTCAGGCTCGACATCCTGCCACAAGCCCTTCACATTGCCGAGCACCGTGCCGGCCACGTACTGCGCCGACTCCGCCGGCTCGCCGGTGAGTTTGACGCCAGCCGCCGCCGCAAACAGCACGGCGTTCTTCGCACCGGCAACCACAAGCTTGCCGCCGTTGCGCGCGTACTCGATGAGCGTATCGGCCACCGCCTGGCCCGTCGCGGCCCACTCCGGCAGCACGATGAGGGGGTAACGCGCCGCGACGCGCGCCAACTTCCAATCCGGCAGCACGTCGGCCGACCACTGGCACCCGAGGAGCAGATCCAGCCACCCTCGCGCCGGATCGGAAGCCTTGCCCCAGCCGCCGAAGAGCTTGTTGGCGGTGTGGTAGAGCGTCTCCTTCGAGAACACCACGCCGATCTGCGGTACAGTCTCCGTGCTCTGAGACACCTGCTGCACAGAGCGGCAGTAGCGGCCCACTTCGGCCATGGTCTTCACATGCGCTTCTTCGAAGTAGCCGGCACGCGTGGGCACGTAGTAAATCTGGAATCCGCCGCTTTGGGCGAGCACCACGGACGCCTCCTGCTTCAGTTGCATAGCGGGCTTGTGCACGTGGCCGATGGCGTTGGATTGCGCCTGCTGGAAACCCCACGCCATCAGGTCCCACGGCTTTCCGGTCTGGCCCATGTAGCGGGACTCGAGCCGCGCGGTGGAGATGCTGGCGTTGCCCAGGTAGTCGCCGGAAAGGAAATCCACCGGCAGCGTGGGCTCTTCGGGCACCATCGTTGAGTAGAGCCAGTTGCTGGCCACCTGGAAGTTGGGGTGCGTCCTGTGGAGTTCATCCACGTAGTGGCGCACGTAGCGCCGAAACTGTTCGCGCTGAAATTCGAGCCACTCATTCCAAAGCGGGTCATTTCCACTCTTGGGTGCGGGTTTGCCGAACAGGCGCAAGGCTTCGGCACAGTAGTCGGGATTGGTGGCCCAGCACTCGCCGTCCACCCAGACGCCATCGAGCGAGTACTTGGTGGCGGACTCGCGGAGTTCGGGGATCATGAGTTGGTCCACGTAAGGACCGAAGGTGGAAGTCTGGTTGGGCTCGGGTTTGCCGTCGGGCCTAACGCGCGCCCACTCAGGGTGTCTCGCCACCGCCTGGCTATCCCACACGCCGGAGAAATGCGTGTAGAGCGCCACACCGCGCCTGGCGGTCTCCTGGCGCCAGATGGCGAGCGAATCTTTCACGATGCCCGGCGCGGACGGGCCCACCTGCGAAGGCCACCCGAGCCAGCCGGGATGCCCCTTGGAGTCGTATTGAACGAAATCGGGCTTGGCGGCATCCAGCAGCGCGCCCACCAACTCGGGCGTCACATCGCGGCCGAGCACTGTGTCCTTTTCGTTCGGGTGAAGATCGAAGTGAAGACCAAAGTAGCTCTCAGACCGCTTGAGGCGGCGTTGCGCGCTCTGGGCGAAGGCGGGCAGCGCCGCCAGGAAGGCGGAAAATCGGCGGCGGGTAAGAGCAAGGGACTGCATAGCCATACAATATAAGTTTCCGATGGCATATCCAATCGAACGCCGCGAGAAAGGCGGGGTGACCATCCTCGCCCCCCAGGGCAGGCTTGTGCTGGGCGAACCGGTGCAGGCATTGAGGCTGGCGTTCGAGGATCTCAGCAAAGAGGGCAAGGTCCGCATCGTGCTGGACATGCGCGAAGTGGATTACATCGATTCGAGCGCTCTCGGCTGCCTCGTGATGGCCCATACCCGAGTGGAGCAGGCCGGCGGCGCCCTGCCGATTTTCGGCCTGCAGCGGCGCACCGTGGAACTCCTGGTGATCACAAAGCTCAGCACCGTTTTCCGGCTGGCGGAGACCGAATCCGACGCCATCAACCTCTGCTACCCGGAGCGCGCCACCAATCAGTTCGACATCCTGTCGTTCGTCGAGGAGCAGCGCAAGAAGGACGGCGGCGCATGAAACTGGTGGTGGTCGGCGGAGTGGCGGCCGGCCTCAGCGCTGCGTCCCGGGCACGCCGGTTGGACCGCAACGCCGATATCACGGTGCTCGAAAAGGGATCCAGAATCTCGTACGGCGCCTGCGGATTGCCGTACCTGATCGAGGGCCAGGTGGGCTCGCTGGACGAGCTGACCGTCTATACCCCCGCCTTCTTCGAGAATGAACGTGACATCCGCGTCCGCACGAACTCCGAGGTGGTCGGCATCCAGCACTCGCGGCGGGAAGTAACGCTGCGCAGCGGCGAGAAGGTTCCCTACGACAGGCTGGTGTGGGCCGCCGGCGCACGGCCGGCCATGCCGTTCGCTGGCAGGAACGTCTTCTGCTTGCACACTGACAAAGACGCCCTGCGGCTGGAGAGCTTTCTGCGCGAGCAGCGCCCGAAGACCGCAGCCGTGATCGGCGGCGGCTACATCGGCCTGGAGCTGGCCACCGCGCTACGGGCACGGGGCCTGGAAGTGAGCGTCCACCACGAAGCCACTACGCTGTTGAACCGCGAGGATGACTGGCTCTCCAAACGGGTGGCCGAACGCCTGGAGCGCTGCCGCATCGCTCTGCACTTGAATACGCGCGTGAACTCGGCCGACAGCCTGGGCGCGGACCTGGTGGTAGTGGCCACGGGCCTGAAACCGAACGTGGAACTTCTGGCTGAGGCCGGCGCAGGCCTGGGCCGCAGCGGCGCGCTGACGGTGGACGAGCGGATGGAAACGACCTTGAGCGGCATCTACGCGGCAGGCGACTGCTGCGAAGCCCGCCACATCGTCACAGGCCGCCCGGCCTGGATCCCGCTGGGCACCACGGCCAATCGCATGGGCCGGGTGGCCGGCGCCAACGCCACCGGGGCGCGGGAGCGCTTCGAAGGGATCGCCGGAACGGCCATCGTCCGCATCGGCGGCATGGCCGTGGCCGTAACCGGCCTGTCGTCGCAGCAGGCGCGGCGCGAGGGCTTTTCTCCGGTGGAGGTTGTCGTGGAGGGCCGCAACCGGCCCAAGTACTTCCATGGCCGGAAGGTGGCGATTCAACTGGTGGCTGACCGCAATTCGCGGCGTCTGCTGGGCGCCGCGATCGTCGGCGACCAGGGTGTCGCCGGACGGATCGACGTCGTCGCCACGGCTTTGGCCGCCAAAATGCGGCCCGACGCCCTCGCCGAGGTGGATCTCGCCTATGCGCCGCCATACGGAACTGCCACCGATCCGCTGATCACTGCCGCCCACCAGCTCGTCAAAGTGCTGGATTGAAGAGACCATGCTCAGCCTCCGGGACTTGTTAAACTGGTCGAAGATTCGCAAAGCCCGGGGTAGAGGGCCTATGAAAACGTTGGAAACCGGCCAAATCGCACCGCAATTCACATTGGACCTCGCCGATGGCGGAAGCCTGTCCCTCTCCGCGATTCTGGAGAAAGGTCCGGCACTGCTGGTGTTCTACAAAGTGAACTGCCCCACGTGCCAACTGGCTCTGCCCTACCTGGGGCGGCTCCAGGGCGGCGCCCTGCAGATCTTCGCCGTTTGCCAGAACCCCGAGGATGACGCGCGGGAGTTCAACCGGGTGTTCGGAGTGGACCTGCCCACGCTGGTGGACCGCGCTGCCAGCGGCTATCCGGTAAGCAACGGCTTCGCGATCACGCACGTGCCGTCGCTGTTCCTGGTGGAGCCCGGCGGACGGATCTCGTGGTCGGGCGTTGGCTTTGTGAAAACTGAGTTTGAAATGCTGGCCCAGCGG
>JACQZS010000068.1 GCA_016213725.1 Acidobacteriota bacterium | reverse complement strand
CGCGGGGTAAGCTGCATATGGGGTTTCGGCCAGTTGGTATGGCTTGTTTGGCGACAACATCTTAACTGTTCGAAGCCCCATCTCACAAATCATCGCCACGTAAGTTGTTCATTTTGCATGGCCGAGTTCTGCAAGTGGCTCTCGGGCTGGCCCAACAGGCCACCCACCGCGATGTCCTTTCCATCCACGGTGAGGCGCGCTTCCGGCTTGACGCCGCGAATCAGAGACGCGCCGGTAATCAGGTTCTCGTAGCCGGTGGTGGCGCAGTCCGGCTCAATTTGCCACGTGCGCCGCAGCAGGCCGTTGGAGAGCGAAACCTCCTTCTGCCCCGCTTCCAGCTTGGCCGCGCGGGCTTCGCGCGTCACCAGGTAGTCGGCGCCCCCGGCCTCCACGCAGGCAAGCGCGAGGCACACAAAGGCCAGGACAGAGCGCATTTCAACCTCTCAGGGCTTGGTCGGCCACCAATGTCGCCGGACGGACTGACGGGACGTCCATCACGCGGATGATGTGCGCGCCGCGCAGCACGGCCATCACGGCCGCCGCGGTGGTCGTCGCCGCGCACGGCTCCACCTGGATCTCGGCATCGAACTGCTGGTTGAAGGGGCTCACCATCAGCGGCAGGTGCAGCTTGTGGAATTCGTCGAGCGCCACCAGGAGTTCGGTGTTGGTCTCTTTGCGTTTGCCCATCCCGAATCCCGGATCCACCACCATCCGGTTGCGCTCCACGCCCATGCGCCCGGCGCGGTTCAGCGCCGCCGTCAGTTCGGCGGTCACCAGGCTGGCGGGATCCTTCCACGCGCCCAGCTTCGCCCAAGTCTGGGGCGTGCCGCGCATGTGCTGCAGGATGAATCCGACGTCGTGCTTCATCACCACCTTGGCCAGTTCCTGCTCCAAGGTAAGCCCGCTGGGGTCGCGCACGATCACGGCGCCGTGCTCGATGGCCTTTTCGGCCACGGCGGGGCGAAATGTCTCTACGGAAACGGGAATCGCAAAGCGGCCCTTTACTCGCTTCAGCGCCGGAATCAGGCGGCGCAGCTCTTCCGCCTCCTCAATCGGCTTCCGGCCGGGGCGCAGGTGGTCCGCCGTGAATTCCAGGATATCGGCGCCGGCATCCACCAGCTCCGTGGCCCGGACAAAGGCCCGGTCGGGGTCTTCAAATGGACCCTGGCCCTCAATCGCATCGGGGGTGACGGGGATCACGCCGCAAAGCAGTGTGCGCTCGCCGAGGCGCCACAGTTCCTTCTTGATTCTCCACTCGACCTTTTTGCGGGGCATCATTCCTATTCTAGGGGTAGCTTCGCGGAGCAGCGCGGAATTTTGTGGCCGCCGGCGCGCCACGCCCATCAGCCGCGGCGCGCGCCGCAGTGGCGAATCCGCCCCGAATGCGATACCTTGTCTCGGAAGGGAACAGGAATCACACCATGGTGCGCAGAGCCTTCTTCACCCTCGCCCTCACACTGGGCCTTTGTCTTGCACAGGACCCCCAGCCCAAACGTTCTCCGGACGTGCCGTATGTCCCCACCACTGAGCCCGCCGTCCAGGCCATGCTCAAACTCGCCGGCGTCTCCTCCACCGATGTCGTCTACGACCTCGGCTGCGGCGACGGCCGCATCGTCATCGCCGCCGCCAAGGAGTTCGGCGCCCGCGGCGTCGGCATCGACATCAATCCCGTGCGCATCCGGGAAGCCAAGGAGAACGCCAAGAAGGCCGGCGTCGAGGCCAAGGTCCGCTTCGAGGAACAGGACCTCTTCGAGGCCAATATCAAGGACGCCTCCGTCGTCACCCTCTTCCTCCTCTCCAGCGTCAACCTCAAGCTCCGCCCCAAGCTCCTGCGCGACCTCAAACCCGGCACCCGCATCGTCTCCAACACCTTCGACATGGGTGACTGGAAACCCGAAAAGGAGTTCTCCCTCGACGACGGCGGCGACGACGACTCCTACCTCAGCCACAAGTTCTATCTCTGGCGCGTCCCCGAACCCTCCGGCAAGTAGCTTCGCCGGCTCTTGCTAAAGTCCGCCCCGCCCCGCGCCGATGAACAAGCGTGGAGCGTCCCCGGCACCCTTGGCTTGTTCTGTGCGCAGTGCTCGTCCTGACGGCCCTCATTGCCTACCCCGTCTGGCTCGCCCGCAATCAGCGCCACTTCGCCGACAGCCTCGACGACGGCATCTACTGGATCACCGCCAAGTCCATCGCCGACGGCGACGGCTATCGCGTCGTCCATCAGCCCGGCCGGCCCTTCGCCGTGAAGTACCCGCCGCTCTATCCCCTCTACCTCTCGCTCGCCTGGAAGCTCGGCGGGCAGTTTCCCGAAAACCTCCGCTACGGCGCCGCCTTGCAGGCCGCGCTCATTCCCCCTTACGCCGCGCTGCTGCTGTTCCTCATGCGCCAGTTGCGCACCACCTGGCGCCGCAGCTTCCTCGTCACCGCCCTCGCCGTGGTCACGTTCCACCTCGTGCTCGTCGCCGCCACTCTGATGTCGGAACTGCTCTTCTGCTGCTTCCTCCTCGCCGCCCTGCTCGCTCTGGAGCGCGCCGGCTCAAGCCAGCCCGCGTCATCCGCCTCTCGCTGGGCGCTCGCCGGCGGCGCCCTCACCGCCATCGCCTATCTCACCCGTAGCGCCGCTGCCCCGCTCTATCTCGCGGTGCCCATCTTCTTCTTCCTCCGCAAACGCCTCGCGCTCACCCTCTGGTTTGCCCTGCTCGCCGTCCCGCCCGCCATCGCCTGGCACCTCTGGAGCTACACCCACGCCTCCGCCGTGCTCGATCCCGTCAACTCCGGATACCTGCAGGAGTACGTCCGCATCATCGGCGCCACCGGACTCTGGGGCCACATCGGACAACAGGTCGCCACTCTCTCCGGCGCAACCGCCGAAGGTCTCTTCGCCGGTGTCTCCACCCTGCTCGGCGGACAGTGGCTGCCCCAGCCCCTGCTCATCTTCGGCACCGCCGCCTGCGTTCTCGTCCTCGTCACCGGCATCTCCGGCTGCGTCCGCCTCGGCCGCCGCCTCCGCTGGCCCATCGCCGTGATCTTCACCGGACTCTATCTGCTCCAGATCGTCGTTTGGTGGTTCGACGGGCTCGGCCGCCTCATGCTGCCCGTCTGGCCCATGCTCCTGCTCGGCATCGCCGAAGAGCTGCATCAGTTCCTCGCCGCCCTCGCGAAATCCCTGGCCGGACCGCGCGCCTCCACCGCCCACTTCGCCGCCTGGAACGCGCGCCTCCACTGGATCGCCGCAGCCTGCGCGGCCGTTCTCATCGCCCACAACGACGCCTATGCCTGGCGCCGCATCGCGCAGATTGTCACCGAATCCTACGCCACCCGCCAGCTTGATGAGGACGTCTTCCGCCGCGTCAAATCCGAAGCCGATCCCGAAACCGTGCTCCTCACCTGGAAGGACTCCGCCGCCTATCTCTACACCGGCATTCCCGCCTCGCACGGCCACTTCGCCACCGTCACTCCGCAGTCCATCAGCCGCCAGGTGATGGCCAAGCCCTTCAGCTGCCTGCCGGAGCAGTACCGCAAGGGCCTGCTCGTCGTCCTCCGCACCGACATCGACGGCCCTTTCACCGGCCGCGAGTCTGCCCTCTTTCGCCAGCGCGCCGAGGCGCTCCCAGCGGCCCAGCTGCTTCTCCGCACAGACTCCGCCCTCGTCTACCGCTTCCAAATCCCGGGGCGCCAGCCCCATTCCGCTCAGTAAGCCGCGGCAGAACCGGATAATCTAAGGATTACCGGCGTGCGGCCATCCGCATCGTCCATCCCGGAGACCTGCTCATGAACACCATCCTGCGCGCTGGCGCGCTTACGGCCGAATGGCACGACGGTGCCCTGCGGCACATCCGCTACGGCTCCCACGAAATCCTCAGCCGCATTTACTTCGCCGTTCGCGACAGCCACTGGGGCACCTTGCCCGCCGAACTCTCCAACGTCGAACTCGACCTCCACGACCGCACCTTCCGCATCTCCTGCGACGCCGAATTCCGCCAGGCCGAGATTCACTTCCGCGCCCGCATCTCCATGGAAGGCCACGCCTCCGGCCAGATCGGGCTCTCCGTCGAAGGCGCCGCGCTCACAACTTTCCTCAAGAACCGCATCGGCTTCTGCGTCCTGCACCCCGCCGCCCTCGCCGGCTCCGCCTGCCGCATCGAGCAGAATCGCCGCCATTGGAGCCCCGGCGAATTCCCCCTCCTCGTCTCCCCGCACCAACCCTTCCTCGAAATCTCCGCCATCCGCCACTCTGTCGCCGACGGCGTCGAAGCCGAAGTCCGCTTCTCCGGCGACGTCTTCGAAATGGAGGATCAGCGCAACTGGACCGACGCCTCCTTCAAGATCTACTCCACCCCCCTCCGCCTGCCCTTCCCCGCCGAGATCACAGCCGGCACGGAGGTCCGCCAAAGCGTGACGCTCTCGCTCCTGCCCGCCGGCCTCCCTCTGCCGCCGGAGCCCCCGTGCGCGCCCGCCGCCATTTGCGTCCAGCCCGGCCCCGGCGTCCCCCTGCCCGCCCTCGGCACCTCTCTCGGCGCCGCGCTGCATAAGCCCGAAGGCATGCTCGTGGAACGCCTCCGCCCGCTGCGCTTCGCCTATCTCCGCACCGACATCGATTTCCGCCGGAAACACGGCGACCGCCAGCTCGCCGCCGCCGCCCGCGCCGCTGCCGCCGCCCGCCTCCCCCTCGAAGTCGCACTGCTGCTCACCCGCGATGGTGAAGAAGAACTCTGGACCATCGCCACCGCCGCCAAAAACTGGAAAGTCAACGTCGTCCGCTGGCTCATTCTGCCCGTCGCCGGCAAGGCTACTTCCAAGGAGTGGATGATCTCTGCCCGCCGCATCCTCGGCGGCTCCGTCCCCCTCGTCGCCGGCACCGGCGGCTACTTCGCTGACCTCAACCGCAACCGCATCGACGCCCCGCTCGCCGACGGTTTCGTCTTCAGCGCCAATCCCCAGGTCCACGCCGTCGATAACGACAACCTCATGGTCAACGCCTCCGGACCCTCCGGCGCCGTCGCCACCGCCCGCGACTTCGGCGCTTCCAAGACCGTCCACGTCTCCCCCATCACCTTCCGCCCCCGCACCACTCCGGCCGACCCCCGCCAGCGTACCCCGCTCGCCGCCCTCTTCACCCTCATCCATCTACGCTCGCTCGCCTTGAGCGGCGCCGCTTCCGCCACTTACTACGAACTGGCCGGCCCCAACGGCTTCATCTCCGAAGGTGGCGAGGAGGTCTTCCCCCTCTGGCACCTCTTCCGCGAGCTGGCCGAGTTTTCCAGCGGAGAATTGCTGCCCGCCACCAGTTCGCTCGTCCCCGAAGTCGACGCCGTAGCCATCCGCTGCGGGCTCCGTACCCGCCTGTGGCTCGTCAACTGGAGCGAATCGGAGCACACCGCCGAAATCGACGCCGCCGCGCTCGGCCACCTGAAGTCCGCGCGCGCCGGCGGACCCGTCGCCGTGCCGCCACAGTCCTGGGCCACGCTCGACTTCGAACTCGCGCCTCCCCCGGAAGACCCGGCCGCCCAGGAACAGGAATAGGAGTCAGCATGACCCGCTCCCTTCGCGCAATTGCCCTCGCGTCCTTTGCCCTGGCGTCCCCCGCCCTCGCCCAGGTCGGTCCGTTCTCCTCCGTCACCAACATCGGCTCGGGAGTCGAAGCCATCCACTTCCAGTGGAAGCAGGTCGCCGGCGACGTCTCCATCACCGCCCAGGTCGAACAGCCGGGCTCTCGCACGAAAGCCCTCGCCGGACCCATGCTGCGCGCCGTGCTCGATCCCGACAGCCCCTTCGCCTGCGTCGTCGTTCAGGACGACGGCCACCTCGCCCTCGCTTTCCGCCGTACCGCCGCCGGCCCCGTCGCCGAGGTCCCCTTGGCCGCCACCGCTCCGGCAACCGTGAAGCTCTCCCGCCACGGCGCCGTCATCTCGCTCGAAGCCGGGAAGCCCGGCGCTCCCCTCCAGCCCGCGGCCGCGCTCACCGTCGCCCTTCCGGATGAAGCCTACGCCGGACTCGCCGCCTCCTCCAACACCCGGGCCCGCTCCTTCCGCACCGCCACTCTCGAAGAAGACGGCATCGTCGCCGCCGCAGACCGCGCCGTCGAAAGCACGCTCGAGACCGTCGACATCGACTCCGGCGAACGCCGTATCGTCTATCGCGCCCTCCAGCACTTCGAGGCCCCCAACTGGACCCCCGACGGCCGCAGCCTCGTCTTCAACTCCGGCGGCAAGATCTACAGCATCTCCGTCTCCGGCGGCGCCCCCCAGCTCATCCCCACCGGCGAAGTCCGCTGCAATAACGATCACGGCATCTCGCCCGACGGCAAGTGGCTCGCCATCAGCGGCAGCCTCCCCCGCGGCCAGTCCCAGATCTTCGTCGTGCCCATCGCCGGCGGAGAACCCCGCCTCGTTACTCCCAGGATGCCCTCTTACTGGCACGGCTGGTCGCCCGACGGCAAAACGCTCGCCTATTGCGCCAGCCGCGATGGAGAATACGACGTCTACACGATCCCCGTGGAAGGCGGAGTGGAACGGCGCCTCACCACCGCGAAGGGCCTCGACGACGGCCCCGAATACTCGCCCAGCGGCTCGCTCATCTACTTCAACTCCGTCCGCTCCGGTCTCATGCGCATCTGGGCCATGGACAAGGATGGCGCCAACCAGCGCATGATCTCGCAAGGCCCCGAAGCCGCTGACTGGTTCGCGCACTTCTCCCCCGACGGCAAGTGGATCGCCTACATTTCCTATGACAAGAGCGTCGAAGGCCATCCGGCCAACAAGGACGTGGTGCTGAACCTCGCCCGCGCCGATGGCTCCAGCCCGCGCCGCCTCGTCACCCTCTTCGGCGGCCAGGGCACCATGAATGTGCCCAGTTGGTCGCCGGACGGCACACGCTTTGCCTTCGTCAGTTACAGGCTCGTGAAAAAGAGATAGTCTTGCGGCCGCACGGGCCGCTCAGTTCAGCGGGCTCAAGAAAAGCCGCCGCGCGGCGCGCATCCGCCGCCGGAAGAGCCGCCCGACGCCCCCCCGGTGAACGCGCAGGCAGATACCTGGCGCTGCACTTTCTCGCTCCCGCAGGCCGGGCACTGCAGGTTCGTATCGGCTTCTGACATCCGGCGGAGCTGCTCGTAGAGTTTTCCACACTCCTGGCAGCGGTATTCGTACATCGGCATAACGCTACTTCCAGCATAGAAGATGCAGCCCGCCCGGCGCGGTGACAGGCGCGCCTACTGTACCTTCAGCTTCAGAATCGTCAGCGAATGCTTGGGGAAGGTGTAGCTGAAGCCGTTCTTCTCGATCCTCGCCGTCAGCGTGGACGTCTTCGGCGCCACTCTCCTGTCATCGCCGAATGTGTGCGTCGCCTTGAAGTCGTTGGAGTTCATCTCCCACACGGAAACAGCCGGCTGCAGCGCGCCTTCCACGTTGTCGATGCGCGTCGCGATGTCCTGCTTCTCGCTGCGGTTCAGCACGTTCACATACACCGCTCCGCCCTTCGCGTCGTGCGTCACCGAAACATCCAGATACCCCAACGGCTTGCGCCCCGCCGGCTGATAGGTGGGCGACGAAACCAGCGCGTCCAGAGCCGTGTTGCCCCGCTGCTTGCCGTACTCCGCGATGGGGAAGTAGATCGGCTGCAGGAACAGGCCCTGCTTGTTGGTGAACATCGGCGCAATCACGTTCACCAGCTGCGCCAGGTTCGCCATCTTCACGATGGTGGCGTGGCGGAAGAAGGAGTTGAAAAACATCCCCCTCGCCAGCGCGTCTTCGTAGTTGTAAATCTCCTCCAGCCGCGTCGCGCCCGTGGCAAACTCGCTTGCCGAGGAACGCGCCCGGTACCACACGTTCCACTCGTCGTACGCAATGTAGATCGGCCGCGGATTCCGCACCCCCGATTGCGCCGCCCGGATCAGACCCTCCGTGATCTCGATGTAGTGATCCACGTTCTGCCCGTTCGCCAGGAAGTTCTCGAAATTGCCCTCCCGGTTGCCGATGTAGGTGTGCAGCGAGATATAGTCGATCTCGCTCTTCAGCTGCTGTAGCACCGTGCGGTTCCACCCGATCCAATCGGCGCCGAAATTCGACGAGCCCGATGCGATCAGCTGGATGGACGAGTCCACGCGCCGCATGGCCTTGGCCGCCTCCAGCGCGAACTTCGAGTAATCCTCCGCGTTCTTGTGCCCCAGTTGCCACGGCCCGTCGATCTCGTTGCCCAACCCCCAGATCTTCACGTTGTACGGCTTGTCCCGCCCGTTCTTCCGCCGCTGGTCCGCCCAGTATGTGCTCCGCCCTTCGTTCGTGTACTCCACCCACTCCCGCGCCTCGTTCACCGTACCGTATCCGGCGTTGATGCAGATGTAGGGCGCCACTCCGATCCGCTCGCAATACTGCAGAAACTCGTCCGTCCCAAACCGGTTCGAGTCGATGTCCCCCCACGCATGGTCCGGCCGCGCCGGCCGCTGGTCCTTCGGCCCGATCCCATCCTTCCAGTTGTAGCCGGATGCGAAGTTCCCTCCCGGCCAGCGCAGAATCGACACCCCCAGCGCCTTGGTCGCCTCCATGACGTCTTTCCGGTACCCCTGCGCATCCGCGAGCGGCGACTTCTCTTCGTAGATTCCCCCGTAGATGCACCGCCCCAGGTGCTCCGCGAAGTTGCCGAACAGGTAGGGATGAACCTCGCCGACCTTCCGGTCCGTGTCGATCTTGATGCGCGCCTGCGGGCCCTGCGCAAACGCCACGGCCCCCAAAATCATCAGCAGCAGCAACCGCTTCATGCCCGGCATTGTATCGGATCAAAAGCAAAAGGGGAGAGCTTCCCGCTCTCCCCTCTCGCCAATTCGATCCGCGCGCCTACTTCGCGCGCTTGGCCGTGAATTCCACCGGATTGCCCTGCCGCCCCTGCCGCTTCATCTTCAGTTCGTCGCCCGCCAGCGTGCCGGAGTAGCTCTGCTTCATCGTGTTCCCGTTCCGCTCCATCGTCACTACGAAGCTGATCTCCGCGCCGTTGATCTTACCTTCCGAAATCGGGTTTCCTCCCCCTTGCCCGCCGGACACCGTGCCGGTCAGCGTGGCCCCTTCGGCCTTCAGGTCGAAGGTCACCTCTCTCGTCTGCCCGTCGCGCCCGGGCACCTGCGCCGTCCACTTGCCCGTAATATCTGCCGCCAGAGCCAGGCCGGTAAACAGGGCGAACACTGTCACGAATAGGATTAGTTTCTTGGTCATGGTGCATTCATATATACGCCATTCCGCCGCTCGATGCTACCCCGCCGTGCCTCGCTCCATCACCGCCCGCACGTCCGCCACAAACAACTGCCGCGTCCAATCGCGCTCCTCCAGCGCGTCGAAACAGATCGCCGTCCCGTCCCGCTTCCAGCGCGGATGCAGGTCGCAGCGCTGGTCGCCGCCCACGTAGTTCTCGCCCGCCGCCGTCAGCATCGGGAATACCCCCAGCTCCACGCCGCGCCGCGCCCCCAGGTGGTACAGCCGCAGCTTCTTCGCGGGCGGCTTGCTCACATTCTCGTCCGTCGCCATCCATTCGCCCCCCGGCGCAAACGTGCAGTGTCCGTCGCCCTTCAAGAACTCAGGCCCGATCAGCCGGTAGTCCCGCTCCCCATCGTGAAACAGCACATGCCGCATCACCCCCTCCTGCCGGAACGTCGCCGCGATCTCCGTCTCGCTCCGCCATGCGAAGTGCGACACCCCTAAGCCGAACGGCACCACCTCGCGCAGCCCGCTCCCATCCGCCGCCGCCGTGAACATCGCCGATACCAGCTGCCCCTTCTCCAGAATCCGCGCCAGAAAAAAGAACCGCTCGCACCCCGGGTTCAGCACCGAATGCTGCACGAACAGCGCCTTGTCCCGCAACTCCGGATGCCGCTCTGCCAGGTGCTCGTATACCTGCTTCAGGCTCACCGCCAGCCGGGTCCGGCCCGTCTTCAGATCCAGAATCCAAACCCCGTCCCCCGCCGGGTGGTTGTCCTCCGGATACGGATCCCGCGCCCCCGCATAACCCACCACCGGCCGCAGCCGCATCAGCCGCCCGTACGTCACCGACGTCGCCAGCCGCCCGTTCGCCCCTACGCTCTCAATCGCCCTCGGCCACGTCCGCCGCCTCCCCGTTCTCAGATTCCAGCCCGCCGTGATCACCTCCGCCCCATCCCTGTCGTTGAAGAGAATCTCGTCTTCCGCGTCCAGCGGGTTCCAGTTCAGCATCGCGCCCTGCTGGTGATTCCAGGCCCGTGTCTCCGTTACCGCCGTGAACTCGCCGCTTTCTGCATCCACCCATCCCACCGTCGCCGGCTCCCCCTCCTCCGGCCGCCGGTTCTGGAATCCAACCTCCAGGCAGGCTATCTTTCGCCCGCTCCGGTTCCATGGCGCCACCCCGTAGTAGCCGAAGAAGTGATGTTTCGGTCCGCTCGTCAGTGGCCTGATCTTCGCTTCCGGCGCCAGCATAGCGGCCAGAAAGCTTCGGCGTTTCAGTAGTTTCTGCATCGGCTCCGTGCCATTTCATCACGAACCGGCCCCGCCCCGCCCGGCCCCCAGTTGAGTGTGGGGCCGCCGGGATTCTACAATGCAGAGTGGACCCCTAGGGCCCATCCGTTGGCCCTGTGCCCAAATTTGAATTCCTGGCGTCTAATACCGAAGGAGAATCTGCCATGGCGTTGCGCCCCCTGCATGACCGTGTGCTCGTGAAACGTTTGGATACTGCCGAGGCCGTCGTGGGCAGCATCATCATCCCCGACTCCGCCAAGGAAAAACCCCAGCAGGGTGAAGTCGTCGCCGCCGGCAGCGGCAAGCTCCTCGAGACCGGCAAGCGTGTCGAACTCGACGTGAAGACCGGCGACAAAATCCTGTTCGGCAAGTACTCCGGCTCCGAAGTCAAAATCGACGGCGCCGAGTACCTCATCCTGCGCGAGGACGAAATTCTGGCGGTCATCGGCTAACGCCTCCGCCCTAGGCTAGAAGGAGTTGAGAGTAACTATGATGTCCATTCGCTGGTCCCGCCTCGCCGCCCTGGCCGTTTTGGCCCTCGGCGCAACCATGACGCTTTCCGCCCAACTCAAGGTGGGCACGGTCAACCTGCAGAAAGCCCTCCAGGATACCGCCGAAATCAAACAGGCTGAAGCCGACCTCAAGGCCAAATTCGGCCCCCGTCAGGAAGAACTCGCCAACCTGGAAAAAGAGATCACCAAACTCACCCAGGAAGCCGAAGCTAATCAGCAGAAGTACAACGAACAAACCATGGGCGAACTCACCGCCCGCATTCAAACCCGCCAGCGCCAGTATCAGCGCAATAGCGAAGCTCTCCAGGATGCCGTCAACCGCGAGCGCCAGGATATCCTCCAGCGCGTCGGCCAGCGCTTCCAGGAAGTCGTCCGCAAGGTCGCCGAAGAAAAAGGCCTTGATTTCGTCGTCGATGGCGCCAACATGCTCTACGCCAAGCCCGCTCTCGACATCTCCGTCGACGTCACCGCCGCTTACGACAAGGCCTATCCGGCCAAGAAGTAGACAGAAAGGAGGGCTCGCTCTGTGCCCGGCTTTCTTGATAACTACGGTGTCTCCGACGCCCGCCGCGAGAAGGGCGTCCGGCGCTGGGTGCTCGGCATCCTCGGCGCCCTCTGCCTCGCTTGGCTAGGCTATTGGTTCATCCACGACTTCCGCGAGAAGCGCCAGGTATCCCACTTCCTCGACCTCGTCGCCGAACGGAAGTTCGAAGACGCTTATCGCCTCTGGGGCTGCGATCCCAAGCAGCCCTGCCGCGATTACAGCTTCCAGAAGTTCCTCGAGGACTGGGGCCCCAAGAGCCCTTACTCCAATACCGCCAAAGCCCACGTCCGCCGCACCCGCTCCTGCAGCGACGGCGTCATCCAGATCCTCGAATTCGGCCCCGGCGACGAAATCCTGCTCTACGTTGACCGCAAAACCCGCAACCTCTCTTTCAGCCCCTTCTCCTATTGCGTCGATCCCGCCGGCCGCAACACCAAGTTCTGGGACATCTTCTTCCGCTAATCCCTCATTCCAAACGAAAACTCTTCCCCCCGTTTCAAACAATTTGGCGTTAGAATTGGGGCTGGATCCTATGCAGGAGTCTATCTTCGAACTCGAAGCCCGGCTTCACCAGTTCAACCGCCTCATGCAGGAGATCTTGCGCGGGAAAATCCAGCGGAATACTTTCCAGCCCTGGGAAGTCCAGATTCTCCTGGATATTGAAACCTGCAACCTCCGCGAATCCAACCGGCGCGAGGTCCTGCGCCGTTATCAGAAAGCCGCCAACCGCTATGTCGATCGCGGCGGCCGCTCCTTGCTCAAGCTTTCCGAGTACCTCGAAAAGAAACACCGCCAACCTCTACCGGAAGCCGGCGCCCCCGAAATCGACCAGCCTGCCTCCGGCGCCGACTAACCGCCTCCCTTAGCTTCAGGAGACTCGCTATGACCTCCCTCCAGGCCCTCCGCTCTTCCTGTTTCCTCCTCCTGCCTGCCCTCCTCGCCGCATCGGACGTCAAACCCTTCGCCGCCTGGGAGTACCGCGCCATCGGCCCCGCCAACATGGGCGGACGCACCGCCGACGTCGAAGGCGTGCCCGGCAAGCCCGCCATCGTCTATGCCGGCACCGGCGGCGGCGGAGTCTGGAAGACCGTCAACGGCGGCACCACCTGGAGCCCCCTCTGGGAGCGGGAAGGCTCCTACTCCGTGGGCGACCTCGCCCTCGATCCTCGCAACCCCGATGTCGTCTGGCTCGGCAGCGGCGAGGCCAACATGCGCAACTCCGTCTCCTTCGGCGACGGCGTTTATAAATCCACCGACGGCGGCAGGAACTGGCGCCACCTCGGCCTCCGCGACACCGAACACATCGCCCGCGTCCTCGTCTCCCCCCTCGATTCCAATACCGCCTGGGTCTGCGCCGTCGGACGCCAGGCCGCGCCCAACCCCGAGCGCGGCGTCTTCCTCACCACCGACGGCGGCGCTACCTGGCAGAAAACCCTCTACCTCGACGACAGGCACGGCTGCGCCGACCTCGACCTGAATCCCGCCAACCCCAACATCCTCTACGCCGCCATGTGGCGCTTTGAACGCAAGCCCTGGAACCATACCAGCGGCGGCGAAAAGACCGGCCTCTACAAGTCCACCGACGGCGGCCGCACCTGGCAGCGCCTCGAGCAGGGCCTCCCCAAACTCCTCGGCCGCGTGGGCGTCAAGGTGGCCCCCTCCCGCCCCGACACCGTCTACGCCGCCACGGAATCGAACGAAGGCACGCTCTACCGCTCCACCGACGCCGGCGCCACCTGGCAGGAGATGACCCGCGAACGCGACGTGGTCGCCCGCGGCTTCTACTACGCCGACATCCGCGTCGACCCCAGGGACGAAAACCGCGTCTACTCGCTCGCCACCAACCTCCAGGTCTCCATCGACGCCGGCAGGACCTGGCGCAACATCGGCGGCAGAACTCATTCCGACTACCACGCTCTGTGGATCGACCCGCTCGACCCCGCGCGCCTCTGGCAGGGCCAGGACGGCGGCCTCGCCGTCTCCTATGACCGCGGCGACACCTGGGAGGCCGTGCTCTACATCCCCCTCGGCCAGTTCTACCAGATCCACGCCGACAACCGCGCCCCCTTCTACAACATCACCGGAGGCCTCCAGGACAACGGCACCTACACCGGTCCCTCCCGCACCCGCCCCAATCAGGGCATCCTCAACTCAGACTGGCAACTGCTCAGCTTCGGCGACGGCTTCTACGCCTACTCCCACCCCGATGAGCCCGACGTCTTCCTCAGCGAGAGCCAGGGCGGCTCCATCCTGCGTTCCGACTTCCGCAGCGGCGAACAGCAGTCCATCAGCCCCCAGCCCCGCTCCGGCCGCGTCTGGGAACTCAAGTACCGCTTCAACTGGAACACCCCCATCGTCGGCTCCCCGCACGGGAAGAACTCCGTCTTCTTCGGCGGCAACGCCCTCTTCCAGACGCGCGATTTCGGCCGCAGTTGGGAGCCGATCTCCGGCGATCTCACCACCAACAACCCCGACAGGCTCAAACCCGCCGGCGGCCCCGTCTGGCGGGACAACTCAACCGCCGAGAACTACTGCACCATCATCTCCGTCAACGAATCGCCCGCCAAAGCCGGCGTCATCTGGGTGGGCACCGACGACGGCAACGTCCAGGTCACCGCCAACGGCGGCCAGTCCTGGACCAACGTCGCCCGCAATGTCCCCGGCATTCCCGAAGGCTCCCCCGTCTCTCACGTGGAGCCCTCGCGCACCGCCGCCGCCACCGCCTACGTCGCCTTTGACCGCCATCTCCTCGACGACTACCGGCCCCATCTCTTCAAAACCACCGACAACGGCGCCAGCTTCACCCGCATCAGCGGCAATCTGCCCGCCAATGCCTATGTCCACATCGTGCGCGAAGATCCCAGAAACCCCTCCCTGCTCTACGCCGGCACCGAACTCGGCCTCTACGCTTCCTTCGATGGCGGCGCCAACTGGCAGCCCCTGCTCTTGAAGAACATGCCCAAAGTGGCCATCCACGACATCCTCATCCACCCCCGCGAAAACGACCTCATCCTCGCCACCCACGGCCGCAGCATCCTCGTTCTCGACGACATCACCCCGCTCCAGCAGTTCTCTCCCGAGATCGCCGCCAAAGCCGCGCATCTCTTCCCCGCCCGCCCCTCCTGGCGCTTCGCCACCCCCATGCGCTCCTACGGCCTCGGCAACAAGGCCTACGCCGGACCCAACCCCCCTTACGGCGCCATCCTCTCCTACTACCTCAAGGAAAAACTCGACGCGAAAGCCGCGCTCAAACTGGAAATCCTCGACTCCGCCGGCACGCTCATCCGCACCGTCGACAAGCTTCCTCGTGCCGCCGGCGTCAATCGCGTGGCCTGGGACCTCCGGCACGACGGCCCCGCCCTCCGCACTCCGCCTCGCCCCCAGGAGATCGAATTCGGCGGCGGCCCCCGCGGCCCCTTCGCCGTTCCCGGCATCTACACTGCCCGGCTCACCGCCGCCGGACTCACCCTGGAAACCAAAGTGGAGGTGAAACTCGACCCCGCGCTCAAAGCCTCGCCGCAGGATCTGGCCGCCGCCCGCGACACCGCCCTCCGGACCGAAACGATGGTCTCCGCCCTCAACTCCGCACTGAAGCGCATCGACGGCCTGCGCACGCAACTCCAGGCCATCCCCAAGACCGCCCGCGAACAGTTGCCCGCCCGGGCGGACGAATGGACCAGAGCCACCGCCCCCATGCTCGAAGAGCTCGAAAAGGTCTCGGGCGAACTCGGCATCAGGCCCGGCGGCAACCGCCTGGAAGACTCCCCGCGCCTCGCCGAAGACCTGGCCGCGCTCCTCGGCCAGCTCACCTCCGCTCAGTCGGCTCCCACCTCGGCCCAGACCGCCTACCTCGCCGAGTTGGAGAAGCGCTACACCCTCGGCATCTCGGCCGCCAACGGCCTCCTCGCCAAAGCCGGCTCGCAGTGGAACCCGGCGCTTCAGAAGCTGGGTGCGCCGGCGCTCGTCGCCGCCGGACCCATCCCGGTGCAGTAGCCCTTACCGGCGCAGATACACCGGCAGCAGATCTTCCGCGTCGTAGACGTAAATCGAATAGCCGACCTTCGCCACCGGTTTCCGCGCCCGCAGCCAGCCGTACCACTCGCGCTTGTGGTACACGCCCTGCAGGAAGGTGACGCTGATCGCCATGTACCGCCGGTCCGGCCGCTCGCCTTCGTCCAGCTTCTCCTGCGGCACGATGCCGCACTCGCTGAACCCATAGAGCATCATGGGCGCCGTCCCAAAATAGGAGAGGCACACATCCTCCACCCTCCGCTGCCCCACCCATTCGCGCAACTCTTTCAGGCTCTGCCCCCAATCTAGATTCGAATCCACCAGGTACTCGCCGCCGTTCTCCGGCCCGCCTACCGCCAGGTTGAAAAACGCCAGATCGTGCCCCGCAATCCTGGCGGACTCCACCCCCAGCAGCCCGCACCCCAGCACCATCGCCACCACAAACGCCTTGCCGTAAACCGCCCCGCCCCGTTGCCCCAGCAGCCCCGCCGCCAGCACAAAGCTCAACGGATACACCGGCAGCAGATGCCGCAGCCCGATGTTGATCCCCGAAGTCACCGCCATGATCCAGAACAACGCTAGCGGAATCGCAAACACTCGCCACTCCGCCCAGTTCTCCCGCCGCAGCATCGGCAGGCACAGCGCCAGCAGCAGCAGCGACCCCAGCGGCGTCTTCACCAGAAACGCCACCGGGAAGTACTGCCACTTGCCGCCCGCATACACCTCGCCCATCAGAAACGCCGGGTGCCCCGCACCCTGGTGCGCCCCCAGCATTCCCAACCCCACGAGATAAGGATGCGCCGGCACCCCCAGCCGCGTTCCCATCCACCGCAGAGTCGTGTTCAGTACACCCCCTTCATCCACCTCCCGCTGCAGCGGCTGCGCCTTCATCGCCCGCGCCGTCTCCGGAGCATAGATCAATGCGACGACCCCCAAGGCTATCGCCAGCAGCACCGCCCATTGAGGCACCATCCGCCGCCAGGGCAGGCGCGCCGCCAGCGTCAGCAGCAGAAACGCAGGCACCAGAAACACCATCGAATATTTCGTCGCCAGCGCCGCCCCCAGCGCCAGCCCCGCCCACGCCACGCTGCGCCAGCTCCCCACCCGCAGCATCCGCTCAAAGCCAATGCAAGCCAGCAGGCACGTAAACGCCGCCCCCAGGTCCGTGGTCACCAGGTGGCCGTGCGCGTTCAGGTTTGGATCCAGGCCAACCAGCAACAACGCCAGCCATCCGGCCGCCGCGCCTAAGCGCGCCGGCGTCCACCACGCCGCCGTCAGCGTCAGCAGCAGGCACAGCAGCATCGTTCCGCCACGCGCCGCCGTCACCAGCCGCTCCGGCTCAACTCCCCTCTGCCCGTTCACCACCAGCTTGGAGTGCTCCACCATCAATTTGTCCCGCCACGTTGGCGAGTCGAACTTGGGATCCACCCCGAGCCACCACAGCGGCAGCGCGCACAGCAGGCGCGCCAGCGGCGGATGCTCCCGGTCTATGCGTGTCTCACCGCTCCGCAGATATGTATAACCCGCCGTCAGGTGGATGCCCTCGTCCACCGTCTGCGTGTCCTGCCGGGCTTCCCCGCCCAGCCGCCACGCCTGCACCATGAGCATCAGGGCGACACCCGCCGCCCACACTCGCCGGTCTGCGCTCAGCTCACGCCACACGCCGCGCGCCCGCCGAAGGGGTGCAGCGGTAGATCGCCGGATGCAACCCGTGCTTGGCTTCGTACTTCGCAGCCAGCTCCTTCTCAAACCGCTCCACGGCCTCCGGCGCCACCAGGCTCACCGTGCAGCCGCCGAAGCCGCCCCCGGTCATGCGCGATCCGTACACGCCTTCAATGGTCAGCGCCGCGTCCACCATCGAGTCCAGCTCTTCGCAGCTCACTTCGTAGTCGTGCTGCAGCGATCGGTGGCTCTCCACCATCAAACGGCCCATCGTCTCCAGGTCGCCCTGCTGCGCGGCCGTCAGGAAGTTCTCCACCCTCAGGTCCTCCAGGATGACGTGGCGGGCCCGCGCCAGCGGGATCTCCGCGATCCCCGCCGCCGCCCGCTCCAGCTCGCCCAGCGTCACGTCGCGCAGCGCCTGCCTGCCCGGAAAGTGCGACAGCGCTTCCGCGCATTGCGCCACCCGTTCCCGGTAGGCCGACGAGCCCAGCTCGTGCTTCACCATCGTGTTGGAGACCACCACTTCCGCCCCCGCCGGGATCGGCACCAGCTGGTGCGTATTCGAACGGCAGTCCAGCAGAATCGCCTTGTGCTCTTCTCCGTGCACCGACGCGTACTGATCCATGATCCCGCACGGCATGCCCACGAAGTTCCGCTCCGCGCGCTGGCAGAGCTTCGCCAGGTCCAGCTTCGTCAGTTCCCAACCGTCCAACAGCGCCAGCGCGCTCGATACCTCCAGCGCCGCCGACGAACTCAGCCCGCTGCCCGTCGGCACCGTGGAGCTTACCTCCAGCTTCATGGGGCGCAACTCCACGCCCAGCGCCGCCACCTCCTTCGCCACGCCCAGCACGTAGTCCACCCACGCGCCCGTCTTCTTCATCGACGGGATCGCCTCCAGCGGAAAGATCATCTCGCCCGGATACTGCGCCGAGGTCAGATGCAGCACCGGCTTCTTCACCTCCGACGCGCGGATGTCCGTCCCCATCGCAATCGCGATCGGCATGACGAACCCGCCGTTATAGTCGGTGTGTTCCCCAATCAGGTTGACGCGCCCCGGCGCGTGATAGTGCTTTATGCGCGACGTGCGAGCCAAAGGAAAACGCCTCCAAACAAAACGGAAAAAATGCCGAACTGCAGGTTCAGGTTGCCCGCCAGCAGCGGCGCCTTGAAGTCCGCCATCAGGCCCGTGGCGATCATCAGCAATCCCAGCAGCCCAAAGAAGTAACCGGCCGGTTTTCTCAAATCAAGCATGGCGGTCTCCTTTTAGAAGAACAGGAAGTTCAGCCCGATGCAGACGATCCCGGCCACTACCGCGATCATCGCCGGCCTCCGGTACCACACCGCGCTCTCGGCCTCGTGCTTCGTCACGCCGTACACCAGGCCCACCAGCTCCGTCTCCGGCCGCGCCTTGCCCATCAGGCTCACCACGATCGTCAGCACGAAGCACACCGAAAACGCGTTGATCGCCACCCAGAAGTTCTGCGCCATCGACGACGGGAAGGTGTGCATCACCCCCAGCCAGCCGCCCTTGCCTTCCGCCAGCGTCAGCCCGTACGTCGCCGCCGCCGCCGCCGTGCCCGACACCAGGCCCGTGAAGGCCCCGTTGCCCGTCGCGCGCTTCCAGAACATCCCCAGCAGGAACGTCGCAAACAGCGGCGCGTTCACAAAGCCGAAGATCAGCTGCAGAAAGTCCATCATGTTGTTGAACGACTGCGCCAGGTACGCCGCCCCAATCGACAGCCCCGTTCCGAAAATCGTCGCCATCCGGCCCATCCACAGGTAATGCTCGTCCGGCGCGTTCTTGCGGATGTAGCTCTGGTAGATGTCGTACGTCCACACCGTGTTGAACGCCGTCACGTTGCCCGCCATCCCGCTCATGAACGATGCCACCAGCGCCGTCAATCCCACCCCCAGCATGCCGCTCGGGTAGAACTGCTCCATCAGGCTGAACAGCACTTTATCGTAATCCGGTCCGCCGTTCTTCAGCGGAATCGCGTAGCCGATGTTCATCGACGCCAGCGCCGCCGCCGCGATGCCCGGAACGATTACGATGAACGGCACGAACATCTTCGGGAAAGCGCCCACAATCGGCGTGTTCCGCGCGTCCGTCATGTTCCGCGCCGCCATCGCCCGCTGCACCACCAGGTAGTTCGTGCACCAGTATCCGAAACTCAGCACAAAGCCCAGCCCCATCACCAGGCCGAAGATCTCCACGCCCATCGGGTTATCCGAGGCGCTCGCCATGTGCCGCCAGGACTGCGTCATCGTCGGGCTCAGCCGCTGCGACACGCCCTGCCACCCTCCCACCTTCTGCACCGACAGGAT
>JACQZS010000064.1 GCA_016213725.1 Acidobacteriota bacterium | reverse complement strand
GAGCGCGTCGACGGGGTCGCCGGCGACGAGGACGTCCATCTTCACCATGGGAGAGACGCGGAACCCGGAGAGGTGGTAATCGAGCGAGGCGTAGCCGCGGGAGGCGGACTTGAGGCGGTCGTAAAAGTCGAGCACCACTTCGTTGAGCGGCAGTTCGTAGACCAGCATGACGCGGCCGCCGCCGAGGTATTCGAACTTCTTCTGGTCGCCGCGCTTCTCTTCCAGCAGCTTGAGGATTTCGCCCAGGTATTCCTCGCGGGTAATCACCGTGGCGTCGATGATGGGCTCTTCGATCTTGATGATCTCGCTGGGGTTGGGCCACTTGGTGGGGTTGTCCACCTCGACGATGTCGCCATTGCCGAGCTCGACGCGGTAGCGAACGCCGGGGGCGGTGGTGATGAGGTCGATCTCGAACTCGCGCTCGAGGCGCTCCTGGACGATTTCCAGGTGGAGCAGGCCGAGGAAGCCGCAGCGGAAGCCGAAGCCGAGGGCGGCGGAGTTTTCGGGCTCGAAGTTGAAAGCGGAGTCGTTGAGGCGCAGTTTTTCGAGGGCGTCGCGGAGGAGGCCGTGCTCATGGCTCTCCACCGGGTACAAGCCGGCGAAGACCATGGGCTTCATTTCCTCAAAGCCGGGCAGCGGTTCGGCGATGGGGGTGGCGGCGTCGTAGATGGTGTCGCCGACCTTGGCGTCGGAGACAGTCTTGATGTTGGCGAAGAGGAAGCCCACCTCGCCGGCCGAGAGTTCATCGCAGGGGATGGGCTTCGGGGACTGGTAGCCGAGGCCGTCCACTTCGTAGACGGTGTCGGTGGTCCAGAGGCGGATCTTCTGGCCCTTGCGGACGCGGCCATCCATGAGGCGGGCCAGGATGATGACGCCGCGGTAGGGGTCGAACCAGGAGTCGAAGATGAGGGCGCGCAGGGGAGCGTCGGGGTTGCCCTTGGGGGGTGGAATCTTCTGAACGACGGCTTCGCAGATTTCGTGGATGCCGATGCCCGTCTTGGCGCTGGCGAGCACCGCCTCACTGGCGTCGAGGCCGATGATGTGTTCGACCTGTTCCTTAATGCGCTCGGGCTCAGCCGAGGGGAGGTCGATCTTGTTGATCACCGGGATCAGCTCGAGGTTGTGGTGGATGGCAAGGTAAGTGTTTGCAAGAGTTTGGGCCTCAACGCCCTGGCTGGCGTCGACGACCAGGAGGGCGCCCTCGCAGGCCTGGAGGCTGCGGGAGACCTCGTAGGTGAAGTCGACGTGTCCGGGGGTGTCGATGAGGTTGAGCTGATAGAGTTTCCCGTCTTCGGCGTGGTATTCGAGGCGGACGGCGTGGGCTTTGATGGTAATGCCGCGTTCGCGTTCCAGGTCCATGGAGTCCAGGACCTGCTCCATCATCTCGCGCTGGCTGAGGGCACCGGTGTATTCGAGGAGGCGGTCCGCCAGGGTCGACTTGCCATGGTCGATGTGCGCGATAATCGAGAAGTTCCGGATGTAGGCTGGATCCATGCTGTAATATTGGGAGAGAACTACAATTATCCCATATGTCGCACAAGCTCTTTGAGGGACATTTAGACGCGAAGGGGCTGAAATTCGCCCTGGTCGCCAGCCGGTTCAACAGCTTCATCACCGAACGGCTCCTCTCGGGCGCCCTCGACGCACTGCATCGTGCGGGCGTTGTGGATGAGGACATCGAAGTGGCGAAGGTGCCTGGCTCGTGGGAAATGCCTGTGGCCGCGGCTGAACTGGCGCGGCAGAAGCGCCACGACGGCATCATCTGCCTAGGAGCCGTGATTCGGGGGGAAACGCCGCATTTTGATTACGTTGCGGGCGAGGCGGCAAAGGGCCTGGCGCAAGTTTCGCTCGAAACAGGCATCCCGATCGCCTTCGGAGTGCTAACCACGAACACCCTGGAGCAGGCCATCGACCGGGCCGGCGCCAAGGGCGGCAACAAGGGCTTTGAGTCCGCCATGACCGCCATCGAGATGGCGAATTTGTTGCGCAGCCTTCGCAAGTAAGAGCAGTACTTCATGCCAGCCCGCCGAAAGTCCCGCCAGCGCGCCATCCAGGTTCTCTTCCTCTGGGATGTGCGCAAGCTGGCCATCTCCGATGCCATCGCGGCCTTCTACGACTCGCTCTATACCTCTGAAAACGAGGACGAAACGGGCGAGGAGAGCGATAAGCCGCTGGCTCCCGACCCCTTCATGGAGTCCTTGGCGCGCGGCACCGCCTCCCACGTGGTGGACCTCGACGCCTACATCGCGCAGCGGGCCGAGAACTGGCGGCTGGAGCGCATGCCGGCGGTGGACCGGAACCTCCTGCGAATGGCGATCTTTGAGATGAAAGAGATCGGTACGCCGCCCCCGGTAGTGATCGACGAAGCGCTGGAGCTGGCGCGGCGATTCACCGAACCCGAGGCGCTGCCGTTCCTGAACGGCGTGCTGGACGCCGTGCGCAAACTGCTGTTCCCCGAAGCGAAGAAGTAGCGGCTCACTTCCCGATACAAAACGTGGAGAAGATGCGGTTGAGGATGTCGTCTGCCGTGGTGGCGCCGGTGAGCGCATCCAGCGGGTGCAAGGCGGCGTAGCAGTCCAGAAGCAGCATCTCATGCGGCAATCCCACCTGGACGGCCAGGCGGGCGCGCTCCAACGCTTCCCTGCTCTCCCGGAGCAGAGCTTCGTGGCGGGCGCTGGTGATGAGGCCAGACTGCGGCGAAACGAAGCCACCCGGGGCGATCCGGGCTAGCAGGATGCGCCTGAGTTCCTCCAAGCCCTCGCCGGTTTTCGCGCAGATTGCCACGTCTTCTACTTGTGCAGTACAAACACGGGCCAAGTCGCTCTTGTTGCCGACAGTCACGGTGTGGCCCTGTTCGCCGGCGAGCCGGACCAGCTCCTGGTCCTCTGCCGTGAATTCAGCTGAGAGGTCAATCACGACAAGTGTAATATCTGCGTCAGCCATGGCCTGTCGGCTGCGCTCAATGCCGAGGCGCTCTACGAGGTCGTGGGACTCCCGGATGCCGGCGGTATCGACCAGGCGGACGGGTAGGCCCTGCAGGGAGAACTGCTCTGAGATGGTATCTCGCGTAGTTCCTGCTATATCTGTAACAATTGCTCGATCTTGAGCAAGCAACGCATTGAAAAGACTGCTCTTTCCAACGTTTGGGCGCCCGACGATGGCAAGTGATATCCCGTCGTGGACAAGCCTGCCGAATTGGAAGGAGTCGATGAGCCGGCGAAGTTCGACGAGCACGCGGGCCATGCGTGCATCTACTTCTTCATTTGTAGCTATAGATAGATCGTCTTCCGCAAAGTCGATGCCGGCCTCAAGCAGGGCGATGAGTTCGAGGAGCTGCTCCTTAGCCGGGCGGACAGCGCGTGACACGGAGCCGGTGAGCTGTTGGGCGGCGATGCGGGCCTGGTGGAGGGTGGTGGCGCGGATGAGGTCGTCCACGGCTTCGGCCTGTGGGAGGTCGATGCGGCCGTTGAGGTAAGCCCGAAGGGTGAACTCGCCGGGATTGGCCAGGCGGGCGCCGCCGGCGAGCGCACGCGAAACGCAGTGGCGCAGGACGACTGGCGAGCCGTGGCACGAGATCTCGACCACATCCTCGGCTGTGTAGGAGCGCGGAGCCGCGAAGTAGGAGAGGATCACCTCATCCACGGGGTTGCCCGCGTCGTCCAGCAGGTCAGCGAGGGCGCAGGTCCAAGGCGTCCAGGCGAAGGGCGCGCGGAAACGGAGCATGGAGGCGGCGGCATCGCGGGCCGCGGGGCCGGAGATGCGCACCACACCGAGGCCGCCGGCGCCGGGTGGCGTGGAGATGGCGACAATCGTGTCGGCAGTGGGCACTGAAAGAGAGACTGAGTGGCGGGTTAGCGCCGGCCGCGGTCACCGCCGCGGCCACGGTCGCCGCCACGGCCGCGATCCCGGTCACCGCGCGGACCGCCACGGCCACGATCGCCGCCGCGGCCGCCACGATCGCCGCCACGGGGGCCGCGATCATCGCGTCCACGGTCGCGGTCGCCAGAACGGCGGGGCGGGCCGGTGGGCACGGGCGGATCGGGGAGAGAAGCCATGCCGGCAGGATAGATCACGACGTGACGATGGGGGCCGACGCCGGCGCTCTCGCTGCGCAGGTCGGTCTCGTTGCGCATGGCGAGATGGATGAGGCGCCGTTCCCGGCTGCTCATGGGGCTGAAGCGGTAGGGCGTGCTGGATTCACGCACCCGTTCGGCCACCGTGATGGCGCTGAGGCGCAGCTCTTCCTGGCGGAGCAGGCGGTAGTCGTTGGCGTCGAAGCACATCAGGGCGTGCTCGTCGGGCGCCATTTCGAGGACTTCCTGGGTGAGCTGTTCAAGGGCAAGCAAAGCTTCGCCCTTGTTGTTCATCAGGAATTCCAGGTCTGGGCCGGAGAATTTGACGACGACCGAGGGCTTTTCAAAATAGGCCCCGGCCTCTTCCCCGTCCAAAATCTCGTACTCGACGTCGAAGTCCGCCGCGTCCAGTACCGCATCCAAAAAGTCGGCGATCTCGTCGCCCACCGTGTCGACTGTATATGTCCGGTCGCTCATGAGCCAACCCGTCTCTTTTCTAAAATCCTGGCCTTCAATTCTTACTTCTTCTTGGCCGTCGGCTGGGCGGGCGCCGGCGTCGCGACAGCTTTGTTGAAGAAGAACTGCTGCGCGATGCCGACCACGTTACCAGTCAGCCAGTATAACACCAGCCCGCTCGACGCGCCGTAGAACATGACCGTCAACATGACGGGCATCATGATCATCATAAGCCGCTGCTGGGCGGGATCGGGACTGGCGGCCGGCGTCATCTTCTGCATCAGGACCTGCGACACGAGCATGCCGACGGGCAGAAGCCGGATAGGCAGGGTCTCGGGCTGGGAGAGGTCCGTCACCCACAGCCACTGGGCGCCGCGGAGTTCAATGGCGACAGAGAGCACTTTGAAGAAGGCGATGAAGAAGGGCATCTGAAGCAGCAGCGGAACGCAGCCGCCCATGGGGTTGATGCCATGCTTCTGATAGAGCGCCATCATCTCTTCGTTCTGCTTCTGTTTGCGGGGGTCCTTCATGGACATCCCCTTGTACTTGGCCTGGATGGCCTGCAGTTCCGGCTGGATGACCGCCATTTTCTGAGAGCTCTTGAGCTGCGAGAAACGCAGCGGGAGCATGAGGAGGTTGATCACCACGGTGGCGAGCACGATGGCCCAGCCCCAGTTGTGAGTGATGTTCTCGTCCACCCAGTGCAGCGAGAGGAAGAGGGGCTTGGCGATAAACCAGAACCAGCCCCAGTCGATCATGGTCTCCAGCTTGCGATCGGTGGCGCGGAGGATGTCGGTGTCCTTGGGGCCGATGAAGAGGCCGGCGTCGATTACTGCGCCGCCGCCGAAGGAGACTCCGACATGAGCTGTTTCCTCGCCGTCCTTGGTAGTGCGGAGGACGTCGCTCCAGGTGACAAATTCAATGGGGCTGCCGGCCTTGGGCAGCACGACTCCTGCGAAGAAGGTGTCTTCAATGCCGGCGAAATGGTACGGGCCGGCAACGGTCATGGGCCCCTTGTCGGCGAAGCCCTTGCCCTCCTCCACGAGTTTCTGGCGGCTGCCGTCGTAGTAGACGCTCTTCTGGTTGTCGGATTCCTTGTGGACGGTACGGTCGCCGAAGCCGCCGCGCCAGGAGAGTTGGTGATCGACGCCCCGGCCTTCCTTGGTGACTTCGCTGCGCAGGTCGCTGCGGTAGCCTTTGGCCTCGAAGCGGAAGGACTTCCTGGCAGACACCTTCCCGTCCCCGTAAGTGAACTCAACCGTGAGAGGGTCGGGCTGGCTGGCGGAGAAAAGGACACCGTTCAGTTCCACGCCGGGCTTTTCCCGGGGGAAGACAAAGGCGAAGGGCCAACCAGCCTTGGGGGCGGCGCTGGCGCTGGCAAGTTCGACGGGCTGGCCGGAGCCGTCCTTGTATTTCTTCAGCACCCAGCTGCGGACCACGGCGCCTTTGTTTGAGAAAACGATGCGGTAGACGTCCGTCTCGACGGTGAGGAGTTCTTCCTTAGCAGCGGAGACAGCGGGCGCGGCGGCGGGTGCGGCGGCAGCTTTAGTCTGGCCGGCGGGGGAAGGGACAGCGGGACTGGGCTGGGCTGGCTTGGGGGCGGCCGGCTGAGGTGTGGCGGGCGCGGACTGGGAAGCCACGGGGGCGGGCGTCTTGTCGGCGGCCGGCTTGGGTGCCTTCGGCATGAAGAACTGGGTGCCGAAAAGCACCAGGCCCATCAGCCCGAAGGCGATGAGCATGCGTTTCTCCATGCTCATTTCAGGCTTGTCGCCAGAGGGTTTGGGGGACTTTGGGTTCGATTCGTCGGCCATGGGGGGTCTCTCTCTATACAACGGGATCGAGGCCGCCGGGGTTCAGGGGGTGGCAGCGGGCGAGTCTGCGCAAGCCCAACCATACCCCGCGCCGGGAGCCGTAGCGCCTGACCGCTTCGATCATGTATTCGCTGCAGGTGGGGTGAAAGCGGCAGGCGCCTGGCAGCAGAGGCGAAACCCACCGTTTGTATGCGGAGAGGAGAGCCAGGATCAATCCTTGCATTTCAGAAAGACCCTCTCCACTTCCTGATCCAGTTGCGTTTGTGGCGCATCGGCGCTGGCTCGCCTCAGATTCCACACGATCCGCCATTCCGGAGCGAGCTTCCACAGGTTTTTCCGGACGGTTTCCCGCAGCCGGCGCTTCATTCTGTTTCTCCGGACCGCCTTGCCTAAAGCCCGGGGTGTGGTGAAGCCCACCTTGGGGCCATCGGCTTCCGCAGCCTTCCAGCAGAAAGCAACGAAACTATTGCTGGGGATTCGGAAACCGGCATCATACACCTGCCGGAACTGACTGGACTTCAACAACTTCCGCTCTTTGGGGAGGTTGTATCGGCGGGGTTCTTCAGGCTGGTTAGGCGTGGCGGATTGCTCTCTCGTCACTGACGGTCAGCTTGTGCCGGCCACGCGCACGGCGGCGGGCCAGGACTGCCCGGCCATTCTTGGTCTTCATGCGGACACGGAATCCGTGGGTCTTCGCCCGCTTGTGATTGTTCGGCTGAAACGTTCTCTTCGGCATTTCTTCTTCCTACCTGTGCCCCGCGCCACTCCGCGTAATGTGGACACAGGGATATCCCCGCGCCATCAGGGCTCAAGTCCCAGTATAGGTTTCCGCAGGAACGGCTGTCAAACCACGAACTTGCAAAGGCGCAGGGCCTGAGGCACGATATAGCTATGACAAAACTGGCACTCTTTGTTTTTGCCGCCTTGATGGCCGGGGGGCTGAGTGTGGCTCAAGACACCAAGCCGGCAAAGGAAAAAGAGAACGTCTTCACGAAGGCGGCTCACGCCACTTCGGATGCCACGACAAAAGCGACTTCCGCCACTGTCGATGCGACCAAGAAGGCCGGATCGGCAACCGTGGAAGGCACGAAGAAGGCGGGTGCGGCGACGGCGGATGTGACTACGGATGCGGCCAAGGCCACAGCTTCCGGCGCGAAGAAGGCGACGCACGCGACGGTAGAAGGCACGAAGAAAGCCGGGGCGGCGACGGCGGATATCACCAAGGATGCGGCCAAGGCGACGGCTTCGGGGACGAAGAAGGCGACGCACGCCACGGTGGAAGGCACGAAGAAAGCCGGGGCGGTGACGGCGGATGCGACAACGGACGCGGCCAAGGCGACGGCTTCGGGGACGAAGAAGGCGACCAACGCCACGGTGGACGCGAGCAAGGATGCAGGCAAAGCCGTGCAAAAGGGTGTTGGGACGGGTTTGGACAAGACCGGCTCGGCAATCTCCAAGACCGGCGACTCAGTCAAGAAATAGGACTCCCGCCGGTTCGATTCAGCGGCCAGAACTCGAGGGCGGGGTGTCTTCAAGGGCACGCTTGAGTGACCCTGGCGCGAGGTCAAGCGTGCGGACGGGGAACGGAATACCGATGCCCTCTTCCCGGAAGCGGAGGAGGATGCGGCGGCGGAGTTCATCCATTACGGCGAACTGTTGGGGGAATTCCGCTATCTGAACGACGAGTGTGAGGTTGAGCGAGGAGTCGCCAAAGCCGGGGTTGAAACGGACGACGGGGGGCGGATCGGCGAGCAGCCCTTCGACCTGGCCGGCAGATGCCTGGGCGACAGAGAGCAGCGCGGCCTCGACCTTGAGCAGATCGCTGCCGTACTCAACGCCGATCTGGATGGGCAGCGCCATGCGTTTATCGGGGTAGGAGTAATTCGTAACCAGCGCTTCGCTCAGCTTGGAATTCGGGATGACGACGAGGTTGTTCTGGAGGGTGCGCAGGCTGGTGATGCGCCATTTGACATCCTCGACGAAGCCCTCCTGGCCGCTGTCCAGCTTGATGTAGTCGCCCTTGTGGATATTCCCGGCCATGCTGATGTAGAACCCGGAGAAGACGTTGGCCAGGGTATCTTTGAGGGCCAGGCTGACGGCGAGGCCGCCGACGCCGAGGGCGGTAAGGGCTGGGGCGAGCGAGACTTCGAACAACCGCAGGACGACCAGGAAGCCGGGAATGGCCCAGAGGATCCGGATCATGGTGGTAGTGAGCGTGGTGATCCGCTGGCTACCGCCGGAGGTCGCCATCTTGTGCCGCAGGAAGATGATGGTGACGCGCGAGGCAACCATGGTGACCGAGATCAGGAAGAGGATGGCCATGATGTCGGCCAGGATCACGGAGACGGACTTGGGGATGTCACGTTCATCGAGCGTCCTGACCGCCACGATCAACCCACCCAGAATCACCCAGAGGCGCGCCGGACCGCGAAGCGAGAAGACGATGTCGTCATCCACCACGGTTTCAGTCTGCTGGGCCGCCTTTTTCATGCCGCGCAGCAGCAGCAATCGCAGGACTCCGAGGACAAAGATGGCAACCGCCAGAACCGCGAGGAAGCGTCCGGTTCCATGCCACTCGCCCCAGAACCGGAGAAAATCAGCGAACTGTTTCATGTTGGCAGAAGGCAACGGTCAGGCCCGCTCTAGTGGGAGGCCGGCCACCCGGAGTTGGCGTTCGACGTCGGTCAGCTTCAGGCGGGACGCGTCGTAGAGGACTGTGAGGTGCTGGAGGTCCGGGGCGAGTTGCACGGCCTGGAGGCCGTAGACCGAGTGCAGGCGCTCGATGGCGGCGGTCCAACCCTCCTCAAACGGCTTGGTGAAGTGGTACTTTGCTTGGACCTTTGTCATGGCAATTGCCAGAATAACACCCGGCGCCGGGAGCGCTGCCGGGGCGGATCAGGGATTTCTAATCTTCCAGAGAATTTGGCGGAGCATGCCGGTCCACACGGAGGCGTCCCGGGCGCGGAGGTGGAGGCGGCGGACCAGGCGGTGGGTCTTATCGGAACCGTTCTTTGCCAAGTCATAGTCCGTGTAGCCGCTGACTTGGAGGAGGTCCTCCAGCAACTGGGTGAAGCGCTGAACCTCTTCCCCCGTGGCGGCTTCGGCGGGCTCGGGGAGCCGGCGGGCGGCGGAAGGATGGCGGATGAGTTCGTAGAGGCAGACGGCGACGGCCTGGGCCAGGTTCATGGAGTCGTGGTCCGGGCGGGTGGGGATATGGGCAAGCCAATGGCAGTGGGCGACATCACTGTTTGAGAGGCCGAACTTCTCGCTGCCGAAGAGCAGGGCGGCATTGGCGGATTCCAGGTGGCGGCGAATGAGGCGTCCGGCCTTTTCGAGGCGGTGCAGGGGGTGCTGCATTTGGCGGTGCCCGAGGCCGGTGGCGCCGACAACCAGACTGCAATCCCGGACAGCGGAGGCGACGTCGGGGTAGACGGCGGCGCTCTTGACTACATCGGCGGCGCCGACCGCGGAGACGGCCTCGCGGAAGGCGACATCGTAGGGGCTGACCAGGCGAAGCTCAAAGAAGCCGAAGTTGCTCATGGCGCGGGCCGCGGCGCCGATGTTGAGAGGGTTGCGCGTGTCGATGAGGACCACTTTGAGCCGCGCGTTCCGCTCGAGGTTCATGTCCTCTTCATCATACGGAGTTGGGGAGGGGCAGACGGGGACGCAGAAAGAATTTGGAACTTTTGGGCGGCTGTGCGTCAATTCGGAGTGGAGACCAGTTGCTGACGGCAGTTTCCAGTTTTGACGAAGCGGCCTTGTTGCGGCGGATCGAGTCGGGGGATGAGAACGCCTTCGACAAGGTCTACTCGCGTCATCAGGGGCCGGTGTATCGATATGCGTTGCGAGTATCGGGGTCTCCGGAGATCGCCGAGGACGTGGTGCAGGAGGTCTTTCTGGCCCTGATCCGAGGGGCCAAAGGGTTCGATCCAGGCTGTGGATCGCTGTCCTCGTACCTGTATGGGATGGCGCGGAACCACACATTCCGGCAGCTGGGAGCGAGCACTTCCGGCGTAGAGCTGGAGGAGGAGACAGCGGCGCCGGAGACGGATCCGCTGGAGGGGCTGACGCAGGCCGAGCAGGTTGAGAGGGTGCGGTCGGCGCTGGCCGGGTTGCCGGCGCACTATCGGGAAATCGTGGCGCTCTGCGAGATGGAAGAGATGCCGTACGCGGAAGTTGCGGAGATGTTGGGGTTGGCCGTAGGGACGGTGCGATCGCGCCTCCATCGGGCCCGAGCCCTGTTATTGACGAGATTGAGCCAGGAAAGTTGCCGCGCATGAGTGAAGAGAATTCAGTACTCGGAAACGCGCTGCGAGCGCTGGCGGCGGAGAACGCCGGCGCAGGGGCGCCAGAGCGAGTTCGAGCCAAAGTACAGTCGGAGATGCGGTCGCGGGCCAGGCGGCGTCGAATGGCGGCGATGTTGCCGATCGGGCTGGCGGCGGCCGCGGCGCTGGTGATGGGAGTTTGGATAGGGCGCAGCCACCCGGCTGAACCCAGCGCGGAGCCGCAATCGGCGGCGGTGACGGCGCCAGCGCCGGCAGTTGCTCCGGTAGCGGAAGCGGTGACGGAGGTACCGGCGCCCGCTGCGGCGGGTACGCCGCGCGCCAGGCTGGTGAGGTCCGCTCCGGCGCGGACCGCTCCGGCGGCGACACCGTGGTTCTTTTACAACGCTGCGCCTCTGGCGGAGAAGGGACACGTGGTTCCGGTGACCGTGCCAGCGGCCACAGCGGCCCAGTTTGGAGTAATTCGCGGGACGGAGACGGTACCCGCGCAGCTTTTCATCGGCGACGACGGCATGGTTCGCGCCATCCGTTTTGTGCGCTGAGGGGATTCCGGTTCACAGATCAAATTCACGAAGGAGAGTTTCGATGAACAGATTTGCCTTGTGTTTGGCGCTGGCCGCCGGTGTGGTGGCCCTTGCGCAGGAGAAGAAGGAAGTCAGGACCTTCAATATCCGCCTGGACGGCGCCGGAACGGCCATGGCCGGCCCGGCCGGTGATGCGATGTTCTTCTCGGGTGGTCCGGGCATGCAGGTGGAGCGGTTTGGCGCGCAGGCGGTGAAGGGTGCGCCCTATGCCGCCGAGGCGACCACGGAGTCCGTGCAGGTGCTGCAGGACGGCAACCGGATTGTGCATAAGAACAGCAGCAAGATGTATCGGGACGCGGAGGGACGCACGCGGATGGAGAACACGTTTCCGGGCACGGCCATGTGGACTCCGGCGGGCGGCGAGTTTTCGATGACCTTCATCAACGATCCGGTGGCGAAGGTGCACTACACGCTGAACAACAAGGAAAAGACGGCCACGAAACTGGTGATGCCGGCGGGTCCGGGGCAGGTGACAAACACGGTGACGCACTCGCCGGACGGCAAGACCGTGAACGTGGAGCGCAATGTAGTGATCCGCGGGGAAGGCGGTGCGATTACGCAGGCCACGGCCGAGGCGGGGGGGCCGGCGATGATGGTGTTCGAGCGGCATGGAGGGGGCCCGATGGCGGCCGATTCGAACGTGCAGAAGGAGAACCTTGGCCAGCAGACGATCGAAGGCGTCGTGTGCAACGGCACCCGGCAGACGATCACGATTCCCGCCGGCAAGATCGGCAATGAACGGGAGATCAAGACTGTGATCGAGCGCTGGACCTCGCCGGACCTGGGATTCGACCTGCTGAGGAAGCAGACCGATCCACGCTCCGGTGAGACCACCTACCGGGTGACTGGCATCGTGCGGGCCGACCAGCCGAAATCGCTGTTCGAAGTTCCGGCAGACTACAAGATGGAAGACGTGAACGTGAAGCATGTGATGAGCAACGGCATGCACACGCAGGAAGTTGTCGTGAAGAGCGGCAAAGAGTAACGGAACGGAAGAAGGCCGCCGGACTTGCGGGTCCGGCGGCCTTTTCTATTTCTGGGCCCGGCTCACCAGGTACCCATGCGAAGGGTGGCGCCAACGGTGAAGCTCAGGCTGTTGTTGTAGTTGCGGCCGTTGATGGCGGGCAGCCAGGCGCGGCGGTATTCGAGGTCGGCGAGTTTGAGGGCAAAGGCCGGGTGGAGGCGCAGGTTGAGTCCGGTGCCGGCGGTAATGGCGAAGGAGTTGGCATCCCAGGCCTCGGCATAGCGGGCATAGTCGGCGGCGGCGTCGCGCTTTTCAGCGGCGGCGGTGGCGGTGAGGAGGTCGCGAAGGATGGGATCCACTTTCTCTTCGCGGACCTGCATGCCGCCGAGCAGGAGGTGAGCGTAGGGGTTCCAGCGGTTGGTGCCGCGGGGAGACCAGCGCGGGCCGGCGGCATAGGTGAGGACATCACCCGAAATGTTCTTGTCCAAGCCGGTGAGTTTGCATCCGCCCGCGTCGACGACGAACTGCCAGGAGTTGGCCACCCGGAACGCACCCTCTCCGCTGCCTCCGAGGCAAGGGCCGTTCGTGGCGCTGGAGAGCCAGAAATAGGGCCGGAAGTTCATCGAAATCTCGAACTTGGAGAGGCCGAACTCGCCTTCGATTTCCTTGCGGGCGATCTCGGGCTGGCGAATGCGGCCGGCGCGCTGGTCGGCCAGATAGGGCTTGAGGAGCGGGGAGAAGGCGCCGGGGCGGTCGTCGCGGGCCCAGGGGACCTTGAGGCGCATGACGTTTGCCCAGGAGCGGGAAGGGTTGAGGAAACCGCGCACAAACACACGCGCCACTGGGTTTTCAAAGCGGCCTTCGAAGCGTTGAATCACATAGCGGTCCAACGCGTCTTCCGCGAACATCCAGCCCATGCCGAGGAAAGGAGTGACGACATGATCGACAAAGCCCTGTTGGGGATAGACTTTCTGGACGTTGCCGATGGTAGCTTCGCTGACGGGGCCAATTTCGAAGAGAACGCTGTAGGTCCAGGCGAAGGCCGCGGCCCGGGCGCGGCTTTTCCAGTATTCGGAGTTCTTGCCGAACTGGACGCCGATGTAGTCGCGGTCGTTGTGGGTCCAGATGTAGGCGGAGACGGCACCCTGCATGGGGTGGCCTACGTAGTTGACGTAGAAGGGGTCGCCGTCCGACCAGCCGTGCAAGCTGCCGAGGGTGTCGGCGTAGTCGGGGAAGAACTTGCCCTTGAGTTCCTCACGGGTGCCAGGCTCCGTGGCGAGGCGGAAGGCATGCTGAGCGCTTAGGAAGATGCCGGATTGCCAGGCGAGGCCTTTCCAGTCGACGCCTTTCTTGCTGTTCGGCTTGATCCACCAGGGGCTGAGCCGAACGGGTTCGATCGGCTTGATGTAGCTCGCGGCCGGGGTGTCCCCGGTACTGGCGGAGGCTTCCCCGGCGCTCTGGGCGCGGACCGCGCCGGCCGCTCCGGCGAGCAGCCAGCAGCAAACGCAGCCTTTCCTGAGTTTGATCTTCAACACTGATCGATTCTCCGCACCGGCGGATAGAGCATGAGATGTCTTTGGTGCATTGCCGGTTTCGCAGCCGCCGCTGGATGAAGTAACTTCTATCTATGCGTGGACTGTTGTTTCTCTTCTCAGCGGCGTTGCTGGCCCAGCAACTCCAATTTAAAGATTCTACCGTGACTGCGGGACTGAATACCGGCTACCAGTTGGTAGCCGCCGACCTGAACGCCGACGGCAAGCTGGATTTGGTGGCCCTGGACGAGCGCGGAAGCGAACTGGCGTGGTTTGAAGCGCCGAAGTGGGAAAAGCACATCCTGGCGGCCAACATCGCGCGGCCGATCAATCTGGAGTGTTATGACGTGGACGGAGACCGGATCCCGGAATGTGCAATTGCATTCCATTTCGAGTCGAACCCGGCAAAGAGCATTGGTGACATGTGGCTGTACAAAGCAGGGCCGGACGTGCGTCAGCCATGGACGGGGAAAGAGATCGACCGGACGCCGACGGCCCACCGCATCCGCTGGATCGACCTGGCCGGCAATGGCAAGAAGATGCTGCTGCTCGCTCCGCTGGTGGGAGCGACGGCGCAGCCTCCGCTGTACGATCAGGACACGCCGGTTTTCATGTACCGCCCGGGCGAGTGGAAGCGGGAGGTAGTCATCAACGACCTGCACGGGGTAGCGCACGCGATTCAGCCGGTGCACTGGAAGGGCAAGGGTGAGAGCCTGCTGGCGGCCAGCTTCCAGGGCCTGCGGCTCTACACGCCCGGGCCGGGGAACTGGAAGTTCACTGAGTTGAGCAAGGGCGATCCGCGGCCGTGTCCGGAGTGCGGCGCCAGCGAAGTGAGGTTGGGAAAAGTGGGAAAGAAGCGGGTGATCACAACGATCGAGCCGTGGCATGGAAACCAGGTGGTGGTCTACGTGGAGAACGGGAAGGCTTGGGACAGGACGGTGATCGAGGATTCGATGATCAACGGCCACGCCCTGGCGATGGGCGATGTGGATGGCGACGGGAAAGACGAGATTGTCGCCGGCTTCCGGGGCAAGGGTTACAAGCTGTTCCTGTACAAGGCGGCCGATGCGACCGGAAAGAAGTGGACGCGAACCGTGCTGGACGATGGCGGCATCGCCGCGGCGGACTGTAAGATTCTCGACTTCACGGGGGATGGCAAGCCGGATATCGCGTGCATCGGCGCCTCCACGGGCAACGTGAAGCTCTACACGCTGCAGACGGGCCGCTGAGGAACCTCGCCGCAAAAGAAACCGGCCCGGCCGAAGCCGTTTGGGCTTGGGCCGGGCCGGTTCTGTATCGGAGTGATTAGCGGACGATGGCGGGCACGGAGGTGAAGCTCAGGGTGGGATTGAACCTCAACCCGAGCCCCGTGACACCTGCCGGAACGCTGGTGACGAACTCCACAGTGCCACGCTTGCCGGAGAGGATGGGGAAGCGGGCGGGCAGGGAGAACGAAGTGTGTCCGTTGGCGGTGATGGTCATCGTGTCGCGAGCGACTTCAGCTCCGGTGTCGTCGCGCATGATGACGGTGAGGGTGGCCTGCGTGTCGCTGGCGAGGTTGACCAGCGCGACGCCCGTGGAGAAACCGATGAGGTTATCCATGGGGATAATCACGCTGGACTGGAGGCGGTTCTCCAGGGGCGAAGTGCCCTCACTATCGGCGGCGCCATCGTGCTTCTGGCGGAAGATGGCGTAGCCGGCGATGGTGGTAGTGCTGCGAACATCGGCCCAGCCGACCGAGGTGGATGAGACGGCGGCTTCGGTCTCGATGAGCAGCGTGGCGCCGGCCGGGATGGTGCGGTCCACAACGGCTCCGACGGAGGTGACGGACTGGCCGGACTGCGTGATGACCATGGGCAGTTGCAGCGGCGTGCCGTCATCGGCGTAGAGGTTGACACGAACCGTGGCCTGGGCGGTGCCGGGATTGATGAGAGAGATGGTGGTCTTCCACCCGCCGCCGGAAGCGATCTGGGAGATTACGCCCGAGCGGGGGTAGACGTTGCCGGAGTTCACCGTGATGCTGAAGGTGCTCTGGGTGGAGACCTGAGCGGCGTCGGCCAGGCGGACGACGAAGTTGAAGTTGCCGGCCACCGCCGGGACGCCGGTGAGCGTGCCGGTGGTGGAGAGGGAGAGGCCCGGAGGCAGGGAGCCGCTGAAGACGGTCCACGTATACGGAGCGGAGCCGCCGCTGGCGCCGAAGGTGAGGGAATAGTTGGATCCGACACTGGCGTCGGGCAGCGGGGACGTCGTGTTGATGGTAATCCCGGCGCTGACGGTCAACTGGTAGTTCTGGGTGGCGCTGGTCCCGACGTTGTCGGTCACTCTGGCGGTGAAGTTGTAAACCCCGCCCGCGGTGGGGGTGCCCGACAGGGTGCCGTTGGTGGCGAGACTCAACCCAGGAGGCAGAGTGCCGGCGCTGACAGACCAGGTGTAGGGCGCCACGCCTCCAGAAGCGAGCAGCGTCTGGAAGTAGACAAGGCCGAATGCGCCATTGGGCAGCGGCGACGGGGTGATGATGGCGATGCCCGGGTTGACCGTAATTGTGAAGGTCTTCTCGGAGTTCGCCGCGGTGGCGTCAGTCACCCGGATGTTGAAGGTGTATTGGCCGACGACAGTGGGTGTGCCGGAGAGGAGGCCCGAGTTGGCGAGTGCCAGGCCGGGCGGCAGCGTGCCGGCGCTGAGGCTCCAGATGTAGGGGGTAGTGCCGCCGCTGGCGGCGAGGGTCTGGCTATACGCCACGCCCATGGCGCCGTTTGGCAGCGAAGGGGTAGTGATGGAGATGCCTGCGCCGATGGTGAGGGCGAAGGTGGCGTTGACGCTGGCGCCCGTGTTGTCGAGCACGCGCACGCCGAAGGAGTAGTTGCCGGCCTGGACCGGAGTGCCGGAGATAGCGCCGTTGTTGGCGATGGTCAGACCGGCGGGGAAGGTGCCGGACGTGAGCGACCAGATGTAGGGCGCCACACCGCCGGTGGCTTGCAGGGTCTGGGAATACGCAACACCCACGCTGCCGTTGGGCAGTGGGGAGGTGGTGGTGATCGCCAGCCCGGTGGCAACCGTAAGGCTGTAATTCTGCAGGACGCTGGCGGAGGTGGCGTCCGTGACGCGCACCGTGAAGAAGAAGGAGCCCTGGGTGGTGGGCTGGCCGCTGAGCACGCCGTTGGCGGAGAACGACAGGCCCGCCGGAACGGTGCCGCCGGCCAGGGTCCAAACGTAGGGGAGAGTGCCGCCGGCGGCGCTGAATGTGAGGTTATAAGCCTGGTTCACCACGCCTGAAGGCAGTGGGGAGGTGGTGGTGATGGTGAGACCGGTGCCGACGTTGAGGTTGAAGGTCTGTGTGGTGTTGGCGGCCGTGGCGTCGGTCACGCGTACCTGGAAGCTGAATGAGCCCGCTGCGGTAGGTGTGCCGCTGAGTATGCCGGTGGTGGACAGCGTCAATCCGCCCGGGATCGAGCCGCCGACGAAGCTCCACGTGTAGGGAGCCGTGCCGCCCACCGCAGTCAGAGTCTGGGAGTAGGCGACACCGGGCACGGCGTTCGGTAGTTGCGGAGGGGTGGTGATGGCGAGTCCGGTACCGACCGTCAGATTGAAGGTCTGGACCGTAGAGAGTCCTGCGGAGTCTGTCACTCGTACCACGAAGGAGTAATTGCCTCCAGTGGTAGGGGTGCCGGCGAGGGCGCCGGAAGCGGACAACGACAGACCGGTTGGGACCGAGCCGCTGGCGATGGTCCAAACGTAAGGCGCAGTGCCGCCCGTGGCCGCAAGAGTCTGGGCGTATTGCACGCCCACCGTGCCGGCCGGGAGCTGGGTTGGAGTGGTGATGACGAGGGCCGCGCCGATTGTGATGTTGAACGACTGCATCGAATAAGCGGTGGTGCTGTCAGTGGCCCGCGCGACGAAGTTGTAGCTGCCGCTCGTGGTCGGAATGCCGCTAAGGGTTCCCGAGGTGGAGAGGGTCAGGCCGCCAGGCAAGGTGCCGGTGACAACAGTCCAGGAGTACGGGCCGGCGCCGCCGGTGGCGGCGAGGGCGGTGTTGTAGGTAACGCCGGGCGTGCCCTGCGGCAACGACGGTGAGGTGGTGATGGTGACGGACGGCAGCACCGTGATGGAGATGTTGGAGAAGTTGGCGCTGGAGGCGCCATCAGCCGCGCGGATGGTGGCGGGGTAGACGCCCAGAGTAGTGGGCGTTCCGCCGATGACGCCCGCCGACGAGAGGTTCAAACCAGGAGGCAGGCTGCCGCCGATGAGGCTCCAGGTGTAGGGAGAGGTGCCGCCGATGGCGGACATGCTGTAGGAATAGGATTTGTTGATGGTGGCGCTGGGCGGTTGAGCGGTATTGATGGTGACTCCGACGCCGACAAACATCTGGTAGCTTGCGCTGGCACTGGCGCCGACGGCATCGACGACGCGCAAATCGAAGAAGTAGTTGGCGCTGGAAGTGGGGGTGCCGCTCAATGTTCCATTGCCGGCCAGAGTGAGGCCGAAGGGCAGAGTGCCGGATGCCAGCGACCAGGTGTAGGGCGGTGTTCCGCCGACCGCGGACAGGGTGTTGGAGTAAGGCGCTCCGGCGGAAGCGCTGGGCAAGGGACTGGTGGAGGCGATGGTGACCACGGATCCGATGGTGATGGAATAGTTCGCCGTGGCGCTGGCGGCGGCGGTGTCGGTTGCGCGGACGGCGAAGGAGTAGCCGCCGCCGGCTGACGGCGAGCCGCTGATGACGCCGTTGGGGGCGAGGTTGAGGCCCGGCGGGAGTGTGCCATTTGCGAGCGACCAGGTGTAGATGCCGGTGCCGCCTGTCGCTTGAAGGGTCTGGCTGTATGCCGAGCCCACAGAACCGCCGAGGAGAATCGGGGTTGCTATGTTGACGCCGGCCGCGAAGCTGACGGTGTAGACCCGGACGGAATAGGCGTTGGCGCCATCGGTGACGCGAATGGTGAGGGTATATGTTCCGGCTGTGGTGGGCGTGCCGCTGAGCAATCCAGCCGGCGCCAAAGTCAGGCCGGCCGGCAGTGCGGTGTCACTGGAAAAGACGTAGGGCGGTGTGCCACCGCCGGCGGTGAACGTCGTGCTGAAGCCGAGGCCGACACTGCCGTTGGGAAGGAGGGAGGGGCTAGTGATGGACGGCACGCCGGTGGTCTGAACGGATAGCGAACCGCTGGATGTTGATCCGCCGACGTTGATCGTGGAATAGTTGCCTGGGTTGGCGAAAGCGCCACTGGCAAAATAGAAGCCGTGGGAGGTGGGCAGCCCACCCGCGTTCCGGACATCCACCACCACCTGGTCGAAACCGGCTTGGGGATTGGGGAAAACGCCCACGCTATCGCAGGCGGGAGCGCAGGTCACCTGGCCCGCGCTGAACACGGTGGCAGTGGTGATCGCGCTGCCAGTTGTGAGTTGGAAAGTGACAGTTCGGCCATCAGAGCTGACGCCAGAGAACGAGTAGTTCATCGCGGCGACGGCAGCCGGCGCACACAGTGCCAGCAGTGCCACGATGATGAATGTCAGTTGGGCTCGACGCATCAGGGAAATCCACCTTCAATAGGATTTGAACACGGGCAGAGTGGCTTCCTCCCCGAATCAAAATCCGGCCTTTATGTTTTGCCACTCGCCCCTAGTATAGGGCTATCCGGTCCCGGATGCTTCCACAAAGTTATATGCTGACCTCGGAAGGAGATCTCAATGTCTGAATGGTCGCGCCGCTCGTTTGTGGGCTCGTCGCTTTCGGCTTCTGTCGCGGCGGGTGCAGCCCGCGCCGCAACGGTGGCTCCGAGTGACAAAGTCCGCATCGGCCTGATTGGCTGCGGGGGAATATCCAAAGCCGATTCCAACGCCTTTCTGGTTCATCCGGAATGCGAAATCGTCACAATTTGCGATGTGGACGATGCCATGATTGCGGCGACGCAGAAGCGGCTGGCCGAAGAAAACCAGAAGAAGCCTGACGCGGTGAAGGATTACCGAAGGGTGATTGATCGGAAAGATGTGGATGTCTGTATCATCTGCACTCCGGATCACTGGCACGCGCTGCCTGCCATTGCCGCCTTCCAGGCGGGCAAGGACGCATACGTCGAAAAGCCGCTGGCGGTGACAGTGAACGAGAGCCGCGTAGTGCGCGACGCCGCAAAGAAGTACAACCGCATCGCGCAGATGGGCACGCATTGGCGCTCCGGCCAGCACTATGCCGAGGCTGTGGAGATGGTGCGGTCCGGCAAGTTGGGCAAAGTGCGCCAGGTGCGGTGCTTTGCCTATCTCGACTGGATCACGGACTGCGGAAATCCGCCAGACTCCGCGCCGCCGGCCGGCGTGGACTACGACATGTGGTTGGGGCCGGCGCCCCTGCGGCCATTCAATAAGAACCGGTTCCACTTCAACTTCCGCTGGTTCTGGGACTATGCCGGCGGCCTAATGACGGACTGGGGCGTGCACCTGATCAACATCGCGTTGTGGGCGATGGGGCCGGAGTGGCCCAAATCCGTGGTCTCCTCCGGCGGCAAGTACGCGCTGAAAGACAACTCCGAAACGCCCGATACACAAATCACAATTTATGATTTCCCGTCCTATACCCTCATCTGGGAGCACCAGGTGCAGTGCGGGCTTGGACCGGACCGGCGCGAGCATGCCGTCGTTTGGACCGGCACGGAGGCGACCCTGATTCTCGACCAGTGGGGCTGGGAGCTGATCGCCGAGCCGAAAAAACGCACCTCTGTGGTGGAGATGAAACGGAAGGCCGATCCGAAGGAGCCGATCCGCGCGCAGCATGCGCGGAACTTCCTGGATTGCGTCAAATCGCGGCAGGCACCGGTGGAGAATCTGGACGTCGGCCACCATGTGTCGGCAGTGGCGATGCTGGGCGACGTGGCATTGCGGTCGAAGTCGCGGATTGAGTGGGATGAAGCAAACTCCCGCATCCTGAACAACGAGGAGGCCAACCGCCTGTTGTTCCGTCCGTACCGCGCACCGTGGAAGCTGACGTGATCTCGCGGCGCCGATTTCTGGCAATGCCGGCCGCGCTGGCACTGGGCGCGGAGGACCGTATCGGAATCCTCTGCCAGCTCGGCGCCAGCGCGGAAGGCGCGCGCAAGGTGCTGGACGCCGCGCGCAGCGCCGGCTACCGGCGCGTGATGGTGAATTTCCCATGGACTGGCGTGGATGAGGCGTTCCTGAAGGCACTGCCCGGGTGGCTGCGCGACGCCGGCCTGGAGTGCGAAGCCCTGGGCGCCTACGTAAACTGCGTGGCGCCCGGCACGGTGTTGATGGGCACGCGCGCGGAAGACTTCGCGCGGGCCATCCGCTACGCGCAGGAATTGGGCTGCCGGCGGTTGGTGGCGTGGACGGGATCTCACCATGCTGACCTGATGAAGGCCGATTCGCGCAACAACACGCCGGAGTCCGAGGAGGCAATCTTGCGCTTCCTCCACCCGCACATCGCCGCACTCGAAAGCGGCAAGCTGACACTGGCGCTGGAAACCTACATCACGCTCGCCTGCCCGGACGCGCCGTCGCTGGCGCGGTTGCTGAAGCGGCTGCCGAAGTGCGTGGGTGCGGTGATGGATCCGCCGAACCTTACGCCGATCGCGCGTTACGCCCAGCGCGACGCCGTGCTCGAAGAGATGTTCCAGCAGCTCAAAGGGCGCATCGCGGTGGTCCATCTCAAGGACTTCCGCCTGGCGGCGGGCGGGCAATCCTATCAACTTCCCGGCCCGCTGGCGGGAGAGATGAACTATCCGCTTTACGCACGCCTGTTAAAGAAACTACCCGCCGGTATCCCTATCGCTGCCGAACACCTCAAGCCGGAGGAGTTTCAGGCGGCGCGCGAAAAGCTGCTTCCTCTGTTTCGCTGAGGGGCAGCAAACGGCCCGATCCTCTTGTACGATAGACGCGAGGACACTTCCATGCAAAGACGCGACCTGATCAAATCCGCCGCCGGACTAACCATCCTGAAGAGTGGCACCCTGCGCGGCGCCAACGCTCCCAGCAACAAGCTCAACATCGCCCTTGTCGGCGTGTGGGGCCGCGGTACGGCCCATTACGCCACGCTCCAGAAGGAGAACATCGTGGCGATGTGCGACGTGAACGATCTGCGCACAAAGGAAGCGTTGGAGCTTTTCCCCAAGGCCAAGCCCTACTATGACTGGCGGAAGATGCTCGACCAGAAGGACATCGAGGCCGTGATCATCTGCACGGCAGACCACCACCACGCCTTCATCGCCAACTGGGCTCTGAATCGCGACATGCACGTCTTCTGCGAAAAGCCGCTCGGCATCTGCGTCGATGAGGTCCGCACCGTGCGCGCAAATTACCTGAAGCGCAAGGCCAAGGTGGCCACGCAGCACGGCACGCAGCGCCACGCCTATCCGAATTTCGAGCGTATCCGCGAACTGGTGCTCGACGGCGCTATCGGCGATCTCAAGGCCGTTCACAGCTGGGATGCCCGCGTGCTGCCCCGCCCCGGTTATCCGGCCGCCGAGGGGATGCCTCCTGCTTCGATGCACTACGAACAGTGGATCGGCCCGTCACCCTATCACCCTTACAGCCCCCAGTATTTTGGCGGCTCTTCGGGCCTGAACTGCCTGTTCTGGAACATGTACCGCGACTTTGGCGTGGGCCAGATCGGCGACATGGGCGCGCACACCATGGACTTGGTTTGGAATTCGATCGACTCCGGCGCTCCCACCGCCATCGAAGTGGACCAGGAACTCACCGACAAGTACAACCCCGATATCTGCCCCGTCCGCTGCAAGGTCACCTTCGATTCGCCGGCTAACTCCTGGCGCGGCCCCATCAAGGTGGTGTGGTACCAGGGCGGCCTGAAGCCCGAGAATCCCCGCAGCTATGTAGATCTGTCCCGCGTGGGCAACGGTGCCATCTTCGAAGGCACCAAGGGCGCCATTTTCGCTGATTTCACCAGCCGCATCATCCTTCCCCTCAACGACGACGGCGACTTCACCTACTACAAGCGCCGCTCGCAGGCAGACCTGCTGCCGCTGATCATGGGCAAGGGCCAGCCTTCGCAAGCCCAGGCCCAGCAGCGCCGCGGGCCGCAAGCCGGCCGCGCGCCGGCGCTGCCCAAGGGGATGACCGCCATGCCCAGCGCCACCGTCACCTCCACCGGCTTCCCCGCCGTCCAGATGATGGAAGGCAACATCCCCCCCGCCATCGGCATGCCGAACGACTCCGTTACGCGCGCCATCGAGGCCGAAAAGCGCGGCGAGGCCCCGCGTCAGGATCCCTTCCAGGCAGACTGGGTGGAAGCCTGCAAGGGCAACCGCAACGGCGTGCAGCACGGCACCAGCAGCAAGACGCACTGCGATTTCGACTATTCCGGCTCCATGATCGAGATGATGCTGCTCGGCTTGGTGGCGCATCGCGCGGGCAAGAAGCTCGAATACGATCCCGCCACTGGCCGCATTACAAACTCGACTGAGGCCAACGACTGGTTGAAGCGCACCTATCGCGCCAACTGGACGCTCAACGGCTAAGCCGGTATTCGATGCTCCGCAGCACGCCTGTCGTGTTGTAGGACGCGAACCCAAACGGCGTGGAGATCTTGATCGGCCCGGGGCGCAGCGAAACGACGCGCCCCGCAATCTCCACGTTGATAATCCGCTCGTCGTCGATCCAGGCCTGGATCTTCTCGGCCGTCACCTTGAGGCGGAACTTGTACCAGCGCCCGTTCGTGAAGCTCTGGTACACGCGCGTTTCATTTTCCGAAGCGTCCCAATTCTCGATCGATGAGATGCCTACGATGTCGCCGCCCCAGCCGCCCAGCACCCAGGTTGCGAAGGAATCGCCCACTGGAAAGGTAAGGCTGGCGAAGAAGTCGTTGCCCTGGTCGCGCATCGCCTCGAAGCGCACTTCGTAGTCGGTCTTGGGGAAGTCCTTCGTGTAGTTCACGCCGGTGAGCGGGTTGCCGTGCTTGAGAAGCAGAGTGCCGTTCTCCGCCTTTATCTCTCCGGGGTTGGTGTAGCCGGCGATTTTCCAGCCGTCCAGAGTCTTGCCGTCGAACATGGGTTGCCAGGCAGGCGGTGCTGTCTGCAGGGAAGCCGCGAGGAGAACCAGGGCTGCGGGGCTCATGGATACGGACTATATCAGGGCAGCGCGTGCGCACGCTCCACCCGCCCTGGGGCGTAGAATAGCCCCATCATGGAACGCCGCCATTTCCTCGCCGCCACTTTGCCCGCCGCTACCGTCCTCGGAGCCAATGACCGCATCCGGGTGGGCGTGATCGGCAGCGGGGGCCGCGGACGCCTCCTCACCGGCGAATTCAAAGAGATCGGCGCCGAAATGGCCGCCGTCTGCGACGTCTACACCCCCAATCTCGAAGCCGGCCTCAAGGTCGCCAACACCGGCGCCAAATCCTACTCCGACTACCGCCGCCTGTTGGACGATAAGAGCATCGACGCCGTCATCGTCTCCACCCCCGACCACTGGCACTCCCGCATGGTCATCGACGCCGTCGGAGCCGGCAAAGACGCCTACGTCGAAAAGCCCATGTGCCACAAGATCGACGAAGGCTACGATATGGCGGCCGCCGTGCGGCGCACCAAACGCATTGTCCAGGTGGGTACCCAGCGCCGCAGCGCGCCCATGTTCCAGGAGGTCCAGCGCATCGTCGCCTCCGGACGCCTCGGCGAAATCCGCCTCGTTACCTCCTGGTGGTTAAATCACATGTTCGATCTCCAGCCGCGAAAACTCGACGGCGAGCTCGACTGGAAGCAGTGGCTTGGACCCGCGCCGGCGCATGAACTCGACTCTCTCCGGTTCTTCAACTGGTATCACTTCTACGACTACTCAGGAGGCATGCTCATCGGACAGGCCGCGCACATTCTCGACGCCATCCAGTGGATCATGGGCTCCTCCGCTCCTGGCGCCGTCACCTGCACAGGCGGCCGGCCCAATCTCAAGTACGCCGAGATCCCCGAAACCGCCAACATCAGCATCGAATACCCGGAGAACTACCTTGCCACCTTCACGCTGGGGTACAGCGCCATGCGCTATCACCCCACGCAGGACCAGTGCAAACACTTCCACGGACATCGCGCCCGGCTCGACGTCAGCCGCGAAATGTTCCGCCTCATCCCCGAAACCTCGGAGCCCGTGCTCAAGGCCGAGCGCGAGGAGACCCATCCCGGTTCCTTCGCCCAGGCCACCCGCGACCACATCCGCAACTTCCTCGACTGCATCCGCACCCGCAAAGAACCCAACGCGCCCGTCGAAGCCGGCCTCGGCACCGCCATCTCTCTCTGCATGACCATGGACTCCCTCCGCAGCGGGCGGCGCCTGAAGTGGAACGCGGCTGCCAGGAAGGTAGAATCTTAAGGTAAGGACCGCTGATGAACAATCAACCCACCAACTCCCGCCGCGCTTTCCTGAGCGCGGCCGCCATGGCTGCCTCCGCAACCACGGCGATTGCCAAGGAAAAGCTGATAAAGCCTGGCTTGCCAGCCAAGAGCGCTTCCCGCGTGGTGGGCGCCAACGATCGCATCCGCATTGGAATGATCGGTGTGGGCATCATGGGCACGGGCCACCTGCGCGCCTTCGTCCGCCAGCAGAACACCGAGAAAGATATCGAGATCGCCGCCGTTTCCGACGTCTACAAGCGCCACCGCGACCGCGCCAAGGCCATCACCAAGTTGGAGGACAAGAACATCGTCCTCGACTATCGCGAAGTCCTCCGCCGCGACGACATCGATTGCGTCCTCATCGCCACCCCGGACCACTGGCACGCCCAGATGGCCATCGACGCTTTCGCCGCCGGCAAGGACGTCTACCTGCAGAAGCCCATCACCCTCACCGTGGACGAGAGCGCCCAGGTGATTGCAGCCGCGGCCAAGTACAATCGCGTGCTTCAGGTGGGTAGCCAGTTTCTCTCTGACCAGCGCTGGCACAAGGTGCGCGAGCTGATCGGCGAAGGCGCCATCGGCGAAGTGCTGTGGGGGCAGACCACTTACAGCCGCAACTCCGTGGTGGGCGAGTGGAACTACTACGTCGACGAAGAGGCCAACGCCGAAACCATCGATTGGACCCGCTGGCTGGGCCCCGCCAAGAAGCGGCCCTTCAGCGCAGAACGCTTTTTCCGCTGGCGCAAGTACTGGGAGTATTCCAACGGAATTGCCTCAGACCTCTTCTATCACCGCGTCGGCCCCATGCTCTTCGCCATGGGTGCGCAGTATCCCACGCGCGTTTCCGGCGGCGGGGGCATCTTCGTGCAGAAGGATCGCGACGTGCCGGATACGCTGGCGATGATCGCCGAATTCCAGAATTTCATGATCGTCGTGGCCGGCTCCATGGCCAATTCAGCGCCGAACAAGTACCTGCCTGAGGTGATCTACGGACACTCCGGCACCATTCTCGTGGAGAGCACCAAGGTGACGGTGACTCCGGAGATGGCGGTGGCCAAGGCGTTGAACCGGCCCACCGAGGTCCGCACCTTCGAGTTCCCCACCGCCATGCGCGAAATGGGTAAGCGCCACTCCGACGACTTCTTCTCCTGCATGCGCACCCGGAAGACGCCCAACCTGGGCCCCGAACTTGCGCACCAGATCATGACCTCCGTCATGATGGGCTGCGAGAGCTGGCGCAGCGGCGAGATGAAGCTGTTTGATCCGGCCACGAAAAAGCGGACCAAGAAGGCCGCCGCCCGCCCCGCCTACGAAGGCGACGGCAAGAACAGCCCGCTGGGTCCGCGCAAGGAATCTTCGGTCTAGTGGCTGCCGCGGCTCAGGCCGCACGCACAATCTGACGCTCCTCGAGGAAAGTCTTCATCGCCTGGCGTCCGCGGAAGAGGTGTACCTTCACCGTATTCACGGGGATGGCCAGGCGCTGGGAGATCTCTTCCAGGCTGAGATCTTCATCCAGGCGCAGGCGCATGGTTTCGCGGTAAGCCGGCTTTACGAATCTCAGCCCTTCGCGCAGAAGCCGGCTGGTTTCTTTACGCAGAAACCGGTCTTCGGGCGACTCCAGCGGAGTGGAGAAGCCGGCTCCGTCCATCTCGCTCTGGGTGGTGAGTTCTTCATTCAGTTCTTCGGTCTGACGCTTGCGGCCGCGCAGAACGGAGAGCGACTCATTCATCGCAATGCGCGTCAGCCAGGTGGAAAAGGCAGAATCGCCGCGGAATCGATCAATGTTCTGCCAAGCTAACAGGAAAGTCTGTTGGACCACGTCTTCGGCGTCGTCCGAGTCGCGCACCATGCGCAGCGCGGTGCGGTTCATCCGCTGGTAGTTGTGGTTGACCAGGATGTCAAAGGCAGTGCGGTTCCGCTCACGGGCGAGTTGAACCAACTGCGGCTCCGAAAGCGAATAAAAGGATCGAATCTGCTGCGTAATCTGCATTGTTTGTCCTCCAGTGCAGTCTCAGAATGCCAGTCAGGTGCCCTGCTACCTCAGTGAGATGGGGTGAGCTAACGGTGAGTGAGGCGGGGTAGAATTGGTGCATCAAAGGACGGCAACTCTTGCCAATCGAAAGAGATAGCGTTCGGGCCGCGCTGGCGCGGATTCTCGCCTCGAAGCCCTTCGCCCAGTCGGAGCGGATGCGGCGGTTCCTGCAGTTCGCGGTGGAGCGCGCGTTGGATGGCGACCGTGCCGCGTTGAAGGAGTTCACCATTGGCACCGAGGTCTTCGACCGCGGCCAGGACTACGACCCCCGCATCGACTCCATCGTCCGCGTCGAGGCCCGCCGCCTGCGCCGAAAGCTGGCTCAGTATTACGCCGCCGAAGGGGCGGCCGAGCCCTGGCGGATCACGCTGCCGGAAGGCTCCTACGTGCCCGAGTGGGAGCCGCCTGCCACGGCGGTGCCTGCTCCGGCGACGGAGCAGCCCGTCGAGCCGCTGCCGCCAGTCCATGTGGTGCCGGAGGAGGCCTACGGCAAGTTGCTGGAAGGGCGGCACTTTGCCTCGCAGCTCACCACCGCCGGCCTGCGCCGCAGCGTGCGCTGCTACAACGAAGCGGCGCGCATCGACCCGCAATTCGCGGCGGCCTATGCCGGCGTGGCCGGCTCTCTGCTGCAGCTCTCTCTATTCGGTGCCGCCTCGCCGGCCATGGTAGTGCAGGACGCCACGCGGGCCATTTACCAGGCCTTTCGGTTGAATCCGAACTTGCCGGCCGCGCACCTATGGCGGGGTCTGTTGAAGGCGGTCCACGATTGGAACTGGGATGAGGCCGAGGTGGATTTCCAGCGCGCCCTGGAACTGAATCCGAACTTCACGCCCGCCCGCGTCTTCTATGCCGCCACGGTCATGTGCCCACAGGCGCGATTTGACGAAGCGCGGGCGCACCTGGGCGCAGCCGGACTGATAGACCCGGCATCGGTCCATCTGGAAATGGCGCGCGGCATGGTGGAGTTCTTCTCTGGGCAACTGGAGAGCGCGGAAGGCGCCTTCCGGTCCGCGTTGAAGATGAACCCACGCTTCTACGGAGCGGCACGGCTGCTGGCGCAGGTGCTGGCCACGCTGGACAGATGGGGCGAGGCCGAGGCCGTGCTGCAATCCGTTCTGCCGGATTCCGGCGGCGACGCGCGAATCCTGGCTACCATCGGTTTCATCCGCGGCAGGTCGGGCGACGCCGAGGGCGCCCGCCACGTTCTGAAGAAGTTGGAGAGCGCGGCGGATACGGGTTACGTGGCGGCGTTCGACCGTGCGCTGGTGCACCTCGGGCTGGGTGAGATTTCAACCGGCGGAGCGCTGTTACGCGAAGCGGCCGCCGAACACGAACCCTGGCTCATCATGTTGCACGTGGATCCGCTCTACGCTAATCTGCGGAACGAAGACGATTACGCCTGGTTGAGCGATCGACTCTTCGGGAACTTGGAGGTCTGAGTGACCTTCCGGCGCAAACCACGCTATGCCGTTGCGTGGGTGGCACTCACTCTGGCGCTGGCCGTGCATGTTTTCGATGAAGCGCTGCACGACTTCCTCGCTTTTTACAACCCCATCGCCATGTCCCTTCGCGATGTGATGCTCTGGACCTGGATGCCCACGTTCGAATTCGGCGTCTGGCTGGGCGGCCTCATCTGCGTCCTGGCGGCGTTGCTCAGCATGTCGTGCCTCGCCTTCTACGGCGCCCGCTGGATGGTGTGGGCCGCTCTTCCGTATGGATTGCTGATGTGCGGCAACGGAGCGTTGCATCTGGCCGCGTCGTGGTACTTGAGAAAGCTGGTGCCGGGCGTGTGGTCGGCGCCGCTCCTGCTCGTTTGCGGCGGATGGCTGCTGGTGGAAGCGGTGCGCGAATGGCGCGCGCAACGGCTCAACGGAGCGTGACCACCGTTGCGCCCCAGCCCCCCGCCCCTTCCGGCGCATCTCCGAACCCGGTCACGCCGGGCGTCCGGGCCAGCACCTTTCTCACCATCTCCCGCTGCGCGCCGATCCCGCGGCCGTGGATGATACGCAGCGCCTGGAAGCCGCGCTCTCTGGCCTCTTCGAGATAGGCTTCCAGCGCCGCTTTGGCGTCGCGCGGCGCGAAGCAGTGCAAGTCGAGAACGTCCGTGATCTCCACCCGCACCGGCGGCAGTTCATCGGGTGAATTCATACACTTCGAAGGTGGGCGCCGTGTGGCGGTCGCGAATCGTAAACATCAGGTGCCGCTGGTAGCCCTGAGCAGCGGCAAAGTCCAGGAACTTCTTGCGGTTGTTCGGGAAGAGGTCCTTGCCCTCCGCCATGGTGACGAACATGAACTTCGGATCGCTCAGGGCGAGGTTCAGCTGTTCGGCGTTCGAGGCGTCCGGCAGACCCAGCACCATCCCGTCGGAGGCGGGGTGCATGCCTATCTTGCCGCGTGAATAGAAGTCCATCTGGTTCAGCACGCCCCAGTCTGTGCAGAACACCATTCTGCCGGTGCGTTTGCCCAGTTCGTTAATCAGCGCGCGGCTGGCGTCGTTCCAGGAGATTCCGGGGCCGAATTCAATGAAGTCCGCCAGATAAGTGTTGAGCACCATCAGGTTGGAGAGCGAGCAGCCCAGCACCAGCGCCACTGTGATCTTCGCCACTCGCCCCTGCCAGCGCGAGAACACCGCTCCGGCTGCCAGCCCCACCAGGAGGTGGAAGGTCGGCCACAACAGGATGGTGTGATGAGCCGATCCGCCGGCGCGCCGCGTGCTGATCATCAGCAGGTAGGTGAGCAGGCCGCCCAGTAGCACGATGAGCGTCAGCTTCCGGTTGGGGCTACTCCAGCACAGCGCCGGCGCGGCCAGCAGGCAGAACACCAGCAGCAGGTGTTGCCAGCTTTGCCGGGGCGCGCGCAGAAGGTTCCGCGCGCGGATGGGGAGAGGCTCCCAACTCTTCATGTTCTGCGCCGGGCCCTCGACGCTGTCGCGCGAGAGGTACCCCATCAGGCCGATGCCGTCCATCGTGCGGTCGAGCATGCCCAGCTTGGTCAGCGCATTTTGCTCGTCGGATTCGGTGTTGGCCGTAAAGGTGCGCCCACGGTTGCGGGCGTTGTAAAAGAGGAAGGGCGCGGAGCCCAACACGAAGCCGAGCACGATGGCGCCCAGCATTCTCCGGTCGCGTGCCACGGCCCAAAGCTGTTTCGGGAGGAACGCCGTCAGGGCGATGCCGAAGCCTGCCATGCTCCATATGAAGAGCGCCTTATCCCACATTGCGAGCCCGCAGGCCAGCCCGGCGAGGAATAGCCACAGGGGACGCGGCTGGCTGCAATACCTCAACAGCAGGTAGAAGGTGAGCGTGAAGAAGAGGTGCTGCAGCGCCACTGGCCCCCAGTCGAAGATGCAGGTAAGCAGATAGATGGAGTCCGTGGCCAGCAGGAGCGACGCCAGCAGCGCGGCCTTGTTGCCCGCGAGACGCCGCAGAGCCAGGAAGAAGAGCCAGATGGAGAGTGCGCCTGCCAGCAGCATCGGTCCGCGCAACGTGTAGTGGCTGGGCCACAGAAGCTTGAGAATCGGCACGTAGATCGCGGCCTTGAGCGTGCCCAGGTAGGTCATCAGCATGATGGGCACGCGCCCCAGCCAGGGCAGGTTCATCGTGGCTTCCACCTGGTCCGGCCGGTAGATGGCGGAGACGAACAGCACTTCGTCGTATTGCGCGCCTGGATACGGAATGAAAATCAGTCCGAGGCCGATGAAGAGGCTGCAGACCAGCAGGCCGGCGACGTATGGAGCGTAGCGAGACTTCAACTTCAGCCCCCGATGGAGTACATCGGCCTGGGCGGCGCGACGAACTTCGCGGTATTGATTTCATGGCCCAGCCACTTGGCTGAGACGACCCGGGCAACCAATTCACGGATCTGGTCGTCGGAGCCCCCGCCGCGCAGCAGGGATTTCACGTCGGTCTCCTCCAGGGCAAAGATGCAGTAGCGCAGCATGCCGTCCGAGGTGATCCGGATGCGATTGCAATTCAGGCAGAACGGGCGGCTCACGGATGCGATGAAACCGACCGAGCCGTTGCCGTCGGCGAAGCGGTATTCCAGCGCCGGCGCCCGCGGATCGGGATCCGGCACGGCGGTCAGCGGGCCGATGCCCTCTTCCAGCATCCGCAGAATGTCGTCCGCCAGAAGAACGCGCCCGCGGTCCCACAGTCCCTGGGCGTCCAGTGGCATGAACTCGATGTAGCGGACCTCGATGCCGTGCTCACGGCCGAAGCGAGCCATCGGGACGATGTCGGGCTCCACCAGGTTCTTCACTGCCACGGCATTGATTTTGATGGGGCCGAAGCCGCAGGCCAGGGCGGTGTCAATGCCCTCCAAAACGTGGTGCAGCTCGTCCCGCCGCGTGATTTCGAAGAAGCGCTGGCGATCCAGCGTGTCCAGGTGGACGTTGAGCCGGCGCAGGCCCGCATCGTACAGCGCACGGGCCTGCCCGGCCAGCAGCACGCCGTTGGTTGTGAGCGCGATGTCCTTTACGCCCTCGATGGCCGCCAGTTTCTCCACCAGAACCGGCAGGTCCTTCCGGACCAGCGGCTCGCCGCCCGTGATGCGCAGCTTGTTCACGCCCAGGCTCACCGCCACCCGGGCAAAGCGCTCAATCTCCTCGTAGCTCAGCACTTCGCTGCGGTCGATGAACTGCACTCCTTTTTCGGGCATGCAATACGAGCAGCGGATGTTGCAGCGGTCCGTGATGCTGATGCGCAAATTGTCGTGGACGCGGCCTAAACCATCGACAAGTTGAGACGGGAGCGCGTGCATGGCGAGACTGGAATTGAGTTTAGCGCAGTGCCAGCATCCGCTCCACAGGCAGGCGGGCGCGTTCCATGAGGGCCGGAGGCAGTTCCACATGCGGTCTGAGATCGTGCAGGCTGTCCCGCAGCTTCTCCAGGGTATTCATGCGCATGTATGGGCACTCGCTGCAGTTGCACTGCTCGTTGGCGACAAAGTGGAACTTCTTGCCCGGCGCGCGGCGGTTCAGCGAGTGGCTGACGCCGCTCTCGGTCATGATGATGAACTCTTCGCCCGGGTGCTTCACGCACCACTCGATGATGGCGGAAGTGGAGCCGATGTAGTCGGACAGCCGCAGCACCTCTTCCGGGCATTCGGGGTGGGATGCCACCAGCGCGTTGGGGAACTCCAGCTTCGCCGCCGTCAGGCGCCGGGCCGGGAAGGTGGCGTGGACGAAGCAGGCGCCCTGCCAGATCTTCATGTTCTCCCGACCGCTCTGTTTCTTTACGAAGTTGCCGAGGTTCACGTCCGGCAGGAACAGGATGGGCTGCGCTTTGGGGATTGAGTTGACCACATCCACGGCATTGCGGGAGGTGCAGATAATGTCGCTTTCGGCCTTCACTGCCGCCGATGTATTGATGTAGCTCACTACTACGTGATCGGGGTGCCGGGCTTTCCAGGCCCGCAACTGGTCCACCGGGCAGCTATCCACCAGGCTGCACCCGGCATCGCGGTCCGGCACAATCACGGTGCGGTGCGGGTTCAGCATCTTGGCCGTCTCCGCCATGAACCAGACGCCGCAGAATGCGATCACTTCGCCATCGAACTGCTGTGCGCGACGCGCCAGTTCCAGGCTGTCGCCGATAGAATCGGCGATCTCCTGGATCTCGGTGTCCTGGTAGTGGTGGGCCAGGATGATGGCGTTCCGCTGCCGCTTGAGGTCCAGGATTTCATCGACAATGGTCCGGGCTGCCAACATGGGATCTTTCTGACCCCATTGTAACAACCGTTTTCCACAGGCGGCAGCCGGCTGGGACAGAGCTTCCCTTCCCAATGCGACAAAATGTCCCCAACGGCTCTGCCCGATCGAATTGGCCTCAGCCTCGGTGTTGCAAATAAGGGACTTACTTCCGTCTGGGGAAGTTTTGAGATTGGCATGACGGGTGCAATGTCAAAGGCGAGTGTTGATGCAATGCGCACGGTGATCGAGGTGTCCGAGGAGGATCTGGCGTTGGAAATCCGCTCTCGCCTGGAGGAGGAGGGAGGATTCGAAGTCGTCGCAACTCTCGAATCTTCGCCAGGCGGGGGTGATTCCCTCGCGGTCCTGTCGCCGGATGTGGTCTTTCTCGGAGTAGACGGCCCCACAGAGGGTCTGGAACGGATTTCGCCGCTGCGGGCGGCGAATCCGCACCTCCTCATCGTTGCGTGTGCGAAGCACCTGGCGGGGGCAGAGGTGGTGGAATTATTGAGAGCTGGAGCAACGGACTGCTACCATCCAGGGATCTGCGGGGAGGACTTCCTGGATCTGGCGAGCCGTCTCCGGCAACGGGTCCGAGGCGGCCAGAAACTGCCGCCAGCGGAGCCGAGAGGCCGGACGGTAGGATTTCTGAGTCTCAAGCCGGGAGCGGGCGCTACCACATTGGCGTCGCAAACCGCCCATGCGCTGCGCCGGCAGAGCGGCAAACGGGTCCTCCTCGTCGACTTGAACCTTTACTCCGGAACTCTTGGCATGGGCTCCGAGCAGCCCGACGGTGCGCTTGATGTCGTTTCCGCGCTGGAACAACTGCCTCGTCTCCAGTCCGGCGGCGGCTGGGCGCACCGCACCATTTTGCAGCACGGCCTGCGCATCCTGCCGGCGCCGTCCTTGCCCTATCCGGATGATCCGGCGCTGCTGGTGGAGAGTCTGCTGTCTCTCATCGCATTGGCGCGCAAGGAGTTCGATTGGGTAATCGTGGACCTGCCCCAGGCCGCGGCGGCCGGGACGCTAAAACTGGCGCTGGCCTTGGATCAGGTGATTGCCGTGACCACCCCTGAGTTGCCGTGCCTGCATCTGGCCCGGCGGCGGTTGGAGGAGTTCTTCCGGTTCGGGCTTACGGAGCCGCAGTTGAGAGTGGCAGCCAACCGGACCGGCAGGCGGGATCTTGTGTCGAAGGAAGGGCTCGTATCTGTTCTCGGCCGCAAGGTCCGTTGGAACATCCCCAATGACTACATGGCTCTACACGCCGCCGGGGAGCGCGGCCTGTCCGGAGAGAGCGCCCTGGCTGGGGCCATTCGCAAAATCGCGCTTTCCTTGGACTCAACCGAGAGGCCTCAGCCGAATCCGCCTGATACGCGCAACACGCTCTTGAGCGCCCCAGTTCGCGCCATGGTGGCGCACGCAAACTAGCGCGCCTGGCTCAGGTCTTGGCCAGGTCGCGGTGCGATACCCGCACCGTGTAGCCGTGCTTCCTCAGCCGTTTGCAGATCTCCTCCGCCAGCATGACGGAGCGGTGCCGTCCGCCGGTGCAACCGATGGAAATGGTCAGGTAGCTCTTACCCTCACTCACGTAGTGCGGGATGAGGTAGTGCAGCATTCCGGAGAGCCGCTCAATGAACTCGCCCGTCTGGGGAAAGCTGCGGATGTAGCGGGCGACCCCGGCGTGCTTCCCCGTGCGGTTTTTGAACTCGGGGATGAAGAACGGGTTCGGCAGGAACCGCACGTCGAAGACGAGGTCGCTTTCGGCCGGCACGCCGTGCTTGAAGCCGAAGCTCATGACGTAGATCTGCAACTGGGCGGATTCGGTACTCCCGAAATGCTCCGCCACCCGCTTGCGCAACTGGTGCACGGTGAGCGTGGACGTGTTGATCACGTAGTCGGCCAGCGCCCGGATCGCCGACAGCTGTTCGCGCTCGGATTGGACGTTGCCCAGCACCGTCTTGGAGCCGCCCAGCGGATGCGGGCGCCGGGTTTCGCTGTATCGCCGCACCAGCGTATTGTCGTCGGCGTCGAGAAACAGTAACCGAGTGAGAATGCGTTTGCGGAGTTTTTCGTAGACCTCCGGGAACCGCTGCAGCTGGTCAGGCTCGCGGATGTCCACCACCAGGGCGGCGCGGCGGATGTTGGGAGAGTCCTTCGTCAGTTCGGCAAACTTGGGGATCAGGTCCAGTGGCAGGTTGTCCACCGAATAGTAGCCGTGATCCTCGAGGGATTTGAGAACGGTCCCCTTACCGGAGCCGCTCAGTCCGGTGATGATGACCAATTCCGGGGCAGAGGACCGTTCCGTCATCTAGGCTTCCACCAAGTCAACTTTGCCATCGCGGCGGCGAATGAGCACATTGACCTTATCGGTACCGGAGTCGCGGTAGACGAGGTAATCTCGGTCGTCTTCCATCACTAGCAGCGCTTCTTCCACGGTCATGGGCTTGCCGGTGGCTTTGTTGCCCGCCTTCACCACTTTGGTGGGTTTGGACTTGGCCGGTTTTTCCTTCTTGGCCTTGGCGGCGGGTTGAGGCTCGGGCAATTCTAGCGGGGCCGCCCGCATGGAGCGCGCCTCGCGCGTCGGGGTGGCACGCTTGGTTTCCCGCCACTTGCTGCGCGTCTTGATGGCCTGCTTTTCCACCTTCTCTACGGCGTCCATGATGGCCGTGAACTGGTCCGCCGCTCCACCGGCGCCCACCAGTGTGTTGTCGTAGAAATTCACCCGCACCTCCGCCTGTTGGAGGTGTCTTTGGGTGCTTAAGATGACCTGTGCTCCTTTCTCGCCGCGCCGCTCCAAGAGCTTGGAGAGGCGCGCGAATGCCAGGGCGAGTTTCCGCTCCTGAGATGGGTTGAGCTTGTCCTGCTTGCCAGTAAAGGTGATTTTCATGGACTTGCCTTTCTCCTCCGCGCGCACACCAAAGTGACCGCAATCTGAACTTCAATTGCGGACGCGTCGGTGGTGAGTGGAGGGAATCTTCATATCCTCGCGGTACTTGGCGACCGTACGGCGAGTGACCTGGATGCCCTGCTCCTGGAGCTTGGCGGCAATCTGGTCGTCGGTCAGTGGTTTCGAAGTGTCTTCTTCATCGATCATCTTCTTCACCATGCGCTTGAGGGTCTGCAGCGGTATGCCGCCTCCGGAGGGGCCCTGGACGGCTTCCGAGAAGAAAAACCGCAGTTCGAAGACGCCCTGCGGAGTGTGTGCATACTTGCTGGCCACGGCCCTGCTTACCGTGCTGGGGTGTACCCCAATCTCTTCGGCGACATCTTTGATCATCATTGGGCGCAACTCGTCCAGTCCGTATTCGAGGAATTCCGACTGGCGGCGCACGATGCTCTGGCAGACTTTGAGAATCGTCTGCTTCCGCTGCTCGATGTTGCGGATCAACTGCAGTGCGGACTGAAACCGCTCCTTGATGTAGTTGCGCGTGTCCTTGTCCGGCTCCTGCTCGCGGTCCAGGAGGCGGCGGTAGCTTCCGTTCAGCCGCAACTGTGGCAGGTCTTCATCCGAGATCTGGATGATGTAGTCGTCGCCTTCCTTGAAGATATAGACATCGGGCTCCACCTGCCGGGCGCCCGGGCCTGAGTAGCGGATGCCGGGTTTCGGGTCCAGGTGCCGGATCACTTCCAGCGCCGTCTGAATGTGGCTGAGCGGGCGGCCCAGCAGGCGCGCCAGTTCTTTCACGCTCTTGCTTTCCACCAGCTTCAGGTGATGCTGGACGATCTGCCAGGCGACGCCGTCTTCGGCGTTCCGGCTGGCCAGTTGAAGCAGCAGGCACTCCTGTAAGGAACGGGCGGCCACTCCGGCCGGGTCCAGTTTGTGGATCTGGGCCAGGGCCTTTTCCAGCGCCTCGGGCGTTTGGCCCTCGGCCTCGGCAATCTCCGACAACGGAACGGAGAGGTACCCCGTGTCATCGAGGTTTCCGATGATCGCATCGGCGGCGGCGCGAATTTCGGTGCTGAGCACCAGCAGCGCCAACTGCTGGCGCAGGTGCTCTGTCAGCGTAACGGGTGAGGAAAGGAACGTCTCAAAGGAGGGCTTGTCGGAGTCTTCGGACGCGGGCGTTTTGTAGCCCGGGTCCATCCACTCCTCAAAATAGCTGCCGAAGTCGATCTGGTCGAACGGATCGGAGGCCTGGGCGGCTTCGGTGGAAACCTGGGTGTCGAAGTCGACGGTGGCGGCGCTGGATTCCGCCGCGTCGGCGTGGTCGAAGGAGTCGCCTTCGGCCGAAACCGCCGCGTCGTTGGTCACCTGCAGGACATCGGCGTCGGAAGGATTCGGGGCCCGTTCGGCTTCCAGGAGGGACTGAACCTCGGCCGGGGTGAGTTCTTCACCCACTTCCCCGGTGTCTTCCAACACCGGGTTCTGCGCGATCTCCTGAGCGATCATCTCGCGCAACTCCAGCCGATTCAGCTGGAGAACCGTCACCATCTGGACGAGCCCAGGTGTGAGGATTTGCTTCTGCTTGACCGCGATCTGGAGTCTCGGTGAGAGCAGGCTCATCTGACCCTCATGATAACGCACCGGGGTGCGAAGTCCAGCAAAAACAGCAGGCTAAAGGCCAAGCTCGAAGCCCTCCCCGAGGTAGATTCGCCGGACCTCCGGGTCCATGGCGAGAGCGGCAGGCGTGCCGGCGCGGAAGATCCGTCCGTTGTTGATGATGTAGGCGCGATCGGTGACCGCCAGGGTCTCGCGCACGTTGTGGTCGGTGATCAGGATGCCGATGCCGTTGCGGCGCAGGTCGGAAATGATGCGCTGAAGTTCGAGCACCTGGATGGGATCAATGCCCGAAAACGGCTCGTCCAGCAGCAAAAACTGCGGCCGAATGGCCAGAGAACGCGCGATTTCGACGCGCCGGCGCTCACCGCCGGAGAGCATGTAACCCTTGCTCTTCCTGACCCGGTCCAGCCCCATCTGCTCCACCAGCGCCTCCAGCCGCTCCCGGCGTTCGCGGCCGTTCAGCGGCAGTGTCTCCAGGATGGCCAGCAGGTTGTCTTCCACGGAGAGCTTTCGGAAGACGGATGCCTCCTGCGGCAGGTAGCTGATGCCGACGCGCGCCCTCTGGTACATGGCCAGGGAGGTAATCTCCTGGGAATCCAAAAGGATGCGGCCGGAATCCGGGTTGATCAGACCGACGATCATGTAAAACGACGTAGTCTTGCCCGCCCCGTTCGGACCCAGGAGGCCTACTACCTCGCCCGTGCCGACGCTGACGCTGACGCCATCTACGACACGCCGGCCGCGGTAGGTTTTCGAGATCTCTTCCGTGCGGAGGATCCGTTGCCCGTTGTTCGCCGCGCCGTTGTCTGGGGTTAAAGCCACTCAACCGTATTATCCACGAATGGCGGGAGCAACGCGTTATCTCCGCGGATGCGGCGGCCTATCCTTGCGATGCCTCTTGCTCTGGCGGCACTGCGGCCCACGAAGCCTCCCAGGCCTAAGATGATTCTCCCGGTCACCGCTTCGCGGTCGATTGTGGGCGCCGTCAGCCGATGAGGTGCAGCCGGCGGGCCTCCAGGGCGCTGGCACCACGGTGGAACTACGGGAAGGGCAGCGCTCCACCCTCAATCTCCCCGCGGCGGAACCCGGAGGCTACTTCTTTTTCTTCTTGTCCTGGTTCACGCGGCTCACCGCGGGGCCGGCGCCGCTGTTATCCACTTCGAGCAAGTCCTGGCGCGAGTACCAGGTGATGACGGCGCCACGAGAGGTGCCGCGTTTGGCATCCACCACCATCGGATTGCCGCCTGTGAGGAGGAAGCGCTCTTCCTCGGGGTAGTATTCGGCGTGTTCCGAAGAGCCATTCTTTTCCTTGCCGGGGGTGGATTCCTTGATGTCCACTGCGCCGTCGCAGAAGACCTTATCCAGCCGGGTTTCGGAGCCGCCGCCTTTCTTGGGCACATCCTCGAACCAGGCGCGGAGCTGGCGGGACTTCACGAGTAGATTGGGCCGCTCCAGGGTTGTGCCGCCGGTGTAGTCGGCAAACTTGTCCTTGTCGGCATAGGTGAGCGAAGGGGCGCGGATGATGGTGTAGGCGTTGCCCTTCTTCTTTTGCTTCTCAGTGGGCGCATCGGCTGACACCTGATCGGGCATTTCGGTAACGACGTTGCCGGCGGCGTTGAGGGTCTTGGCTTCGCGGTCGATCAGCACGGTGCTGGCGCGCAGGCGGTTGTTCCCCTGCCAGAGCAAGGCGCTTCCGTCATAGCGGATACGCTGGTTGCGGTTGGCCGTGGTCATGGAGGCGGCACGGGCATTCAACGGTTCAGAGGCGGAGAGCATGCCGCCGGAGGACTGCTGCTTATCCGGCATGCGCACGGAATTCACGTTTCCGGTGGCGGTCATGGCCCCGGTCTTCTGGTCGAGCTGGATTTCGTCGGCGGTAGTGGAGCCGGTCTCGTCCCACATCCGCGCCTGGCCTTTGAGGCGAATCAGTTCGGCGGGCTGCTCGAGGGTGGCGTGGGCCGCGGTGGCGCGCTGTGCTCCTTGAGTGTATTCGAACTGGTCCCACTGCTCCAGCAGGAGGAGTTCGCCGGTCTTGGGGTCGAATTCACTGCTCAGGCCCTTGCTTTGCGTGAAGGTGACGACCGGCTTGCCCTTCTTGTCCACACTGTCGGTGCGGGTCTTGACGTTGATGGCTGTGGCGCTGCGGATGACATTGTTTTCGGCGTAGGTGAACTGCAGCCGGTCGCCGTTCATTGTCCGGCGAGGGTCACCCTTCTTGCCGGGAAGGAACTCCACCTGCCCGGGGGCATGGGTCTCCACGCGCTCAATCTCCTTGCCGCCCTCGCGCATGACGAGGTCGATGGCTTCGCTGGTGAGCACGCGCGCACCTTGCGGCGGCACGCCAGGGCGCGGGACGGGCTGCGATTCGACGCGCCCCTTGCCGGTGGCAATGGCGTGTTTCAGGATGCTGCCATCCTCGGCGGCCTCGAACTCGAGATCGAGCCGATCGGCCTCCACTTTGGTGGTGGTTGTGGGGCTGACCGACTTGAGGCGCGCATGCTCGGTCGCCTCGATCTTTTTGACCTCGCCTTTGGGGGTCAGGAAGAGGAATAGCAGGCCCGCCTGGTAATCCACCTGGCGCGTCTTTTGCTTGTCGGTGCCGACGGCCTTGCGGGCTTCCACGCGGTCGAGCTGCGTCTTTTCGTTGAGGAACACGACGCTGTCTTCCGCTACGACGTTGAACTCACCGCGGCTGAGCCGGGAAGGCGCGGAGAGGAAGACCTCGTGCGAGCTTTCGCGGTACAGCAGCTTGCTGGCCTCGATGTGCATGGGCGGTTTGCCGGGGCCTTTGCCGAGCCAGTCCAGGCGCACCTGCGACTGCATTTCGAGTTCATGGATCTGCGGGTCGTACATCGCTCCGACGCAGGAGCCCGAGCCCTGGTCGAATTCAAAGTCGGCGTGGCGGTCAGTCGATGCCTTTGAGCTGCGAACCTCAAGGGTGACGTTCGAGGTGCGGATCTTCATGACGCGGCCATGGGGCTTGGCGGGGTCGGTTGGCAGCCCCAGCGTGATCTCCACGTCGCCCGGGGCGAGCATCGTGCCGGCGTTCTGATCGAAGGTGGCCTTGGCGCTCTTGATGAGGTTGAAAGAGGAGCCGTCCGCCTTGCGGATTTCCATTTCCAGGCCGTCGAGTTGAAAGACGGGCGGGTCCTTCACCTGTTCGAAATGGGCTGCGCGGATCAGCAGCTTGGAGTTGTCGCCCGACTTCATCTCATATTCCCAGAGGTTGGCCGAGGCGGAGGAATTGAAGGGGAGGGGCTTTGAGACGGTGGGCTTGTTTCGCCGCAGGACTTCCTTCTGAATAAAGAAGACGGAGCCAACCGTAGCGGCGATGGCGACAATGGCGAGCAGGATCAGCCAGCGGGCTCGCCTGAGCATACGACCACAGGATAGCATTGCTAGCACGAGGGGCAGGCGGGGAAAGCATTGAGTGTCAGTGGCTCAGATTTTCTACACTACAACTCGCCGAGTGGTGCCGGGGGCAGTTTGTGGAGAAGTGAGCAAGAAGAATATTTGTTTTAAATTGTGTGAGTTGCCGGAGCATGTTGTCACTCCTTGACTGAGTGTGCTAATAATAGTGGCGTTGTGGCAGCCATGAAGGAGGCCACATATCGAACTCCCTTGTGAGTAAAGAAACCATGGAGGTTTTGACTGATATGCAGATCCGTCCCCTCTACGACCGGCTGGTTGTGCGCCGCGTCGAGCAGCAGGAGACTGTGCAGAACGGGATCATCATTCCTGACACGGCGAAAGAGAAGCCGCAGGAAGGTGAAGTTGTTGCCGCAGGCCGCGGCAAGCGTCTCGAAGACGGCACGGTGGTTCCGCTTGACGTGAAGGTCGGCGACCGCATCCTGTTTGGCAAGTACTCCGGAAGCGACATCAAGATCGACGGCGATGAGTTCCTCATCCTGCGTGAAGATGAAGTGCTCGGCGTGCTCGAGAAGTAACTAGGTTTACCGGTTCCAATTAGGAGATTCAGAAATGGCAGCGAAGCAGATTGTTTATAGCGAGAATTCGCGTCAGGCCATTCTCCGCGGCGTCAACCAGCTGGCTGATGCCGTGAAGGTGACCCTGGGCCCGAAGGGCCGCAACGTCGTCCTGGAGAAGAAGTTCGGCGGTCCGACGATCACCAAGGACGGCGTTACGGTGGCCAAGGAGATCGAGTTGAAGGACGCGCTGGAGAACATGGGCGCGCAGATGGTGCGCGAGGTCGCATCGAAGACCTCCGACATCGCT
>JACQZS010000003.1 GCA_016213725.1 Acidobacteriota bacterium | reverse complement strand
GCAGCGGCGCCCTTCGCGCCCCGGAAGGGCAGCGGGCCGAGCGCGCTGGGAACCTGGACGGCTTGCGGAGCGGGACCGGCGCCGCGCCGGAAAACCAGCGTCCATCCGGTCTTCTCAGGCGTCAGGCTGAGAGTGACCGGGCCGAACCGAGTGGGGGTGTCAGCCAGGCGGAAGGGCGCCTGGAAGCTGAGATCGGACGATGCGATGCCGGCCAGCAGGCGCAGGGAGCCCTGGTCTTCAAGCGCCAGCATGTGGCGGAGGTATAGGACGCACTCCGCACTGGCCCAGTTGTGCGGCATATCGCCGACGTAGCCCGAGACCAGCGAACCGCGGACGGGTTGTTCCTCCCGCCAGCAGTAGAGCGGCGAGGCGTGGTTGAGGAAACCATGAAAGACGGTCCGCGCGTATGGGGCGTCTCCGGCCCAAAGGGCGGCGTGGGCGGCGAAGCCGGCGTTGTAGGTCCAGAGGCCCTCGTGCGGAAGCCAGCCGGTTTCGATGGGCAGATCTTCGCGCGTGCAGGAGCGCATGAGGGCGATGTGGCCGCGGACGATTGGATCGGATGGAGCGAAGACGACACCGGGGAAGATGGCCTGCGAAAGCGCCCATTGCGCCACTTGCGGGCGCGGGCGGTCCCATTCGCTGCGCTGCCAGGCGGGGTCTTCCTTCAGCACCATGGGCAGGTAGTCGAAGCCCGAAGGATGGCGGAGCATCTCCTGCCTGGCGGCGGCGTCAAAGCCGGCACGGAGTTCATCGCTGAGAGTCTTTAGCGATTCGCCGCCCGGCGCGGCGGCGGCGCTTTGCAGGCCGGCCAGCGACCAGAGGGTGTTGGTGAACTCGATGCCCTTGGTGAAGCCGCCGTCGGCAAAGCCGGGGACGATGAGGCCGTGGCGCGCGGGGTCGCGGCGGCTGTTGAGGAAGGCGGCGGCGCGGCGAATGTTGGGCAGGAATTGCTGGAAGTCCGCCCAGTTCTGCGAGAGTTCGCATTGGCGGACGGTGGAGAACATGGCGATGGCGGCGTCTTTGTAGTGTTCGGGGCCGCCGCCAGCGTCGAGCGCGCCGTCGGGGCGCTGGTAGTTCCAGGTGGTGCGCAGGCCCTTGTGGGCCTCTTCTTGGTAGCCGAGGTAGCGCGCGGATTCGAGGATGAAGTGGCCGTCCACCACCCACAGGCCGCGGTAACAGGTGGGGCCCACCTGGAAGGTGAGATCGCCGTTGCGGACCTCGCGCGCCTGCAGGATATTGCGCGCGCAGGCGGTGAGGAAGTCCATGTAGGGGCGCGGGAGTTCCCAATCGACGGAGCCGGCGAAGGGCCTCCACTGCTTCCACCAGGCGCGGGCTTCATCGAGCAGCGCGCGGCCGTCTTTCGCTTCGACGGCCTGACCTTGTTGGGGGAAGCGGAGCAGCACTTCCCCGCCCTGCTGTTCGAGTGGGAATTGCAGTTGCCAGCCGCTGGCCGTGTCGCGGAGGCGGGGCGGGCGGTTGGCGGTGAGCAGGGGCTTTGCGTCGAGTGTGGCGGAGGATCCGGTGACAGCGACGGTGCCGCGCGTGCGCAGGTTGAGAATGGGCACGGCGCGGGCGGAAGGAGTAATGAGGACGTTATCGACGCGGCCCTCCCCGCTGCGATTGGTGGCGAAGGTGATGATCTCGAAACGGCCATTGGGGCGTTCCACGTGCGTATGCACGATGGGCACGCCGGGAGCTTCCAGTTGCTGGCGCGTGACGCGGTTGTCCTCCATGCCGAGCAGGGTGAACTCGACGATCAGCGGTAAGAAATCGATGCCCTTGCGGCCGGGGTGGCCGCAGAGCAGCGCGCCGCGGTGGTCGACAAGGCTCTTGTACGGGTCGTCGGGGAAGCAGTAAGCGGTCTGCCACTGGAGGGGTGTGTAGCGGAAATCAAGCTTGGGCGTGAAAGGCGGAAGCGGCGCGGCCAGTGCGGCCGGAGCCTGGAGAACCTGACGGCGGGTTGGCATTTCGGCCAACTAGCGTATCGACATTTTGCGCAGAGCTGAAGCGCCCTCGGGCAGCGGCGAGCCGCCGGGCTGGGCGCCGTTGGATTGGAGGAGGAAGGCGGTGATGGCGGAGTATGTGGCCGCGGGCAGCGAGTTGTGCGCCGATGGCGGCATGGCCTGCACTTTCCGGTGCAGGTCGAGCAGCGTGCGGGCGGACCACTTTACTTGGAAGCCGGCGCCGGCGAGCGGAGGGCCGAAGGTGCCATTGGTCAACGTGGTTCCATGGCAGACGGCGCAACTTGTCTTGTAAGCGGCCTGGCCGACGGCGGCCTGGGCGGCAGTGAACTGGGGCGGATCGAGATTGGCCGGCCGCACGCTGGTTTCGGACTGCTTCTCGGATGCTGCGGCGGTCCGTAGGGCGGCAGCGGCTTCAGCGGGGGTGGACTCCTTCTCATAAGTGAAGGCGAGGATGGCGCCGGGATTATCGAGCGCCGAGCGCACGGTGCCGTCGGGGGCGACGGTCATGCCTGAGGAGTCCGTGGCGATGTATATAGTGCGGCGATCGGGGCTAACGGCGGTGTCGCGATAGCGGTTCGCGCTATGGAAGTAGCGGTAGACGGCTCCCGCGGCGCGCTGGCCGTCCGCGGTGAGCGGGAGCACGTAGAGCGAGCCGCGCTTCATGCCGGGCACCAGCAGGACGTGGTCCCAGCCGGGGATGCCTTTGCCGCCCGCGGCGTAGTATTCGACGCTGCCCGGCGCGATGGTGGGCCAGCAGAGGAAGTAGGCGTCGCCGCACGAGCCGCGGCGGAAGTCGTGCGAGTCCGGCACGGTGAAGAGCGTGGCGAGTGGCTCAATGATTGGCTCGGCGAACAACGATTCGGGATAGCGCGGCACGGAGGCGGGCACGTCGTAGTCGCTGAACTGGAGCTCGCGGCAGCTGGTTTTGGATTCACCCCACGGCATGTAGGAGTAGCCGGAGTCGTCGCGAAAGCCGGCCACGCGGGGCCAGCCGTAGTTGCCGCCGGACATGAGGATGTTGATCTCGTCGTCGGACTTGGGGCCGTGCTCGGCGGCGAAGTAGGTGCCGTCGGGGGCGAAGTCGATGCCCTGCACGTTGCGGTGGCCGTAAGTGTAGACGTGGCTGACGACGCCATTCAGGCGCGGGTTGTCGGCAGGGATTGAGCCGTCGAAGTTGATGCGCAGGGTCTTGCCTGAGTAGTGGGCGTAGTTGTGCGATTGGATGTCGCTCTGCGTGGGCAGGTGCTGGCTGTCGATCTCGTAGCAGTTGTTGCCGAACTGATTGTGACCCTGATCGCCGATGGTGAGGTAGAGCTTGCGGCCGGGGCCGAACTTGAGGCGGCCGGAGTTGTGGTCGTTGCCGGCGGGAAGGCCGGCCAGGATGGTGACCGGGTCCTTCAGAGTCTGCGTGGCCGGATCGTAGGAGAGGCGGGCCACTTTGAGATAGAGATGGCGGTATGGGCTGGCCGGATCGGGCACAAAGGGGCTGGGTGGCAGCCGGGATTCGGAGTAGGTATAGGCGACAAAAACAAAATCGCTGCGTTTGTTTTGGAGCAGATCCGGGTGCAGCGCCATGCCCAGCACGCCTTCCTGTCCGCCGGGGGCGGCGGATTCGGCGATGGTGATGGCGGCCTTGCGGGCGCCGGTTTGCGGATGGACACGCGTGATGCGGCGCGCGCCGCGCTCGGTCACCCACAGGTAGCCGTCGGGGCCCCAGGTGATCTCCCACGGGCTCTCCAGTCCGGTGGCGACGACACGCATGCGGAATAGCTTGTCGCCCGGCAGCGGATCTTCAGGCCGGAAAGCGCGGCCCGAGGGCTGCGCGGCCGCCGGCAAGGCAAGCACCACCAGAGCCAATCCGCGGCACAGAGACTTCAGAACGGGCATCGTTCTGGTTAGGATATCCCGTGCCGCGCGGCGAAAGGAGTTCCCGGCCTATCGCTCGATGTAAAATCCAGCCATGGACAGATTCTCGTTCCTGGGGCTCCCTCTGCTTCTGAGCGGCATGCTCATGGCGGCACCGGCCGCGCCCGCGCGCTTCAAAACCGTCATATTCGGGCATCATTCCGATTCGCTGGCGAGCTTTGAGACCTTCGCGCGCAAGGCGAAGCAGTCTGGCGCCACGCACGTCGTCATCACGGCGGAAGACCTGCCCTGGGCGATGTGGCAGATGGACACCCCGGGCGACCCTTACCCCGCCTGGGCCGTTTCCAACGTCGGCCTGCTCAAAGTCTCGATCCCCGACGCCCTGCAGCCCTACCTCCCCAAAGACTACTCCGACACCGTGCTGGGCATTCTCAAGCAACGCTGCGAGGTGCTGCGCAAGCTCGGCCTGAAGGCGGCCTTCACGACATTTGAGCCGCAAATCCTGCCGGAGCGCGTCTATGAAGCGCACCCGCTGTGGCGCGGCCCGCAAGTGGACCACCCGCTGCGTTCGCGCGTGCCGCGCTTCGCGCCGTCCATCGATAACCCCGAGGTGCTGGCGCTTTATCGCGAGTCGATGAAGAAGCTGCTGACGCTGTGCCCGGAGATCGAGATCCTATCGCTGCACACGAACGACTCCGGCAGCGGCATGAGCTGGAGCAACGGCCTCTATCAGGGCCCGAACGGCAACTCGCTGTTCCGCGGCCGCAAGATGTACGAGCGATACCGCGAGTTCTTCGGCGCGCTGCAGGACGGCGCGAAAGATGCGCGGCCCGGCCCGCTGGAGATCGACGCCGAGTGGGTGCGGGAGGCCTCGCCGGACCTGGTGGCCTCGAAACTCGCCGGCGGCATGGCCGTGGCCAACATCGAGGGCCCGAACGCCACGGTCTACAAGGCCGTGGTCGGATTCCTGCTCGACTACTTCTACCCGTTCTACCCGGCGCAAGGCCTGCCTCTGGCGGTGCGCTACCTCGAAGAACTGGAGGCGGCCTCGAAGAGCAAGGCGCCGCGGCTGTTTTATCTGATCGGCGACCGCCAGGAAAGCGACCTCTACCTGGAGATCTACGACGCCTTCCAAAAGAACCCCACGCACGACGATCTCTCGCGCATGCAACTGCTGCGCGCCATCGCCGCCAAGCGCGTGGGGGAAGCCGGCGCCAGCGGGCTGGTGGATGCCTGGATGGCGCTCAACCGCGTGCAGCGGGACGCCGACATCCTCAACTTCGGGGGCACGCTCCTCTACATCGGCTCCGTGCACCAGCGGCTGCTGACGCGGCCGTTCGTACCCTTTCCGGACGAACTCACCGACGACGAGACCAGCTACTACCGCAAGTACCAGTTCCAGGCGCGCACCGAAGAGCGCGCGCGCGACCTGGGCGACATCCAGGGCACGCGCCAGTATCAGGGCCTGGGCGGCGCAGCCGTTTCCGGCATGCTCCTCAAGCGCATGCGCGCCGACCTGACGCGCGTCCGCGAAGACCTGGAGCAGATCGGCGCGTCTACGGCCGCGCAGAAGGCGCCGATGGAACTCTTCGACAAGCGCGTGCAGGTGCTGGAGATCCTGTTGCAGAACGGCCAGAACGCGCTGGACTATCAATACCTGCTGGACTTCATGAAGGGCGGGCGCCTCCTGCGGCCCATCGAATTTCAGGAGCACCTCACCGACATCACCGAGTGGCGCGAGATCAAGAACATCGCCCGCAGCGAGATGGACAACTCCATCGTGCTGGCCAACCTGATCGAATCCACCAGGGACATCCTCATCGACACCACCAGGACCAGCGCCGAAGAGAACATCCGCGTGCTGGGCCCGGACCTCGCCGCGCAGCTCCGCCGCAAGGTGAAGATCATGGTGAAACACTGGGAGGACTACGAGCGGCTCTTCGATCCGGAAAAGGAAGTGCCGAAGAAGGCCGCAAAGTAGTTACGGCGCCATGCGCTTGACGTAGAGGAATTCCGAGGCGCCCACCATGGCGTAGTCCGGCAGTTCGCCCACTTGCGTGTAGCCCTTGCGCTCATAGAGGGCGCGGGCGCGCGGATTGAATGAGCCTACGCAGAGGAAGAAGAAGCGCGCACCCTCGAAGTACGATTCGCAAAAGGCCAGCAGTGCGGAACCCACGCCGCGGGACTGCTCCTGCGGCAGTACCGCCAGCGAGGCCAGATACGGCGAGCCGGCCACGCCGCGCTGGTGCATCAGGGCGCAAGCCAGCCGGCTCTCAGAGGACTCGGCAATCAGCAGCGTGTACTCGGGATGGCGGCACAGAGAGAGACGCTGGTTGAAATCGCGTCCCAGCTTGCGCCAGGGGTCCATGGAAGCCATGAGTTGCGCGGCCCACTCGAAGTCGTCGCCGGTGGCGAGGCGGATATTCAGCGCGCCGGATTCGCCGCATTCTGTCATGCCGTCCACCATACAGCACGCGGGGGAGGCAATGCCAAACGGGCGGGCTTACACTTGGGTCGAGCACCGGAAGGAGCCAGAATCATGCCGCACAAAGCCGCCACGTTGCTGCTGGCCGCGGGCCTGCTGGGCCGAGCGCAGGACGCGGGACTCACACCGCGCGAGAAGATGCTGTTGGATCGCATCGCCAAGCTGGAAGAGCGCGTGGCGGCGCTGGAGACGCGCACTGCGTCCGCACCAACAGCCTTGCCAGCCCCAACGCCCGTGGCCGCGCGGAACCTGGTGGAGCCGCAAGCCGCGCCCGCCAGCCAAACGCCCCTCGGCACGGTGAATGTGTTCGTCGACTCCTACTTCGGCTGGAACACCAACCGCCCGTGGAACGGCACGAACGCCCTGCGCGCCTACGACGTCACCTCCAACGGCTTCGGCCTGAACCAGACCGGCCTCATGCTGGAGAAGACGCCCGACATCGCCAGCGGCCGCCGCTGGGGCTACCGCCTGGACCTCATGTACGGCCAGGCCACCGAGGTGCTGCAGGGCAGCCCTTTGAGCGAGCCGCGGCCCGAGGTCTATCGTCCCGTCTTCCAGTCCTACGGAACTTACGTCGCCCCCGTGGGCAGCGGCCTCACCGTGGACTTCGGCAAGTTCGCCAGCTCGCTCGGCTATGAGGGCAACTACACCAAGGATCAGATCAACTACTCGCGCGGCTACCTCTTCAGCCTGCTGCCCTTCTACCACATGGGCGTGCGCACCAGCTATGCCGTGAACCACAAGCTGTCGCTCGGCTATTGGCTGGTGAACGGCGCCAATCAGACGGAGGATTTCAACACGGGGAAATCGCAGCTCGCGCAGGTGGTGCTGAAGCCCGCGCCGAGCCTCTCGTGGACGCTGCAATACTACGGCGGCAGGGAAGACCGCCAGCCCGCCAAAGGCCTCACGCACATCTTCAACACTTACGCCTCCTGGACCCGCGGCCGCCTCACTCTGGCCGGCGAACTCGACGCCGTCATCCACCGCGTGGAGCCGGCATCCGCTCCGCAGCGCGTCTCCGCCGGCGCCGCCTGGCTGCGTTACCAGCTCACGCCGCGGCTCTACTTCGGACAGCGCTACGGGCGTCTCAACGACGTGGCCGGCTACTTCACCGGCACCGCGCAGAAGCTGAACGATCTCACCTCCACGCTCGGCTTCCGCTTCGGCGAGGGCTTTGAAACGCGCTTCGAGTACCGGCGCGACTTCTCCAATGTGAGATACTTTCCCACGGCCAACCCAAACCAACCGGACCAGGCGCAGGATACGGTCACACTCGGCCTCATGTGGTGGTTCGGCGGCAAGCAGGGCGCCTGGTGAAATCTACTCTTATGTTGGATTGAGAGGAAGATCGAATGTCGACGCAATTCAAGCCATCCGATTTGACAAAGACCGTTCTCGGCATCCTGTTCCTGTTGGCCCTGATGGGCGCCTCTTTCTGGATCATGCTGCCGTTCCTGTCGGCACTGCTCTGGGCCACGATGGTGGTGATCTCCACCTGGCCGCTGATGCTGGGCCTGCAGGCAAGACTGTGGGGCAGGCGCGGACTGGCGGCAACGGTGATGACGCTGGCCCTGCTGATGGTCTTGATCATCCCGCTGGGCGTGGCCGTCGGAGCGCTGGTCAGCCACATGGATGAGATCCTGAGCTGGGCCAAGGCGCCTGAAAAGATCCTGCTGCCGCAGCCGCCGGCCTGGGTGGACAGCATCCCCATGGTGGGGGCCAAGATTTCCCAGAACTGGAGGGGGTTGGCGGCGGAGGGCTCGGAGGGTCTGGCGGCGAAGCTCAAACCCTATGCCGGACGGATCCTCGAGTGGTTTGTCGGAAAAGTGGGCGGCCTGGGCGGCATGGTGCTGCAATTCCTGCTCATCGTCATCATTTCGGCGATTCTCTACGTAAACGGCGAAGCCGCCGCCCAGGGGGTGCGGCGCTTCGCCCACCGCCTGGCCGGAGACCGCGGAGATCGCGCGGCACTGCTGGCCGCCGGCGCCATCCGCGGCGTGGCCATGGGCGTGGTGGTCACCGCGGTTTCGCAGAGCGTGGTGGCAGGCCTGGGACTGATGCTGACCTCCGTTCCCGGCGCGGCGTTGCTCACCTCGGCCGTCCTCGTCCTCTGCCTTGCTCAGCTCGGCCCCATGCTGATCATGATCCCGGCCATCATCTGGAAGTACCAGACGGGCGATGCTTTCGGCGGCAGCCTGCTTCTGGTCTTTGCGCTGGTCAGCGGCACGATGGACAACTTCCTGCGGCCCGTCCTCATCAAGAAGGGCGCGGACCTGCCTCTGCTGCTCATCATCGCCGGCGTGATCGGCGGCATGATCAGCCTCGGCATCATGGGGATCTTCATCGGCCCGGTGGTGCTGGCCGTCACGCACACGCTGCTCAACGAATGGATCCACCTGGAGCCTTCCGCCGACTAGTGGCTCCGGCCGGATCCATCCGCTGAAAAAACGCGCCGCTAGCTGAGGATCTTCTTCAGGTTCTCGCAGGCGATGCGGCAGTCTTCCAGAACGTCGCGGCCGCCTTCGCCGGCCGTGTCCTGCTCGATC